>JAFDYB010000042.1 GCA_018267655.1 Bacteroidota bacterium
AAAGAAAAGAAAGCTTTGCTTTGCACACCCTCGAACTAAAAAAAGGAGAAACCCTGTATTTATACACCGATGGCTACGCCGACCAATTTGGTGGTGAAAAAGGAAAAAAGTTTAAATACAAACAATTTAACGAATTACTTTTGCAAGTAAACCAACTACCAATGAACGAACAAGAACAAAAACTTTCTACCACTTTTAATAATTGGAAAGGAAACTTAGAACAGGTTGATGATGTATGTGTGATTGGGTTGAGGGTTTAACTAAAGTTTAGAACAAAGCATTTTACTAGTAAAAATTAGTGCTATTTGCTTACCGATTTGTGAAATGCTCGTTATTTTAAAGTTTTTATTGATTTGAATTTTTAGCATTGTAAAAAAATCAATTATATGTCTTATCTTTGTTTTGTTCTTTGAATTTTAATACTAAAAAAATAGGGCCCGACCGGTTTTGACAGCAAGAGCAGTTAGTATGTAAGCAGGTAGTGCGTTGTAGATATGGCACTTAAAAATCAACCTTCACAATTTTAACTGGCGAAGATTATTCTTACGCTATGGCTGCCTAATCCAAGATTACGCAACCTTTGCAAACCTTGTAGCATTGTTGCTTAGCGACAAGAATTTTGCATCATAAATAAGCAGCTTGTTTTAGTAATGCTATTAGCTAAAACAATATTAATAGCTAAGTTTTAGTTTGGTTTGATTGCATACCGGCCTAAAATCGAAAATTAAATGTTATCTAAACTTGTAGAAAGCATATCAATTCCTTGTTTGGACGAGAGTTCGAATCTCTCCGGGTCCACTTAGAGTGAAGAAAAAGAACTTTTTTCTTCACTCTTTTTTTGCTAAAAGTTCAAACTACTGCTTAATTAATATCAAGTACAAAGAACAGCAAATAAGAAAAATAAAACGCCAACAACAAAACCTTGGATTATAGGCAGTTGATATAACTGTTACCTAAGATCCAAAAGAAAAGAAACAAAATTATTTTATTAAATTTGGAAAGGTAAAATAAAAATGTTTTAATAAAAAGATATAAAGTTTTTATTGATGTTTTTTTGAAAGAGAATTAAAAAACTATTGCTAAAATGCGTGTAATTTTTCATATAATATCCTAAATTTAAACCATAAAATGCTGAAACAATTAGTAGTAAAAGAATTTAAACTTGAATTTAGGCAAAAATCAACCATTGCAGCGGTTATTTTGTACGTTGCCGGCACAGTGTTTATTAGCGCTTTAAGTTTTAAAATTAAGCCCGACAAACCCACTTGGAATGCTCTTTTTTGGATTACTTATTTATTTACCGGAGTAACGGTGAGTGGAAAATCTTTTTTAAAGGAAACTGGTGGACAGGCATTATTTAATTATTCATATTACTCACCACACCATTTTATATTCGGAAAAATAATATATAACATGATTTTTTTAAGTGCATTAAATTTTATTTTATGGCTTTTATTTTTATTTTTTCTTGGCGATGCTGTGGATAATAAATTATTCTTTTTTATTGTCTTGGAGCTTTCAACAATAGGCTTGTCTGCCTCTTTAACATTAATGAGCGCAATTGCAGCTAAGGCTAATAGTGGCTTTGGTTTAATAAGTATATTAAGTTTTCCTGTGGTAACGCCATTGCTGCTAGCGTCAATAAAAGCCGGTAAACAGGCTGTTGATGGAATTGAGTGGGCAGGAGTAAATTTTAATAATTTAATTGTGTTATTGGCTCTTTCAATAATTTCTATTTTGCTCGCATTAATATTATTTCCGTTTATTTGGAAAGAGTAAAGTTTACATTTTTTCAGGCACTTCAATACCAAGCAGTGCCATAGCATTTTTAATAACGCTTCCGCATAAGTTTGATAAATCAAGTCGAAGTAATTTTATTGAAGTGTTTTCTTCTTTTAAAATGTTTACTTCGTGATAAAATCTATTGTAGAGTTTTGCCAAGTCGTAACAATAATTAGCAATTATAGCAGGATTATATTCCTTTGCCGCTTCTGTTAATGCGTTTTCAAATGTATAAATATGCTTAATTAAATTTTTTTCACAGCTGTGTAATTGGTAAGTTTCTGCATTTAGAACAATATTGTTATTAATATAGTTAGCTTTTTTAAGTATGGAGCAAATTCTGGCATGCGTGTATTGAATAAAAGGTCCTGTATGACCATTAAAATCGATACTTTCTTTTGGATTAAAAAGCATTTTCTTTTTAGGATCAACTTTTAAAATAAAATATTTTAAAGCGCCTAAGCCTATTGTTTTATACAACTGCTGCGCTTCATCAGAATTAAAATCACTTATTTTTCCAAGCTCTTGCGTGGTTTGCTTAGCAGTTATAATCATTTCGGCTATTAGGTCATCGGCGTCAACTACAGTTCCTTCACGACTTTTCATTTTTCCTTCGGGCAATTCAACCATGCCGTAACTTAAATGATAGCACTCATTGGCTTGTTCGTAGCCAAGTTTTTGTAATATTTTAAATAACACCTTAAAGTGATAATCCTGTTCATTTCCTACAGTGTAAATTAATTGGCTTAAATTAGGAAATTCCTTAAATCGTTCAATGGCTGTACCTAAATCTTGGGTGATGTAAACACTGGTTCCATCTGAACGCAATACAATTTTCTCATCTAATCCATCATTTGTTAAGTTAATGGCAACACTACCGTTTTCTTTTTTATAAAAAATGTTTTTTGATAAGCCGTAATTAACAACTTCTTTGCCTAAAAGATAGGTATTACTTTCATAATAAATTTTATCAAAATTAACGCCCAACATTTTGTAAGTTTCTTTAAAACCCTCATAAACCCAGGCATTCATCGTTTTCCATAAAGCAATAACATCTTCGTTTCCGGTTTCCCATTCTTGCAACATTTGTTGAGCTTCTTTTATGGCAGGGGCGTTTTTTTCAGCCTCTTCTTTACTGTTACCTTCGCTAATTAATTGCGTAATTTGAGATTTATACAATTTATCAAACTCAACGTAATATTTACCAACAAACGAGTCGCCTTTTAGGCCTGTACTTTGTGGCGTTTGGCCATTAGCAAATTTTTTCCAGGCTAACATGCTTTTACAAATATGTATGCCTCGGTCGTTAACTAAATTTACTTTAATAACATGGTGGCCATTGGCCTCAAGAATTTTAGCTACAGAAAAACCTAGTAAATTATTACGAATATGCCCTAAATGCAGGGGTTTATTGGTGTTAGGCGAAGAGTATTCGAGCATTATTGTTTTACCGCTTGAGTTATGCTTGGCAATACCAAACTGTTTGTAAGATTTTATTTCAGAGAAGTAATTTAACCAATACGCATTGCTTAATGAAATATTTAAAAAACCTTTAACTACATTAAAAGAACTTATAAACTCATTATGGATTTGAATATGGCTCCCAATTTGATCACCTAATCGTTCAGGGCTTAGCTTAGTTTTTTTTGTTAAATTAAATGTTACAAAAGTATAATCTCCTTCAAATTCGGGTCGTGTAGTTTGAATTTGAACTTTTTCATCAGAAATTTGATACAAAGTATTAATGGCATTTGAAATTATATTTTCAAGAAACAAAACAGCAGAAATCATGCTATAAATTTAGTAAATAATAACATTGCATGGTTAAAATGAAATTAAATAGAGAAATACGAGGCAATAAAAATTCGTATATTTAAGACTTGTAATTTTTAATGAGAACAATAATAAAAAGTACCGATAAAGCAAGCTTAGACCTGTTAGAATTAAAGCGCTACGCAGGGTTATTAAAGTATTTGTCGATGCGAGATGTTATTGTGCGCTACAAACAAACCTGGATTGGGCTTGGCTGGAGCATTTTTAGACCACTTATAAATATAGCAATATTTGGATCGCTTTCGCTTTTATTAAACAAAGGGCAATCGGTCCGCGAAAATTATATTACCGTTTCGGCAGCAATAATTTTTTGGCAATTAATCTCAACTTCAATAACAGATGTAAGCAACTCACTAAGCACAAACGCTAATATACTTTCAAAAGTATATTTTCCTAAGTTAATATTTCCGGTAACAAGCCTTTTAGTTTGTATAATTGACTTTTTAATTTCTTTTGTGCTGTACCTTATTTGCTATTTATTTTTAAAAGACCTTCCGCCTTGGCAAATTTGTTTTTTGCCAATTGTTTTAATAATAGGATTACTGTTTTCGTTTTCAATTGGTGTTTGGTTTGCGGCTGCATCGGTAAAATTTCGTGATGTAAAATTTATATTGCCTTTTTTATTACAAATAATATTTTACGCATCACCAATTTTTATTTCGAGTAATTACATAATGAGTTTACATATCCCCAATTTTTTAAAAAAAATATACTTAATTAATCCCTTTGTTGGTTTAATGAACGCCTATAAATATTGTTTTTTTGGAGAATTTGAGTTTTTTAGCATAAAATTACTTGTAGTAAACATTATTACACTAGCATTATTGCTAGTAGTGTCAATCAGGTATTTTTTAAAATTCGAAAAATCTTTTGCAGATTATATATAAATGAGCGATTTTGCAATAAAAGTAGAAGGATTGAGTAAAAAATATAAATTAACTCATGCAAATAGAGAAAAATCTTTAGTGGGGTCATCTATATCGTCAATAAAAAATATTTTTACTCGCAACACAAATACAAAAGAAGACTTTTGGGCATTAAAAGATATAAATTTTGAAATAAAAAAAGGCGATCGTGTTGGAATAGTGGGCAGAAACGGTGCCGGAAAATCAACTTTATTAAAAATATTGAGCCGCATAGTTGCGCCAACTACTGGAAAAATTGAGTACGAAGGAAGAATGGCAAGTTTGCTCGAAGTGGGAACCGGTTTTCATGGCGATTTATCGGGGAGAGAGAATATCTATTTAAATGGCTCAATTTTAGGAATGAGTAAATCTGAAATTGATAAAAAATTTGACGAAATAGTTGCATTTAGCGAAGTAGAACGTTTTTTAGATACGCCTGTAAAACGATATAGCAGTGGTATGTATGTTCGCCTAGCTTTTGCGGTTGCCGCACACCTCGAACCAGATATTTTAATAGTTGACGAAGTGCTTGCCGTTGGCGACGCAGCTTTTCAAAAGAAAAGCATGGGTAAGATGGAGGAAGTAAATCAAAAAGATGGCAGAACGATTTTATTTGTTAGCCACAGCATGCAGTCGGTACAAAAACTTTGTAATGTTGGAATCTATTTAAAAAATGGAGAACTCATAAAAAATGGAAATATTGATACTATTGTTTCTGAGTACGTAAACAACGGAGAGAACACGAATGGCAAATATATTCTTACACCACCAGAAACGATCGAATTTGGTTATGTAACTCAACTAACAATAGAAAATATTGATGAAAATATTTTAAACGAAATTCCTGTTGGTAGTGGGTGGAAAGTGCGAATAAAATTTAAAATAATTAAAAATACGCCTCATTTTATTGCCGGCTTGGGAATAGTAACTTCGTTAGATATGCCTCTTAGAACTGTTTGGAGTGAGCCAAATGATACAGGCGTAGGTGAATACGAAATTGTATTTGACTTAAGTGATATTTTATTTACAACCGGTGATTACAAAATTATTGTTGGTTTATCGAGCAATCAAAGAACATTTCAATACATTAACAACGTATTTAGAATTAAAATTTCAGATGCAGGCGAAATTGCACACAATAAAAAAGTTGTAAATACAGAAAGTGGTTTAATATTAAACCCTGCAAAAACTATAATTAAAAATATCTCATAATTATGAAAATTCATTTAGGCTGTGGCCAAAAATATCTTGAAGGTTATACAAATATCGATTATCCGCCAGATGAACATACAGTTCAAAATACAAGCGTTGCAGATGAATACCACAATTTGTATGAGCTAACCTATAAATCAAATTATATTGATGAAATAAGATTACACCATGTTTTTGAGCATTTTGAAAGATCTTGCGCCTGTGCTTTTATGGCATCATGGAATTCTTGGCTTAAAATAAATGGTAAATTACGAATAGAGGTTCCTGATTTTGAAACGACATTTAAAAATAACTTTTCTCTTTTTGGAAATAAAAACGAAGGAGTAGGATTAAGACACATTTTTGGGTCTCAAGAAGCAAAATGGGCTGTACATTACGAAGGCTATTCAGAAAAAAGATTAAAAAAAATATATGAATCTTTTGGGTTTAAACTCAATTCTGTGAATAAAACTAAATATAAAGACACCTATAATATTGAAGTTGAAGGCGAAAAAATTGAAACACTTTCACTTCAAAGCGCAAAAGATAGAGCTGCCAATTATCTTAAAGATTACTTAGTAGATGATAGTGAGTCTGAAATTAAAATGCACGGGGTATGGATTTCAAATTTTGAACAACAATTAAGTAAATCATTTGCAAGATAGCTTTAAAATATCTGTAATAATACCGAATTTCAATAGATCTGAAAAGTTGGTTCGGGCAATTAATAGTGTTTTGCATCAAACTTTTTCTGTATTAGAAATTTTAGTTTGCGACGATGGTTCCACAGATGATTCAAAATCAAAAGTTTTACGTTTAAATAATTCAAAAGTGATATGGATTGATTGCGGAAAAAACGGAAGACCTGCGATTCCAAGAAACATTGGAATTAAAAAAAGTAAAGGAAATTGGATTGCTTTTTTAGACAATGACGATGAGTGGCTACCTGAAAAAATAAACGAACAAGTAAGCGACTTAATTAAATACAATAAAGTTGCAAGTTGTACAAATGCACTAAAAGTGTTTGATGGTGAGATTACTTCGGAATATGATGAAGATAAAAATTCAACCGTTTTCCGTTTTCAAGAATTAATTCTCCAAAATAGAATTATTTGTAGCAGTGTATTAATACAAAAAAATATTATTGAAAGTGTAAATTATTTTTCAGAAGCATCTGAAATGAAAGCTTTAGAAGACTATGGATTATGGTTGAAAATATCTTGTAATTATGATTTTATATATAATAGCAAGTGTTTGGTGAAATATGAAGACGACTCAAGAACGAGCATTCGAAAAGATTCATTAACTACCGAACAACAACTTAAAATAGTATATTTTGATTTTAAAAAATGGTACTCATCAAATAAAACTAAATGTACCTCTAATCAATATAGTGAGTTAAGAAATCGTTTTTTTATTCGATTTCAAAATCGCTTTTTAAAATTTACAAATAATTTATTTAATGTTTGATAATCATTTAATATCTGTAATTCTCCCTGTTTACAATGGCGAAAAATATTTAAAAGAAGCCATCGATTCTATTTTATTTCAAACCCACAAAAATTTAGAACTTATAATTATTAACGATGGCTCAACAGATAGTACAAAAGAAATTATAGACCAATATTCGGATAAAAGAATTATTAGCATACATCAGAAAAATTCAGGACTAGCAGAAAGTTTAAACAACGGATTAAAAATTGCTAAGGGCGAATACATTGCTCGCCAAGATGCAGATGATATATCTCTTCCAAGAAGACTGGAAAAGCAAATCCAATATTTAATTAATCACCCAAAAGTTGTTTTATTAGGCACTAGAGCAAAAATTTTCACAAATACAAATGATAATTATGGAATCCATAACCATGCTACTAATCCTGCTCAACTTCATTTTGATTTATTTTTTAATAACCCTTTTGTTCATAGCAGTGTAATGTTTCGAAAATTAGCAATAGATAAAGTTGGAATGTATAATGGAGATAGAAGTTTAATTGAAGATTATGAGTTGTGGTCGAGATTTGTGCAAATTGGGCAGGTTTCTAATCTGCCAGATATTTTAGTATTATATAGACATCATGATGCTGGTATTTCGAAAGAAAGCTCTAATTATTATAAAGAAAAACCTGTTATAAATCAGAATAAAATAAATTTTAACCGTTTTTTAAACCTTACAAATGATGAAATAGAATACTTTATATCTTCGGTTAATGGCGACTTTAATGGAATAAGCGATAAAAAACTAAATATAGAAAAATTAAACTTAGTAATAATTAAAATATCGAAAAAATTAAATACGATTTATCCTGAATATACAGATGAAATAGAAAAAAGAAAAAAGGAGTATTTGAAAATAATAAAATGGAGAGCGAACAAATTTCAACGATTGAATACAAAAAATCCATTAAAGTTATTTTTCCTAAAAGTATCCAGTAAATTACAACAGCTAATTTCAGAACCTATAAATGATTAAAAAACTTAAAATAACTCATTGCGTTGAAGCGTACTACCCTTCTGTTGGAGGAATGCAAGAGGTTGTTAAACAACTAAGTGAGCGGTTAGTAACCCTAGGACATGATGTTACGGTAATTACTCGATTTAATCCTGAAAGAAATTTTACAGAGTTAAACGGTGTAAAAATTATTGCTTTCAATATTATTGGGAACCCTATTGTTCCAAAAAGTGAAGAGGATCATAATTATGTAAATTTTTTACTTACTCTTAATACCGATATAATTACCTTTTTTGCAGCCCAACAATGGGCTACAAATTTAGCATTGCCAATTTTAAAAAAAATAAACGCTAAAAAGGTATCTGTTCCAACGGGGTATTCAGGATTATATTGGAATGAATTTAAAACCTATTATGAAGACATGAAAACATACATTCATGATTACGACATGAATGTATATTTAAGCGATGATTACAGAGATATAAATTTTGCAAGGCAAAATGGAGTAAGCAAAACAATTTTAATACCTAACGGTGCCGCTGAAGATGAATTTTTAAAAAGTACTGAAATTGATATCCGAAAATCTTTAAATCTAAAAAAAGATACTTTTTTATTATTGCATGTTGGTAGTTTTTCTGGATGGAAAGGACACGACGAATTGCTTGAGATGTATGCCAATTCTAAAATTAAAAACTCTGCGCTACTGATGATTGGGAACAATTATGAATATTTTTTTAAAAATTTTAAACGTCACCGTAAGAGATTGTGGAATCTAATTAAAATAAAATTTTCGTTTGGAAAAAAAGTTGTGTTTAATTTTTTTCCAAGAGATTTTACGGTAGCGGCCTATAAACAATCAAATTTATTTGTTTTTCCTTCTAACATCGAATGTTCGCCCATTGTTTTATTTGAATGTGCTGCTGCAAAATTACCTTTTCTTTCTTCTGATTGCGGTAACTCTGTTGAAATAGCTGCATGGACACGAGGAGGAGAAATAATGCCAACCCAAATTGGCAGCGATGGTTTTTCTCATGTAGACATAGCTAAAGGAATTATTTTAATGGAAGATATGTATCGTAATAAAGAAAAACGATTAAAAATGGGCGAAACAGCATTTGAAATATGGAAAAACAAGTACAGTTGGGAAGTAATAACACAAAACTACGAACAGGTGTATTATTCTTTAATAAATAAAACTTGATCATCACAAAACTCATAGGCGGTTTAGGAAACCAAATGTTTCAGTATGCGGCAGGCAAATCGCTTGCCCAATGCCATAATACCGACTTGAAAATTGATCTTTCTTTTTTAAACACAAACCCTAACGGCGCTTATACTAAACGTAATTTTGAACTCTCTGCTTTTAAGTTTGATACTGAGATTGCAAGCGAAAGTGAAATTCAAAAATTTAATGCTAAAAAAACTTTTTTTAAAAAACTAAGTCAACCTTTTTTTAAACAAACTAGCTATCATATTGCTAATGAAAAAAGTATGAATTTTGATTCTAATTTTTTTTCACTACCCAACAATACCTTACTCAATGGCTTTTGGCAAAGTGAAAAATATTTTGAGAAAATAAAAACCACCATTCAAAACGATTTTCAAATAAAAAGCAATTTGCTTAGCGGAATTGAAAATTATAAAACGCAAATAATTAATACAAACTCTTTATCGCTCCACGTTAGGCGAGGCGATTATGTTGCGCTCCAGAGTGCAAACGACTTCCATGGACTTTGTTCCGAAATGTATTACAACAACGCTGTTACCCTTATAAAAAACAAACACGCTATCAACACTATTTTTGTTTTTTCTGATGATATACAGTGGTGTACCAATAATTTAAAATTTGATACAACTACAATTTTTGTTGAAACCAACTCGCATTTTTGCGATTTGCATTTAATGTCCTTATGTAAGCACAATATTATTGCCAATAGCAGCTTTAGTTGGTGGGCAGCTTGGTTAAACAAAAACGAAGCTAAAACAGTTATTGCACCAAAACATTGGTTCCATAAAAATAAACCACAACCCATTAGTTTAATTCCAAAAAATTGGCTTCAAATTGAATAACCAAAAACATAACCCGCTTATTTCGGTACTGATGCCTGCTTATAACTCTGAGTTGTATATTGCAGAAGCCATTCAAAGTGTGCTAAATCAAACCTATGTAAATTTTGAGTTTATAATTATTAACGATGGTTCAACGGATAATACAGCTAACATTATCAAATCATTTAACGATAGCCGAATTAAATACATTGAAAATGAAAAAAATTTAGGCCTAATAAAAACTTTAAATAAAGCAATTGATTTCTGCAAAGGAGAATACATTGCGCGTTTTGATGCCGATGACGTGTGTTTTTCTGAAAGGCTATTCATTCAATTAAATTACTTACTTGAAAATAAAAATTATACTCTGGTAGCAAGCCCTGTTGAAATTGTATTGTCAGATGGGAGTTCTCATGGCTATTGGAATTTAGATATTTTAATGAATACTCCTGCTAAAATAGCCAATACAATGCCTTACGAAAATTGTATATCGCATCCAAGCATAATGATTAAAGCTGAGATTTTAAAAAAGTACAAATACAACTCGTCTCAAAAAGGCAGTGAAGATTGGGATTTATGGCTTCGGTTATTACGCGATAAATTTATTATAGCAAAAACTCCACAGCAATTACTGAAGTATCGCATACATCAAAATTCAGTTACTATTGTGCATAATAAAAAGCAATCTCCCCAAATCAAATCTGCACTTGTAAAAATTAAATTTTTTATGCACTCTGTTTTAACTTTAAAAGTAAATGCACTTGTATTAAAATCATTGTATAGCATCGCAATTGATCTTGGTTATTGGGCTAAGCTTAATTTAAAAAATAAATTTTTACCTAATCTTAAACGATTATTTACAATTAATTATTTCACTGCTGCAAAGCAATATAAGGCATTATTTCAAGCGCTAAAGACTACCAATTTTGATTTAATATCTTTTTTTGCATGGTCAAAAATTGGTGGTGCTGAAAAAGTACATTCTCATATTTGCAATGTATTGCAAAATAAAAAGCAACTTGTTATTTTAACATCAATAAATTCTCAACAAAGTTTTAATAATTTTTTTAATCCAAACGTTAACGTAAATCATTTTGCAGCGTGCTTGTATCACCCATTTTTTTCAATTAAATCGCACCGGCTGTTACTAAATTATATTACGGCCAATAAGCCTACTTTATTTGGCTCAAATAGTCAATATTACTACTCTATTTTAAATAGTGTGCCACACAACATTAAGTGTGTTGATTTAACACATGATTTTATTGAATCAACTAAAAACAATACAAATTTAAATGCGTATTTGCGTTTAAACGCCCGTGTTTTCATAAGTAATAAAGCATTAAATTCAACGACTGCATTTTATTTAAAAAACTACATTTCAAATAACTATAATAATCGCTTAAAATTAATATATAATGCTATTTCACCTCAAACTATAAATACGAAACAATTTGATGGAATAATGCAAATTACTTTTGTTGGGCGCGATTCTCCTGAAAAGCAAATCAATTTTCTTATAAAAATTGCAAATGAGTTAGCACATTTAAAATTGCCATTTGTATTTAATTTAGTTGGAGATATAAAAAAGCGAAGCGAAGGTAACTCAAACAATATTACGTATTATGGCGAAATTCGCAACAGTTTGCAATTAAATGATATTTACAATAAATCTCATTTTATAATTATTACTTCAAATTCAGAAGGCTTTCCATTATCGTTAGCTGAGGGAATGAGCTTTGGTTGTATTCCTATTTCCACACCGGTTGGCGATATTCCTTTTCATATTCAAAACAAACAAAATGGTTATTTATGCACTAATTTTGATGAGCGTTGCATCAACGAAATAGTTTTAATTTTTACGGAAATTTATGAAAGTAATAAAAGCGAGCTGTCAAAAATTTCAAAAAATACACTTGAATACAGCAGGGTCAATTTTTCAGAAGAAAATTTTAAAAAAGCTTACAGCCAGCTATTGCAAATCTAAGTAAAGGGTTAATTGTTTTGTAATTAAGATAAATTGCAGCCTTATGCCAAACACAGATATGCTTAGCTTGACATAATACTATTAGCAGATAAAAAATACACCTGAATTTTACGCGACAGATTTAATCAAAATTAACTCAAAGTTGAAATCGTTTTTTTGCGCCTTAATCAATTTAGCTACTAATAAAAATGTTAAATCTAAGTATTTCTATTATATTTGACTAATTAGTTTTATTATTGTAATCCTATGAAAAAATTTACTTTAATTTTATTATGTGCTATTAGCACACAGTTGTTTTCTCAAAAAAAAATATTATTTGATTGCCGCAAAGCAGAAACTGCAGGTAATGCCGATTGGGTAGTAGATGCTGATATTGATAATTTATTTTATAACACTTCCGGAGGTATAACTACCTCCGGTAATAAATCAAATGCTCAGCAAGTTCCAACTCCTGCACAGTCGGCCATTAATGCTTCTACTCCTGAAACGTATTGGACAGGAGGACTTTCTGCATGGGGAGTTGATATGGCAAAACAAGGCTTTAGCATTGAAAGTATGCCCTATAACGCCTCAATAACTTACGGCGATTTAAGTAACCCACTTGATTTATCAAACTATAAAGTATATATTGTAGATGAGCCTAATATAAAATACAACGATACCGAAAAGGCGGCAATAATTAATTTTGTAAAAAATGGTGGTGGTTTATTTATGATTTCTGATCATAATCTTTCTGACAGAAACAACGATGGTTGGGATTCACCGCACATTTGGAATGACTTAATGCAAACAAACACTGTTCAAATAAATCCTTTTGGCATTACCTTCGATTATGTAAATATTTCACCGGTTTCAAACAATGTGGTTACAACACCCTCTGACAGTTTAACGCACGGACCTGGCGGAACTGTTGCTCAAGTCAAATGGAGTAACGGTACAACAATGACTTTAAATAATGCAAACAACTCAACCGTTGCAGGCGATGTGTATGTAAATGCTCCGGCTTCGGGCAGTTTAAATGCTTTGGTGGCACATGCTTATTATTTTAATGGCAGAGTTGCTGCTATGGGCGATAGCTCTCCGTCTGATGACGGTACAGGAAATCCTTCGTGTACTTTGTACAATGGGTATTTTACAGATGCTGCCGGGAATCATCAAAAATTTTTTATTAATACTACCATTTGGCTTGCGGGCGGTAATGCTTTAGTTACAAGTATTGAAGAAAAAAATCCATTTAACTTACCGCAATTGAATGCCTATCCAAACCCCACAAAAGATATGCTTATAATTGGAAGTCAAAATAACAACCAAGTTTACAGTATTGAACTAATTGATATTACCGGAAAACAATTAAATATTCAACCAGAAAAAGGACTAAACAATGAATATAAAATTAATTTAAGTAATTTTAATTCGGGTATTTATTATTGTAAAGTAAAATCAGAGTTTCAAACTCAAACGGTTAAAGTAATTAAACAGTGATGATTATTTTTTTTAAAAAGAAATTGTATCTATCAATAATCACTGGATTATTTACAACCTTATTTTATAGTCAAAACTCTAAAATCACATGCTATTTTAATCACCCGGTAAACACAAGTTTATCAACAGGTGTAAATGCAACCTATTTAAATGCAAGTATTTTAGATACCGCTGCCGCTTTTATTAATCGTGCACAAAATAGTATTGATTTTTGTATTTACGATTTTTTATCTACCGGAACTGGTATTATTACTACTGCCATAAACAATGCGTATGCACGAGGCGTTAAAATTCGTTGGATTTACAATGGGTCATCTTCAAACAGCGGCTTAAGCACGCTAAACACAGGAATTACTACATTAGGCAGCCCAACTACTTCTGCTTATGGTATTTGCCATAATAAATTTATGATAATTGATGCTGCATCAACCAACTCAAACAATGCTTTTGTTTGGACGGGTTCGTGCAATTTTACAGCACAACAAAATGCAAGTGATTACAATAACGTAATTATTTTTCAAAGTCAATCAATGGCGCAAGTTTACACCGGTGAGTTTAATAAAATGTGGGGTAGTACTACTACAACACCTAATTTATCAAGTTCTACATTTGGCCCATACAAAACACCCACGGCAGCAAACCAACACACATTTAATGTTGGAGGTAGTGTTGTTGATGTTTACTTTTCGCCAAAAGATGGGGCTGATGTGCAATTAAAAAATGCAATTTCTACTGCAAACTCAGATTTGTTTTTTGGTATTTATACATTTACTGATAACTCCATTGCACTCGCAATTAGCACTGCAATTTCATCGGGAGTGTTAGCCAAAGGAATTGAAGACCAAAGCAGCAAAACCTATCAACCTTATGCCACCCTAACAAGTGTTATGAGTGCAAATAATTTTAGAATATACTCAGGCGGCTATTATTTATATCATAATAAAATAATGTTGATTGATGCAACAGCTCCAACGTCAGACCCTCTTGTGTGTACAGGTTCGTTCAATTGGACCAACTCTGCAGAAACTAAAAATGATGAAAATTTTGTAATAGTTCACGACGCATCTATTGCCAATCAATATTACCAATCGCTTTGTAATGATATAACAGTATTAGGTGGTTCTCCTTGTCCGCCTATTGCATCGGGTATAGTTGAAAATCAAAAAAACAGAGAGCTGCTAATATACCCAAACCCAACTAAAGATATAGTAAATATAAATTTAGCAGATATAAAAAGCGTAAAGCTATTCAATCAAACGGGCCAAGAATTTAAAATTGACTTTAACAGCGATTTAAAAATCATTGATTTAAAAAACATAACTAATGGCGTTTATTATCTTCAAATAAACTCTTCACAACAAACTATTAATAAAACAATAGTTGTTTTACATTAAATAAATTTTTAACAACTACATTTGTGCATGACATACTTTGAAGCACTTATTGTAGCCATAATAGAAGGCTTGACTGAATTTTTACCGGTATCATCAACGGGGCACATGATAATTACAACTGCACTGCTTGGCATAAAATCTACACCATTTGTTAAATTATTTACAGTAGCCATACAATTAGGCGCTATTTTAAGCGTAGTTGTTCTTTATTTTAAACATTTTTTTAAAAAGATTAATTTTTATATAAAATTAATTATTGCTTTTATTCCTGCCGCAGTTATTGGCGTGCTGTTTGGAGATATGATTGACAGGGCTTTAGAAAATCTGTTTGGCGTTGCAGTGGCATTATTTTTAGGTGGTATTGTTTTACTTGTTATTGATAATTTTTTTAAAAAACCTTTTATACATAATGAAGAAGAAATCAAAAACATAACGGCATTAAAAATTGGAGTATTTCAGTGCTTAGCTTTATTTCCGGGAGTTAGCAGAAGCGCGAGTACTATCATCGGAGGAATGGCACAAAAACTTACAAGAAAAGCTGCCGCAGAATTTTCCTTTTTTTTAGCTGTTCCAACCATGGCTGCAGCAACATTTAAAAAATGTTATGATTTTTATAAAGAAGGAATTTCAATTAACCAAAACGAAATAAAACTGCTATTATTTGGGAACTTAATCGCTTTTATAGTAGCCTTACTCGCTATTAAAACATTTATTGGAATACTAAACAAATACGGCTTTAAATGGTTTGGAGTTTATAGGATAATTATAGGCGGCATTTTAATTGCACTCTATTTAATGAAAATTTCTATTGAAATAGTGTAGTGTTTAGCGTACATTTATTTTCTAATACCAATATGGATAAATGTTTTTTCAATCATCTTATCACATCAAGCGAAGCAGTGCTGTATCAATCTCTCTCTCTTTCGCTTGAACTAATGTGGAAATTAATTAATTTACATAGGTATAATTTATCAGCCTCATTCATAAATTTACAAACATATAATGGAAAAAATTAAATACGGCGATATTGTTTCGCCACTCGAAGTTATTGATATAAATAACGAAGGAAAAGCGGTTGCTAAACTTAATGGTTTAGTTTATTTTATTAATGGCGCTGTACCGGGTGACACAGTAAGTGTTAAAGTAATTAAAAAGAAAAAGAATTTTGTTGAAAGTACTTTAAATGAAATTATTTTACCATCGCCTAACCGAATTGAACCTGTTTGCAAACATTTTGGAACCTGCGGTGGTTGCAAATGGCAAAATATGAGCTATAAAACGCAACTCGAACTAAAACAAAAGTACGTTGAAGAGGCACTGCTTAGAATTGGCAAGCTAGATGTTAAACAATTTTTACCAATAGCAGGCAATAGCTCTGAGTACTACTACCGCAATAAAATGGAGTTTGCTTTTTCAAATAAGCGCTGGCTAACCAAAGAAGAAATTAATACAAGTGTAGAAAATATTAATCGAAATGCATTAGGGTTTCATATTCCAGGCATGTTTGATAAGGTGCTTGATATAAATGAGTGTTTTTTACAAGAGTCGCCGTCAAACGAAATTAGAAATGCTATAAAAAGTTTTGCTATTGAAAATAATATTTCGTTTTTCGATATAAGAAATAAAACAGGTACGTTGCGAAATTTAATGATACGCAGCACATCTAGCGGAGAAATAATGCTTTTGCTTCAAATTTTTGATATGAATACTGAACAGGTTACATCTTTAACTAACTTTATAAAGCAAAAATTTCCGTTTGTTCATTCTATTCAAATTGCTCACAATACCAAAGGTAACGATACGCTGCAGGATGTAAATATTGAAACAGTTTTTGGTAACGACACTATTAGCGAATATATGAACGATTTAAAATTTAATATTAGCGCAAAATCTTTTTTTCAAACCAACTCAAAACAAGCATTAACACTTTATGAAATTGCCAAAAATTTTGCCGATTTAAAAGGAAGTGAGACTGTTTATGATTTATATACCGGTACCGGCACTATTGCTAATTTTGTGGCGAGGCAGTGCAAAAAAGTAGTAGGCATTGAATACGTTTCTGATGCGATAATTGATGCAAAAAAAAATGCAGTATTAAATAACATTAGCAACACATCTTTTTTTTCGGGCGACATGAAAAACATATTAACTGATGAATTTATTAATATTCATGGAAAGCCTGATGTTATTATAACCGACCCACCTAGAGCCGGTATGGCCGAAGAAGTAATAAAAGTAATTTTAAATGCCGCACCAAAAAAAATTGTGTATGTAAGTTGTAATCCATCTACGCAAGCGCGCGATTTAGCTTTACTAAAAGATAATTACTCAATTGAAAAATCACAAGCGGTTGATATGTTCCCACAAACAGCTCATGTTGAAAATGTAGTGTTGCTTAAAATAAAATAGTTGCAATTAAGTTTTTTTAATTTAAATGCTTTTGATTTTAACTAGCCTGTTTAATATTATTGATTTTTGGCTAATAAAAATGGATAATATGCAAATGCACTTACAAGCTTTAAACAGCAACGTTGTGTTCTCTTAAAGCGTTATTGAGGCTGGTTTTTAAATCGGTACTTGATTTTCGTTTACCAATAATTAAAGCGCAAGGCACTTGATATTCGCCTGCAGCAAATTGTTTGCTGTAACTGCCTGGTATTACAACACTGCGTTCCGGCACAAAGCCTTTGTATTCAATTGGCTTTGCATTAGTAACATCAATAATTTTTGTTGACTGTGTAAGCACCACATTTGCTCCAAGCACAACTTCTTTTGCAAGTCTAACGCCTTCAACAACTATGCAGCGGCTCCCAATAAAACAATTATCTTCAATAATTACCGGAGCAGCCTGCACCGGCTCAAGTACCCCACCAATTCCTACTCCTCCGCTTAAATGAACATTTTTACCTATTTGAGCGCAACTGCCAACTGTGGCCCAAGTATCAACCATTGTTCCTGTATCAACGTATGCACCAATGTTTATAAATGAAGGCATGCAAATAACTGAATTGGCAACGTAAGCACCATACCTAATTATTGAACCGGGCACAGTACGAATTCCTGCTTCTTTCATGCCTGTTTTTAAAGGTATTTTATCATAAAATTGCTCCGGACCATCTTGCATTATTTTCATTGGCATTATTGGAAAATAGAGTATTACCGCTTTTTTTACCCAATCGTTCACTTTCCATTCGCCATCATTTAATGGTTCAGCTACTCGTAATTCGCCTTTATCAATTTTTTCAATTACTTGATGTATCGCAGTTTCAACAGTTTTATTTTTTAGTAAACTTCTGTCTTCCCAAGCTTTTTCAATAATTTCTTTCATTTTCTTTTACTTAAACTATAAATGTAATGTGCTAAAAGCGCAATGACTAAAAAGCTGCAAAAAATTTAATTAATTATTTTATTACAAATAAATAATATTTGTATATTTGCGGCTCTCAATTTTACTGAGAATGGTCCCGTAGCTCAACTGAATAGAGCATCTGACTACGGATCAGAAGGCTAGGGGTTTGAATCCCTTCGGGACCACTTTTAATCCAATTATTTCTTTAATTAATGTGCTTCTGAGTGTTCTGTAGTAACTTGCTCACTTGCATGTTCTTGATGCTCGCCGGATGCATGATGTTGCTTAGGATCGCAAAAACTTACAAAAAGTAATATAATTATTACAGTTACCATACCTAAAATAAAGGGTACAGTAAATGAAACAGGTTTGTGTTCTGAAACGTGGCTATCGTGATTGTGTGCTCCCATAATATATTTTTTAATGTTGCTAAATTAAGAGTATTAAATTAATAGAAAAAAATTATTTTTTTACCTTTTTAAGGTTTAACAAATTCATTGGATTAATTGGCAGTCCACTTACGTTTTTGCTTACTAAGCGAATTACCTCATCGTAATATAATGGAATTACGGGTGCGTCTTCAATTATTAAATTTTCCATTTTTTGCACTAATTCAATTTTTTTAGATCTATCTGTTTCGCGCAGGCTTTTTTCGTATAAATTATCAAATTCAACGTTTTTGTAGTGAAAATAGTTAAATCCGTTCGGCGTAAAATTATTGCCATAAAAAATACTCATAAAATTTTCTTCGTCGGCATAATCAGCTACCCATGATTTTTTAAACATATTATATTCGCAACGATTTACGCCTTGGCTTAACACGCTTGCTTTTTCAATACTAACATTTAAATTGATGTTTATTTTTTGTAGTTGAGATTGTATAAATTCTACTTGTTCTTTATATGTTTCGGCAGTATATAATGTAATGGCAGGCAAACCTTTTCCATTAGGGAAACCTGCCTCGTCAAGCAACATTTTTGCTTTTTCAGGATTAAAGGTATAACCTTTTACTTTTTCAGGATTATAACTTTTCATTCCCTTTGGAACAAAACCTGATATTGCCGGCTCCCCTACATTATTGCGCAAAAATTTAATTAATTTAACTCTGTCAAAACCATAATTAATAGCTTTACGAATAGCTTTTAGCTTAAGTGGCGACTGTTTAACAGATGGTATGTTTTCATCAATCAAAATGCCTATGTAATCTGTTTTCAAAAATGTTTGTTTTTGTAAATTAAATTTTTTTGAATACACATCTTTTAAATTTCCCTCTTTATCAAGCACTTCATTTATGTTTAAGGCATCGGCTCCGCTTAACATATCAAAGTGGCCGTTAAGCAGTTCCATAAATGCTGTTTCGCGGTCTTTAATAAACGATACTGTTAGCGCATCAAGGTAAGGTAAGCGTCCTCCTTTTTCATCTTTTTCAAAGTAATTAGGATTTTTAATTAAAATTAATTTACTGCCTTCGTCCCAAACATTAAAATAAAAAGGACCGGTGCCAACCGGGTTTTTTCTAAAGTTGCTGCCGTACATTTCAATTGCTTCAAAGGGAATAACGCTAAAATATTTCATGGTTAAAATATTTAAAAAGGCGCTAAAAGGTTCGCTTAAATAAATTACAAAAGTACTGTCGTTAGTGGCTTCAAAACCTTTGTAAGATGTTTTTACCGACCTGTCAATATAATTTAATAGTGAAATGGCGTTGCTTACCTTTGAATCGAACAAGCGGTTAAAACTGTACACAAAATCTTTTGCTACAACTTTTCGCCCCATTCCTTTGTTAAAGCATTTATTATCGTGAAAATACACATCTGTTCGCAAGTTAAATGTGTAAACCAAACCGTCATTACTTACCGAAAATTTTTGTGCTATACTTGGTAATACGTTTAAGCTATCGTCCATTTGAACTAGCCCGTTAAATAATTGGTTAACAGGCCAAATATTTTCAAAACTTGAAGCTGCCGCAGGATCGAGCGAGGTAACCACTGCGCTTTCATTATAATTAAAAACTTTTTTTGAATCAGCTTTTGTGTTAGCGATCTCTTTACATTGAGTAAATAAATTAACTATAAACAATAAGCTTAGTATTTTTATTTTAAATAGCTTAACCATAAAACAAATATGGCATATTAGCCCTAAATAAAATGGCTGTTAAAAAAAGTATGCTAACAGTTCACTGTTATTAAATTTTAAGGCTGTGGTGCAGAGCCATCGGTAGGAGCATCGCCTTTTTTAGCTTCAGGGAAGTTAAATGACAACGAGAATCTAAAGGTGTTTTGCAATGGGTTGTTTATTACAGTTGGTATTAAATACGACATATCAATTGTAACTTTTGAATAGCTTAAACCTGCCCCTAAGGTAATGTATTGCCTAGAACCTTTTGTTCTATCTTCATGAAAATAGCCTGCTCTAATTGCAAACACATTGTTGTACGAATATTCTATACCACTCGCTATATTTATTTCTTTTAACTCTTCTTTTGCGCCACCTGGTGCATCGTAAAACGATTGAAATATCCCTTGCGTTACAGGCACATTGGGGTCCATACCGGCAGCAATTTCTTTGCCTCCGGTTGAAGGATTAATTATAATGTTTCCATTTGCATCGCGGTTGTAAATGGGCGGAGTTGGTACTAGCAATTTATTCGCATCTACGTAAACGCCAAAAGTATTATACTCATCTATTATCGTTTTTAAGCCTCCTCCTAAGCGCATGTTTTGCGGCAAAAAGTTTTTGTCGGTACCATTATAACTTAATTTATTACCAACATTTGTAATGGCTAAACCGCCGGTGGCATAGCCTTTTTTATCTCCCATTGAAAATACAGGACTTTTATAATACATAGTTACATCAACTGCGGCTGTTTGTGCTGCTTTACCTTGATTACCGCTCCCTGTAAATCTTCCTATTCCTGAGTTAATGTATCTTAAGGCAACTCCCATGCTAAATACTTTTGATAATTTTTGTGAAGCTGCAACGTCAATTGCAAATTCATTTGGGTTGTATGAACCAATTGAAACGCCATTAATATCTGTTAAATCAATTTTCCCTAAACTAAAATACCTAAGTGAAGATCCAATGGTTGTGTTTTTTCTTACTTTATAGTAACCGCTTAGGTAATACAAATTAATATCGGGAACTAAGTTTCTTAACCATGGTGTTACTGTAAAGCCTGCACCAAACTTATTTTTATCCATAAAAGCAAGCTTACTGCAATTCCAATGAATTGAATTTACGTCAGGATCGGTAGCAGCTCCTGCATCACCCATTGCTCCTTGTTTACTGTCGGGGCCAATGGTTAAAAAAGGCACCGCCGTTGTAATGGGGTTAATTGTTTGACCATTTAGTGCTTGTAATGCTATGGTATTTTGAGAAAAACTCTTAGAGTTATGTAGTAAAAAAAGTGCTACTAAACAAATTTTGAATATTATTTTCATTTTCAAGGGTTACAAATTTACTAATTTAAAATCACTAATTTTTCAATTTTTTCAGCTTTTTGATTTTGATTATCTACTATTGCTAATTTATAGATGTAAACTCCCCTGCCAAGTTTATCTCCATAATCATCTTTTCCGTCCCAAGGAATGGCTTCGGGTCTAAAGCCATCGCAGCTAACGCTTGTATGAAAGGTTTTAACAACTTTACCACTAATGGTAAAAATTTGCAAGGATACTTGTAATGGATTGCATGGTTGGTTATATTCAAAGTAAAACTTAGTGGCAGTTGTAAACGGATTAGGATAATTTAACACGTGAGTGAGTGCTAATTGCGCACTGTTTGCCACCACAAAATCAAGATGCCCCACACTTGAATTGTTTTGAATATCCCATGCTTTAAATGTTAATTGATGAGGACCGTTGCTTAATTGATTAAACGGATACCTTACCCTGCCGCTTTGATAGCTGTTTATACTAGGTTCATAATAAGTATTTAAAATAATTTGACTACTTGTATTTGCATCAAGCACTACTGATAAATCGTGCCCTATACCTAAACCCGACATGTTAATTCCACTCGAATCAATTAAATTTGCATAAAATATAGGGCTCTCATTTGTAGTGCCTCCTTCTACAAAATTAGTACTATTCATAAACAACGTCATACTTGGGCCTTGGTTATCTACTATTACTGAGCTAGATGAATATCCTCCTGCAATTATTTGTGTGTAACTACCGCTTGCATCTATGGTGCCGTTAGTTGCGTAATATGATATTTTTGCCCTGCCTTGTGCAAAGCCAATGTCTTTTGGCACTATAAACGAAAATGAAAAATTTCCATTTATTACAGATGATTTGCCTTTGTAAATAACATCTTTTTGTGAATTGACTGTAAATGTGGTGCCTAGTCCGGCAATAGTACCTGTTAAAACACTTACTTTGTTAAACACACTTGGATATATTATGCCATTAAAATTAGTTAAGAGACTACCTAAAGTATCGGTAATGGCGCCACTAATAGTCATTTTTTTTAATGAAGTTAGGGTGTCGCTGCTGGTAATACTTACATTATTTAAATTTATTTTTTGAGTTTTTGCTTTTTGGGTTGGAATTGCCGGAGTAATTGCCGGATCGCCAAATAAATGAAAATTACCAAAGTATATATTCGTGCCTACGTATGCTTTTGTGAGTTTTATAACATCGCCAAGTGTGGGGATTTTACCTGCTATTTTGCTAAAAAAGTAATTATAAAAAACAGTATTTAAAACCAAATTAGTGCTTGCAATGGCTAATCTGCAAGTAGAAAATAGTGAAACAGCACCGCCACTCGGGTTTAGCAAACATAATTCTCCTGCCGAAACCCTTGCCGGGTTATCATATCTTGTAAACTCGCAAGTGGCTGTAACAAAAATCGGTAAATTAATTTTATTAGTCCATGCATTTATTTTATTTATGTCTATTAGTCTGGCAGCACTTAAGCTTAACTCGCTGCCGTGCCCAACATAGTTTACCAAAAGTGCGCCATTGGCAATTCTGTTTTGAAACTCATTATCGGCATCAGGGTATTGTACATTACCGGCCGTTGAAAATGACTGATAGGTATCTAAATAAATTTTCTCAACATTTATATTTGGTGCTAGGGGTGTAAAGCTGTTGCATAAAGATTCGCAATCACTTGAAAAAAGTCCTCCTTCGCCGGCATCAGCAATTAATACTAACCAGTTACGCCAATCGCGCATGGTTAAAGTGTTTCCAAAACAATTAGTGGGGCCTTGATTAAAAATTGCATTCCCATCTTTTGAATAATAAGTTTCTATTTTTGACACTACGCCTTCCATATCCGATTGTGTTACAGCGATTATACGTCCTACGCCCAAGTCAACTATTTGTGGATTTCCAGTAAATTCATTTAGCGCATCAAAGCCTTCGTTAGGATCCATCATTCCAAAAAAATCATCTGAGGTTAAGCTGCCTACGGCATCTGTTGAGTTCCAACTTTGATACGTGGGTATTAAATTTGTGTTGCCATTAATATTTCTAAAGCGATTCATGTAAGAGCCATTTCCAAGTAAACATAAATATTTTACTTGTTTGCCTAAGCCAATATTGCGGGAGTATAGCATGCGTGTAAAATCTCTAATTGCTGAAACATCAGGCTTCCCACTTGAAAATTCATTATAAATTTGTTCAGTAGTAACTATTGCATAAGTTAAGCCTTCGTTTTGTTGGTGTAGATTTGCCAAGCGTTGGGCATGCGATAAAAAAAGCGGGTGAGTTACCAACACGTAATCTGCTTGGGCAATGTTATGTATGTTTTGATTTGTAATTTTACCTACATAGCTGGGCGTGTAGGTATTTGCTGTAGTAAAAGCGGCAAACTCAATAACCGAATCAGTTGCACATGTATATGAAATAGAAGTTCCTGTTTGCACGTATTTTTGATTACTTACATTCAAAATATCGCTAACGTTCCAAATGTTTAATGTTTGTGTATTGTAAGCTGTGAGCTGAAATGAAGTTATGTTACCCGGTGCTGCCACGCGGCTGTCTCTATAATTAAATTGATTTACATTTGACAGTAAATTTGCCCTAGCATTAACCATTACTTTTTGCACCCAACCAATTCCGTTAGGAGTATTTCTAATTAAATTTAAGTTAATAGCATTGGGCGATGTGTTTAATGCTTTGCCTCTTAAACTATCCATATTAGCGTATAAACCTTGCCAATCTAGTAAATTTACCGAAGCAACATTGTCTGCAACATTAATACCATTGCCTGTAAGCGTAAAAGGTAAGCTGCTCGAACTTCTTCCGGCAATTATGCCAATACTCCTAATAGTATCATTAACAACATACCCGGCATCATTCCAACCAAAATTAAATGAATTTACAACGTCAAAATATTGTCCAAATAAAAACCTGCCACTATTCATAATATTAGTGGTTGCTAACTCATTTGTATTGTAATAATCATAAGTGTTTGTAGTGGCGTTATTTGTTATGTTTAACGAAGGTAAGTCAATAATCCGCTTACCGGCACCCAAACTAGTGGTAATGAAATAAAAAGATGTATCAGAGTACAAATTTCGGTTAGATGTAAAAAGTAAATTATTTTTTTTATTTGCGGGGTTGGCGTCATAACTGCTTTTATATTTCCAAGAGGTTGTTCCCGTGGCATAAAATAAAACATAGTCACTTGCATCAAATATACCATCGCTTTCACCAATTACCCGTATTGCGTTTTCTTGCAAGTCATCGTATCTAAAATCTTTGTTCCTCTCGGGTAACATAGCTCCACCGTTACCATATATTCTAATGTTTCGCGGGTCAAATGTGCTTACATCTATTCCCATTGATGTAAAAAAACTTTTATCTATTTTGTAAACACCTGTGGTAGTTATACCAATTTTAAACCAATTGCCGGTTGCAAGTACGGAACTGTTTGTAAACGAAGCTGCCGAGCTTTGCGCTTTTGCATTATAGTCAACATTGTTGGTATAGCTCCATGTTATATCGTAACTTACTAGTTCCTCAAATTGGCCGTTTTGATACCTGAAAGGAATAATAAGTGTATTATTTAAGTTTTTACCCGTTGAGTAGGCATTGTAATGGGTTAATTTAAAATCAGAACCAATGTATTTGGCATAGTATTTTTGAAGCAACGAAGCTGTTTTTTGTTCTACTTTACTCACATTTTTTACTACTAAATGTGGGTTTGCAGACTGGTTCAAGGGCGTTTCTTTTTGAACGCTATAGTAAGGTAAAAAACCACGTTTAAAATCATAAAAACAATTCAACAGCTCTATTTTAACTTTAGAGGTATCTTCATCAAACACTCTAACAATATTAGTAGTTGGCACTAAAACTGCTGTTGCATTTGAGTAAACAGGAGAGCTTGTCGGCAAATTTTGTTGAAACGAAACCTTTTTTTGAGAAAAAACGTTTAACTCAAATAATAAAAAAGTAATCATTAAAAAAAAGCACCAATTATTTATTTTTTTATAGCTCATAATGTAACCTACGCAAAGGTATGCGCATTTATTAACGAAATATATATTTTTTTATTGTAATTATTTTTTATTTGATTAAAAATTTATTGTTATATTTGTAAAATAGGCTTATTAACATTATTTATGACTAAACGCATTTGTTTGCCACTGTTACTGTTGATGGTAATTTTTTCTGATCTGAAGGCGCAAGATCCTCAATTTACGCAGTTCTATGCGAACCCACTTTATTTGAATCCTGCCTTTGCAGGTACTGCTCGTTGTCCAAGGGTGTGTATGAATTACCGTAACCAATGGCCAAATTTATCCGGCACTTACGTTACCTACTCTGCGTCTTACGATATGCACATAAACGCTTTAGCTGGTGGTTTAGGTGTTTTAGCAACAACCGATGATCAAGCAAGAGGAACTTTAAAAACAACTAATTTAAGCCTTATTTACTCTTATTTAGCACCCATCACTCGCGAATTTTCAATGAAATTTGGTATCCAAGCTACTTATTTGCAAAAAGCACTTGATCGTAACAAATTAAATTTTGGCGATATGATTGACCCACGTAGAGGTTTTGTTTGGAACACTCAAGAAGCAATTCCTGCAAATAATAAACAAAACGTTGATTTTTCTGCCGGATTATTGGGTTACAGTAAACACTACTTTTTTGGTTTTGCCGCTAACCATATTAATCAACCTGATGAGGGTTTACTAGGTCAATCAAAGCTGCCCACTAAATTTACAGGGCATGCAGGCGCTATTATTCCTTTAGAAAAAGGAAATGAGAGCTACCTCTCGCCAAATATATTGTTTCAGGCTCAACAAAAATTTATGCAACTAAATATAGGTTTGTATTATGTTAAGGGAGCTTTTGTAGCCGGATTGTGGTACAGAAATGCCGACGCCGTTATAGCATTGGTTGGTTTCCAAAATAGTTTTTTTAAGTTTGGATATAGTTATGATGTAACTATCTCAAAATTAGCAGGTAACACAGCCGGTTCACACGAAATTTCACTCCAAATGCAGTTTGAGTGCAAACCTAAAAGAAAGAAATATAGAACTATAAGTTGTCCGTCATTTTAATTATTTTTGTAACCTTTTTATAAATAATACGTTATAGCGTTAAGTTAGATTCAATATGAACCTTAAATTAATAAAAAACAAAAAAGTGCTTACGGCCATGTTAGCCGTTTTAGCCTTTTCTTGTACAAGAGAACGTTCTCCTATTACCGGTTGGTCATATAACGACCCAACAAATGGAGGATTTGAAAAACCACCTTATGAAGAGCAAGAAACAGGCCCCGGCTTAGTGTTAATTGAAGGTGGTACCTACACAATGGGGCGTACAGAACAAGATGTTACCTATGAATGGAACAACGTACCTCGTAGAGTAACTGTATCTTCTTTCTATATGGACGAAACCGAAGTAAGTAACTTTGGTTATTTGGAATATTTGTATTGGACTCAAAGAGTATTTGGGCCAACTTTTCCAGATGTATATTATAAAGCATTACCCGACACATTAGTGTGGCGCGAAAAATTAGCCTACAACGAACCTTATGTGGAGTATTACTTACGCCACCCATCATACCGAGACTACCCTGTTGTTGGTGTTAATTGGCTGCAAGCCAATGATTTTTGTGCCTGGCGTACAGACCGCGTAAACGAGTTTATTTTAATTCGTGAAGGCTTGTTAGAGCACGTGCCAAACCCATCTGATCAAGATTATTTTAGTACAGATGCCTATTTAGCCGGTAAATGGCAAGGACAATTAAAACAAAAATTACCTTCGTTTGATGAACAAAACCCTGAGCGTGATGTGCGTATGGAAGATGGTATGTTTTTACCAAAATATCGTCTGCCAACAGAAGCTGAATGGGAATATGCAGCTTACGGTTTAATTGGCAACACAATTGGTGAGCGTATTACAGACAGAAGAATTTATCCTTGGAATGGACATGGCGTTCGTAATGCTCAAGATAAATTTATAGGTCAAATCAACGCAAACTTTGTACGTGGTGCTGGTGATTATATGGGAACCGCAGGCTTCTTAAACGATAATGCAGACATTACAGCACCTGTTTATTCATACTGGCCAAACGATTATGGCTTATATAATATGGCAGGTAACGTTTGCGAGTGGGTAATGGATGTTTACCGTCCTAATACATTGCAAGATGCCGATGAATTTAGACCATTTCGCGGAAACGTATTTACAACTCAAAAACGCGATAGCACAACCGGAGTTGCAGGATTGGGTCAAGAAATTCAAACTAACGTAGATGGCCCCGTTTATCAAAAATATAAGCATAAAGTTAACCCTCCATCTGCACATGGGGTAAGTGGTGAAACTATTGAAGTTACAGACAGTGTTTCCACAATAATGACAAACCCTGATGGTAACGGTTATGCTAACGTTACTGCAGAAGGCAAAGCAGATATACCAGGCAGAGTTCAATGGCGTGAAGTAAGTTCTGCTTTTAGTACAGATAATCTTGACGAGCGTAGAAATTATAAAACTGCCGATTACATTAATTACCTAGATGGAGATGTAAACTCAAGTATATATTACCCTGATGGGGAAGATGCTTACACAGAAAGAGGCGATAAATTAATGTATGAATATGCAAAAACATCTTTAGTAAATGATAAATCAAGAGTTTATAAAGGCGGCAGTTGGCGCGATAGGGCTTATTTTGTAAACCCCGGCACCCGCAGATTTCTTGATCAACGACAAACAGCAGCTTGGTTAGGCTTCCGCTGCGCAATGACTCGCTTAGGAAGTCCGGTTGGATTAGGAAAATAATAATCTTGTTAATAAAATTAATTTAACCCTTTGGAATATAACCAAAGGGTTTTTTATTTTTAAACTTTACCGTGAAATCAATTGACATAAAAATATTGTATCAACTTTACTTAGAATGTAAACAAGTAGTTTGTACAGATACCCGCAAAATTATCAAAGACTCTCTTTTTATTGCACTTCAAGGAGCTAATTATGATGCTAATGCCTTTGCTAATGAGGCGTTAAATAAAGGTGCAAAATATGCTTTAGTAAGCGATGCCTCTATTTCAAATAACAATTCGATTTTTTACACTAATGATACTTTAACTGCACTTCAAGAACTAGCTGCCCATCATAGACAGCAATTTAATATTCCTTTATTGGCAATAACCGGCAGCAATGCAAAAACTACACACAAAGAACTTACAGGGGCTGTTATTTCTAAAAAATATAATACCCTTATTACCGAAGGAAACTTGAATAATCATATTGGAGTTCCGCTTACGCTGTTAAAGCTAAATGAACAACATCAGTTTGCAATTATTGAAATGGGTGCAAACCATCAAGGTGAGATTAATAAATTATGTGAAATTGCAGCGCCAAATTTTGGACTAATTACTAATATTGGCAAAGCGCATTTAGAAGGATTTGGAGGATTTGAAGGAGTAAAAAAAGGAAAAAGTGAAATGTATAAATACCTACAAAAACATGGAGGAAAAGTTTTTGTAAACGGAGACGATAAAGTATTGGTTGAATTATCACAACCAAACAAAACTATAACCTATGGCACTCAAAATTATAACTCAGTCATCGGTATTAATACAACACAGGATGAATTTGTAAGGTTTAATTTTTCAATAAACAGCAAAAATCCTGATTGGAGCGATTCCGAAAATATTCAAACAAAATTAGTTGGACAATATAATTTTATTAATTGCTTAGCTGCTGCATGCATTGGTAATTGGTTTGGAATTACAAAAACGCAAATAAAAGAAGCGCTTGAAAACTATGAGCCTAACATGAACCGATCTCAATTGTACAAAACCAAAACTAATACTTTAATTTTAGATGCCTATAACGCTAACCCCGATAGCATGAAACTTGCTATTGAGAATTTTGCAGCCTTACAACACAACAATAAATGGCTGTTTTTAGGAGCCATGTTTGAACTTGGAGAGTATAGCAAGCAAGAACATGAAAAATTAATATCCTTGTTAAATAGCCTAAAAATCAATAATGCTATATTGGTAGGAAATGAATTTTGTAATATTGAACACAGCAATTATAAAGTAATTAATACGACAACCGAATGCATTAATTTTATACAAAATCAAAAAATAAATGATGCAATGATTTTAATAAAAGGATCGCGTGGTATGAAAATGGAGAGTTTAATTGATTATTTATAAACTTAAAAAATAATATATTTTTACACACTCATCCGAGCTTTTATTAAAACGAGTCAACAATTCTCTGTAACCCTTACTGTTACTGATTAAGTTTGGAGTTCCTACCTTTGTGCGGACAGTTTTTAGTTGACCTAAAGCAGCTACCTTTAACAAATGGAAAACAGAACAACCCGTTACAGCGAAGATTTTAAAAATAAAGCTGTAGAATTAGCCATTGAGCGCGGCAATTTAGTCGCTGTATCAAGAGAATTAAAAGTTAGTAAAGTTTCTTTGCGAAGTTGGAAAACGAAGTACGAACAACAACTGAATCCAGTTGGTAGGACTTTATTAAAAGAACAAGAAGAGATAAAGCGCTTGCGTAAAGCCCTGCGCGATGCTGAGGAGGAGCGAGATATTTTAAAAAAGGCGGTGAGCATTTTCTCCACGAAAGACCGATAAAAAAATATATGTTTATGAATAAATATTCATCAGAGCATTCGGTTGGGAAAATGTGTAGGGTTATTAAAGCCAGTCGTAGTGGGTATTACAAATGGAAATTAGGTATTGTATCTGAGCGAACGCATCGTAGAGAGTACATTAAGGAAGAAATAAAGCAAGTGTTTATCAAAAGTAAAAATACCTACGGTAGCCCACGAATAACAAAAGAATTGAAACAGCAGGGCATTAAAGTATCGCGTAAAATGGTAGCTAAATTAATGCAGGAAATGGGTTTAAAAAGTAAAGTGAAAAAGAAGTATAAAGTAACAACAAATTCATCGCATCGCTATGTAGTAGCTGAAAATCTATTGAATAGAAATTTTACTGTAAGCAGAAAAAACGAAGTGTGGGTGTCTGATATTAGTTATATAGATACTAAAGAAGGCTGGCTCTACATTACAACGGTGCTGGACTTGTTTGATAGAACGATTGTTGGCTGGGCATTTAGTAACACCATGTATACTACTGAGACGAGTTTAGCCGCTTTTAAAATGGCTCGAATGCATCAGCCTATTGATGTAAACAAACCTTTGCTTTTTCATTCAGACAGAGGTATCCAATACGCTTGCGATGAGTTTAAGAAGTTATTATCCCAGCATAACAATGTAACACAAAGTATGAGTAGAAAAGGTAATTGTTGGGATAATGCCGTAGCAGAAAGTTTCTTTAAAACCTTAAAAACCGAACACGTGTATCACCATAAATACATCACCCGAAAAGAAGCTGCTGCCTCTATTTTTGGCTACATAGAAACTTGGTACAACAAGCATAGACGACACAAACATCTAAATAATTTAACTATATTTGAATACGAACAATTAATAAAAATCAATAACCTAAAAAATGCTGCTTGATGTTAATAAAAAATTGTCCACTAAATGGTTGCAATTCCAATATTTACGGTTACTCTTATACAAACAAAACACAAATGCTCGTTGCACAAACTGGCAATAACGACATTCAACTAAATTTTGCAAACTATTATTCATACGGCAAATGCCGTATTGATTTTTACGAAAACTCTACACTTATTACAAAAACTAAATATTTAAAGTGGTAGAAAAATTTATTTTTAAGGGTAGTTTGTGTTAAGATAATTTTTTTTAACCAAGCACTTGCTTTAAATCTTCTAATAAATCTTCTACATCTTCAACGCCAACGCTTAATCTTAATAAATTATCAACTACACCGGCTTTATCGCGTTCCTCTTTTGGAATGCTTGCATGCGTCATAGTAACAGGATGGTTTATTAAAGATTCAACTCCACCCAAACTTTCTGCTAATGAAAACACATTAAATGATGAGGCTATTTTAAATGTTTGTTCTTTTGTGTGATTTTTTAGCACAATTGAAATCATTCCTCCAAAATCATTCATTTGCTTTTTTGCAATTAAGTGATTGGTGTGATCTTCAAAACCCGGCCAATAAACCTTTTCTATTTTTGGGTGATTTTTTAAAAAAGTAGCTATTATTTTTCCGTTATAACAATGGCGTTCCATGCGTAAATGAAGTGTTTTTATTCCTCTTAAAACTAAAAAGGAATCCATAGGGCCTGGCGTTGCACCACATGAATTATGTATAAAAGCCAAATCAGTATAAAGTTTTTCGCTGTTGGTAATTAAAGCCCCCATAATAACATCGCTATGACCGCCAAGGTATTTTGTAACAGAATGCATTACTATATCTGCTCCTAATTTTAAAGGGTTTTGAAGGTATGGCGAAGCAAAGGTATTATCCACTGCAACGGTTATGTTTTTTTGTTTTGCAATTTCGCAAACTCCCTCTATATCAATTATTTGCATAGTTGGATTGGTGGGAGTTTCTAACCAAATTAGTTTTGTTTTTTGGTTAATATATGCTGTTATATTTGCGGGATTACTAAGATTAATAAAATGAAATTTAATACCAAAACGAGCAAACACTTTGTCGAACATTCTATAACTGCCGCCATACAAGTCATCGCCTGTAATAACTTCATCACCTGGGTTTAGTAATTTTATAATGGCGTCAATTGCACCCATTCCGCTTGAAAAGCAAAGGCAATATTTGCCATTTTCAAGTGCAGCAATATTTTTTTCGAGTGCCATGCGCGTAGGGTTTTTACCGCGGGCATAAGCAAAGCCTTTGTGCGTACCCGGACTTTCTTGAACAAAAGTTGATGTTTGAAAAATTGGAGTCATTATTGCTCCTGTACTAGGGTCTGGCTCAAGACCTGCATGTATTGCCTTGGTGCCAAATTTATAATTTTTGTTGTGGCTCATAATATAAAAAGAGACAAAAATAAAACTAAAAATTGAAGAGAGATAACAATTTTTAATTTAAAACATCTTGCAATACTTCTATACTTTTTAAATAATTAAAATTTGGTATATGTTCAGCAAAATAACCGGTTAAAATTTTTACTATTAAATTTCGCTGTTGTTTATTAGTTGCTTGTTTTGTTTTTAAAAATTCGCTAAAGATAATTGATTCTGAACCGTTTAAACCAAGCGGAAATGGAAATTCAACGTTAATAAATGAGCCTTCTTTTAAATTAAAAAAGCAATTATTGTCCGAAAAATTATTTAAAGGTTCAAAGCCTAAAAATATGGTTAAATCAATCATTAAAACGAGGTGTGTATTTTCAAAAGAGTTAGTGCTTTCATCAAAATTTTTTATTGATTGAAAAATGTGATCAAATAACTCTTCATTAACAACGTGTTCTTTCAAGCTTTTTATAAATAGTTCGTTAATAAATTGAAATATGCAGAGTTTAAATAAATTAGTAGATACGCTTTTGTAATTATAATAGCAGTTAGCCTCATTTAAAAATAAAATTGAGTTAGCTGATTTTTTGCTATAAACAATATCTATAAAATGCAAAGGTTGTACAACGGCATTGTAAGTATTGTTTTTTTTAGACCGAGCGACAATAAAACTGAGCAAGCCATTTTTTTTTGTAAAGCATTTAATAATTGATTTTTTATCGCTGTACTTAATTACTTGAAGTACTAGGGCTTTATCTGAAAAAATCATTAATTAACAACCAATATTTTAGTAAGTGCTTTTTGTTGCCCATCGGTTGTTGCGGCATATACAATGTAAACCCCTGTTTTTACTCTGCTGCCATTTAAGCTTGTAACAGGCCAAACTATTTGCCCACCGCTTGATTTAGTTTCCCAAACCAAATTGCCCCCCTGATCTACTATTTTAATGATTGTGGCATCAATCAAGCCTTTAACATATACAGAGCCTGTATAACTTGGCCTTACCGGATTTGGGAATGCTGCAATGCTATCATAATTATTAAGCCCTTCAATAATTGGGCTTCGGAAAGATTGTAAGCCAACGTCGGTTCCAAAATAAACATCACCGGTTGTTTGGTCGTATGCCATATCAATAATATTGTTTGAATATAAAGGGCAATTGTTAATCGTAAACCTATTTATTTGTTGCTGCCCGTCAGGTGAAAAACAGTACACACCACCGCCTGAAGTACCAACCCATTTATTATTGGCACCATCAATAACTATTGAGCTTACGGTGCTTTTACTAAGTAATAATTCAACTATATTATCTTGCACTATTTTTATAGGCTGTGCATCATAATTAGATGCTGAAAACATTGTGTTTGGTGAATAAAAAACTGCAACGCCATTATCTGTTCCTACCCAAATTTTCCCGTCTTTGTCTTCACAAATAGAATAAGCAGCGTTGCTTCCTAAGTTACCACTCCCCTGCCCTGCGCTTAAATATCTTACATTCACGCCTTCAACCGGCGTGGTCATTGAGTTGCCATCATACACAGTAACGCCATAAGGCAAATTACCACGCTCGTGCAAAATCCACACATAATTATTTCTATCTACAATTATTCTACGAACAAAAGCCGGGTTTTTAAATTGAAAACTTATAATGTTCCCGTTAGGCTGCAGTACATTAAGGTAAGAGCCAACATCGCTCGATGCAAACCAAACATTGCCTTTATTATCTTGCCCAATACCACTTACCCTTGCGCTTCCGGTGGTAATTTCTTGCATTGGAGAATTAGTGCCGTTATACGTTGCTACAAGCGTATTGTTTTTATACACATGAAAACCTTCGTACCAAGAGCTTGCATACATTTTGGTAGTATCATTTCTATCAAAATAAACATTATCAAAATCTAAAACATCATTGCCATCTAAGCCGGCATCGGTTAATTGATTAAAATAGTTTCCTTTTTTTACCTGAATGCCTTGATGTAAAAATATTGCAGTACCATCTTGATGAGGTGCAGAGGGAGCTATTGCTATTTTACCATTAAAGGCATCGAGCTTACTTATGTAATTACTTTTAGCTCCACCAAACGAAATTGACTTACTTGTAATAAAATTAGAACTTCCCATTGAATACACACAACCATGTACGTTATCTGCATACCAAATATTGTTGAAGTAACTAAACGTTTGTTGATACTCAAAGTAAGTATCGTTTATTGAAATATTAGTTCCATTGTAGAGCGTAAAATAATCAGTTACAGCATCGGTTGCGGCATTAATTATTTTTAAACCAAATTGATCTATGTATGAAAAATATGCGCCGTTGCAGTACAACATTTTTTTAAAGTAATTTGGGTAATTTTCATTAAACTTTGACCATGCTCCAAGCAGGGGCTTGTATTCATAAATTGTATCGGCTCCAATAATAGCATTGTTAGCTGTGTAAGGCGAATATATTGCATACACTTTGTTTGCAGCAACACAAACTCCACTTACAGGAGCGTTAACGCTGTTGTTTGGAAAGTTTATTTTTGTCCAATTATTGTAGTTTGAAGCATTGCTTAGCAAATTACATTTTAAAAGCCCTATTGAGGTGGCTGCATAAATTAATGAATCAGAAAAGGCGACATTATACACATTTACATTTGTGCCATTTGGTCCAATATAATACACGTCTTTTACTTCAATTTTTTGCATGTCAAATAACACAATGCCAAAGCCACAAGCTAAGTAGGCAAAGTTCCCTTTAAAAGCAATTTCGTTTATTACTTTTGAGCCATTAAAAGATTTATTTTTAAAATCCGGAAAATTTGAAACTGTAAGGTCGGGGTTTACTATATCAATGTTTGAGTTTGAGTAGGCTACAAACAATTTGTTAATGGTTTTATTTGTTCTTATTAACGAAATACCAACATCGCCTAAACCATTAGCTTTGCTTAATTTGGTTATTGAACTATCAAGGGGGTTAAGTATGCCTATAGCATTTGCATTTGAAAATAATACATTGCCGTTAAATTTTGTAACAGAATTTGGTGAATTAAATGAACTCCAATCAATCCAAGCGTTAGGACCAATTATTTGTGAAAAAAAAGATTGAATTGTTATGACAAAAAGGAAGAGTATTTTATATTTGAATAGCATTACTGATTTGAACGCTAAATTTAATTGATTATTGCCTTATTTTGAAATTATTGGGCTTATATTTGTAAAAAAATAGGCTCCGTAGTTCAATTGGATAGAATAACAGATTCCGGTTCTGTGGGTTGGGGGTTCGAGTCCCTTCGGAGTCACTTGGTGCTAATTTCAAATGTGTTGTGCTAAGTACAAAAAAGGCTGTTAATTTTTAATTAACAGCCTTTGCTATTTTGATTTTAAAAAATTTTACTCTTTTGAATCTCCTTTTTGTTTTTCAAGTACTTCTTTGTACGATAACATTTTGTAGCCTTCTGTGTTTATTTCAAAAATTTTGTCGTCAAGTGCTGCTGTGCTCACTTCTGAAGTTGAAATAAGTATTTTCATTTTTTGTCCTGAATTTTCAGTATCAATTTCAATTTCTAAAGGCATACCATTTATACCTTCAAAGTCAAAATCCATGCCTCCTCTGCTTTTCGAGCCTTTTGCATTTGCTGTTTTTGGTTTTTTTAATTTTTCGGTAAACCAAAGTATTGTTTTGTGCTCTTTTTTATCTTTATCTGTTGATGTTACGATAGCTTTTGTACACTCATAGCCTGCAATCATTTTTTTATCGCTTGTAATTTCAACTTTTGGTTTTTTTTCGTCTTTTTTAGCTTTCTTTTTTTCTGCTTCATCTAACTCTGCTTTTGTAGCTGAAAACCCGCTTTTTTCACCCATTTGTTCTGAAATAGACACTAGTTTATTTCCATCAAATGCTGTGGTTGATGCCCCCATCATTGAAGTCATTTCGGTTTTATACTTATCCCCCTTATAATAATTGGTCATTTCTTGCTCGGCAAAACCGGCGTATTCAGCAGGTAAGCCGTCAATTTTCAAGTTCATTTTTATGGTGTAGTTTTCTTGTGCTTTTGTGCATAAACCGCTTACGGCAAACGCTAATAGAATTAATGATTTTTTCATTTATTGTTTATTTAGATTGATTGTTTTATATGTTTCAAATATAGTACCAAACTGCGTTAGTTTTTATGTTAAAAATCCTAAATTGGTTAAGCGTATTTTTTTAGTTATAAAAGGTTAAAATGTATTTGCATTTGGTATTACTTTTGAAAATTGTCAAAAAGTTTTTGCATTTCTTCTTTAGAAACTATTTTCATATACGCGGGCACCTCAAACTCTGAATCTTTAACCTCTTGGTGCTTGTATTTACGTGCTAAAAAGTGCATTTCAAGTCCAAATTTTTTAACTCTATAATCCATTAATACTCCTTTAATTCCTTTATAAGGCGATAGGTCGTTTGACTCTGCTAAACCTAATTCTTTAGTGTACCAAGCATCAAACGCTGTATTTGGCTGTGAAACATAAGTGCATTTAAGTTTATAGCACTTAAAGCCTGCAATTTTTTTTGTTTCTTTTGTTTCGTCTATTTTAAGTTCATAATCTTTAAAGTCTTCTAGTATTGATTTTTCGTCTTGAATGCAGGCTTGTTTAATGTCCATAAACTTTACTGTTTGTGTTATAGTTTTTAACTTTAAATCACCTATGATTGACGTGTTAAAAAAGCCCATAGTGCTCATTTCTATCAAAAATTTATCTTTTTTAAATTTTAAAATAGCCTCGCTTGGCGCTAAACCATACAGTGGGTGTTTTTCATCTATTCCTTTAGTATCAAACTCTATTATTCCTTCTTCATCGCCTCCTTTAACTAAATTGCTATTGCATGAGTAATTGATAAGTGCAATAACAAAAAACAAGACTAATTGACTAAGGTATATTTTGATTCTTTTTTTCAAGTATAAGCGAATAAAGTAAATTAATTTTTTTGAAATAAAAAAATAATTTGTCTGCGATTTTTTTTTGTATTAAATTGTTAATTTTTTAATGCTCATCTTCATCTGAAAAAGATTCGTAATCAGAGTCTCCATTGTCATCTTCATCAAAATTTTCTTCCTGCTCTTGATCTTCCTCTCCCTCTTCTGCTTCTAGGTTTTTGATATCATCTTCTTCTATGCCTTCCTCAGCTGTTTCAATTTTTTTATAAATTTCGTCGTCATTAATCATTGGCTCATTTAATAATGCGGCAATGGCCATGTCAGGGTTTAGCTCTTCGCGCGCCATATTGGTTTGTTTATATTGTTTTGGCGCTGTGCCAATGCTTTTAATGCAAACAGGATATGTTTTTTTAGGATCTTCGTTGAGCATGCTTAGCATTTCAATTAAAAAAGTCCATTGAACATTAGGGTCGAAAACGTACACAAAACGCTGGTGTGGCTGCTCGATGTATTTAGCAATTTTTACAGCCGACATTAATTTTTTTGGTTCAACCTTATTTTTAATTTCATCTTCTTCAAGTGGCAAATCCTCTTCGCGAAGGGTTATCTCTTGCGATTTTCGCCAGTAATCATCGCTTACAAAGAAGGATGCTGAATGTTTTGCATCAAACTTAAAAGCTTCTTGAATAATTGTATGAAATTGTTCAAAATTTTGAATAGATTTTATGTCAATATCTCTTGAAATATCTTCATTGTCTTCTAAGCAAACTCTAAAACGATAAACTGCCATAATTATTTTTTTGTTTTATAAATTTCTGACTTTGCTATTCCTATTTTATTGAAAAAATGAATAAATGATGTTCCTAAAACACCCATTCCGTATTTCATGCTACGCGAAAAGTTAATGCTGCTAGCTTCTGGAAAGTATTTGGTAGGGCATGTAACCTCTGCTATATCAAAGCCTGCATAAAATATTTGAGATATCATTTGGTTGTCAAATACAAAATCATCGCTGTTGGCATGATAATTTATTTTTTCTAATACCTCGCGCGAAAATGCTCTATAGCCTGTGTGATACTCAGATAGTTTTTGTCCAATTAGCACATTTTGCGAAAAGGTTAAAAATCTATTAAAAATGTATTTATACATAGGCATACCGCCTTTTAAAGCACCTTTGCCTAAAATGCGCGAGCCAAATGCAACCGGGTACAAATCATTTGCTATTAAATAACATAAGCTTTGTATTAATTTTGGGGTGTATTGATAATCCGGATGAAGCATTACTACTATATCAGCGCCTAATTCGCAAGCTTTATTGTAGCAAGTTTTTTGATTTCCACCGTAGCCTTTGTTTTTTTCGTGGCGAATAACGTGTTTAATTCCTATTTCACGTGCTACATCTGAAGTATTATCTTTGCTATGATCGTCAACCAACACAACTTCGTCAACAATATCAAATGGGATTTCATCGTAAGTTCTTTTTAAGGTTAAAGCAGCATTGTATGCCGGCAAAACAACAACCAATTTTTTTCCGTTAATCATAGAAAGGCAAAAATAACAAAGTTTAATTAATAAACCTTCTGTTTACAATATAAAATAAATGTATTTTTAGCCTTATTTGTGCAGTTAAAAAAATTACATAGTTTAATATTAAAAGCGTTTTTACCGCCATTTTTTGCTACTTTGTTTACAACTTCATTTTTATTTTTTTTAGTTGAGCTTGTAATTACATATTTAGATGAGTTTATAGGTAAAGGCATAAGCACCTTAAATTTTGCAAAACTATTTACGTATGCATGGGTGGCATTAACCCCAAAGTGCATTCCACTTGCGGTATTACTTGCATCAATTATGACTTTTGGAAAATTAGCTGAAAATTACGAATTGGCAGCAATGAAATCGAGCGGACTTTCATTATTCAAAATTATTAAACCTGCCTTTGCTTTTATTTTAGTTTTGGCGTTTTTTACGTTTTTGTTTGAAAATTATGTGCTTCCGGTGGTTCAACTAAAATTTGAATCGTTGTTGTTTGATATAAGGCAAAAAAAACCATCCGTAAGTATCAAAGAAGGGATTTTTTATAATAAAATTGAAAATTATACCATAAGGGTTGGCTCAAAATCGACTAATAAAGATACGCTAAAGCAAGTTTATATCTATGACCATACTTCTAGAATGGGTAATATAATTCAGCTATATGCCGACAAAGGGCGCATGACTTTTACTGCCGACTCAAGCGATTTGGTATTAATTCTCGAAAATGGGAATCGTTACGAAGAAATAATAAATACTTCGCCTACCACAATTAAAAAGAAAACTCTTTCGCAACTAAATTTTAAAACCTTAAAAATAAACGTGCCATTACTTAATTTCAAATTTAGAAGAACAGACGAAAATAGTTTTAAGGGCTATGAAAAATTATTAAATATTTGGCAAATTGATAGCGAGAATGATAGCATGAAAAAATTAATAAGCATAAGGGCTACCGATTTAAAGCGGCAAACTGGCGATTATTTTTTTTCGAGAACAAACAACAACATTCGTCTTAATAAATTATACTCCAATTTTGATAAATTATACGATAGCCTAAAATTACAAGAACAAAAACGCTTGCTCGATAATGCCCTAAATATTTTGCGAAGCAATTCGGTTTATGTTGATGGCGTTGTGCAAAGCCAAGAAATGGACGACACAAAAATTAGAGCATTTAATGTTGAGTGGCATCATAAAATAATAGTTTGCTTTGCCTGTATTATTTTATTTTTTGTAGGCGCACCATTAGGTGCAATAATTCGTAAAGGAGGGCTTGGATTACCGGTGGTTGTGGCTGTCTTCTTTTTTCTAGCTTATTTTATTTTAACCGACGCATTTACCGCATTAGCCATGAATGGAGAATGGGTTGTATGGCAAGCCATGTGGATGCCATTGGCTATATTTATGCCATTAAGTATTTTTTTAACTTACAAGGCATCGAACGACAGCGTACTTTTTGATGTAACAGCATATTTTTTATGGTTTAAAAAACTAAATTTATTTAAGTAAATGAAATTATTGCAAATAGCAAACAAAGCTCCATTTCCGGCAAACGACGGAAGCAGTATTGCTATTTATAATTTAGCAACAGGCTTCTTAGCTAATAATGTTGATTTGCATTTTAGATGTTTAAATACATTAAAACATTTTAAGCCCGACGAAAATGTTCCAAATGACTTTAAACTTAAAGCCAATTATACATCTTTTGCAATTAACACAACACCAACTATTTTTGGGGCGGTATTTAATCTCTTTAGCTCAAAATCATATTTTGTATCACGATTTTTTAACAGAACATTTTTAAACGATTTAAAAAATTATATAAAAGCACATAACTTTGATGTTATTGTGTTAGATGGATTATTTATGTGCGTTTATTTAAATGAAATAAAAAAAGTAAGTAATGCAAAAACTGTGTTACGTGCTCATAATATTGAGCACTATATTTGGGAAAGACACATTACAAATGAAAAAAACAAATTAAAAAAGTTGTATTTAAAAATTCAAAATAAGCGGTTAAAAAAGTTTGAATTGAATTGCTTAAATGCAATAGATGCCATACTACCAATAACTAATTTTGATAAAGTAGCATTTAAAGAATTAGGATTTAAAAAACCACAATTCACAACAATTACCGGAGTAAATAGCAACGATTATGATTTAACCCCCAATAATAAATTTATTCAAAAATCAATCTTTTATTTTGCAAGTATGGATTGGATTCCAAACCAAGAGGCGGTTGATTGGTTTTTAAATAAGTGCTGGCATAAAATTACTGAAAAAGAGCCTGATTGTAACTTCATAATTGCAGGACGTAATATGCCCGAGCGGTTTAAAAAATTAAATTTACCAAATGTAGTAGTAATTGAAAATGTTGAAGATAAAAAAGCTTTTTACGAAACATATAATATAATGCTGGTACCGTTATTGAGCGGAAGCGGCTTAAGAATAAAAATTATTGAAGGAATGTCGTTTGGTAAAGCCATTGTAAGCACATCAATTGGAGCAGAAGGCATTAATTATGATGACAATAAAAACATAATTATTAAAAATCATTCAGACTTGTTTGCAGATGGCGTATTAGAACTATTATCCAATGCTGAGTTGAGTAAAAATATTTCAGTAAATGCAAAAGAATTTGCCAAGCAAAATTTTGAAAATAATATAATTTTAAAAAACACTACTCAATTTTTAACTAATCTACTTGCTCATGATTGAATTTTTTTTTAAAATATTATTTTGGATATCTCTTATATTAATTATTCACTCTTATATACTGTATCCTTTACTAATAAGCATTTTGGCTAGTTTTAAAAAAAACAAGGTTCATCATTTTTACAATTCTTCAGACAACAATTTGCCAAGCATAGGCATAATAATTGCTGCTTACAACGAAGAAAAAGTAATTAAAACTAAAATACACTCTATATTAAAAACAAACTATCCGCTTTCTAAAATAAATATTTATATAGGTAGCGATGCCAGTAGTGATAACACAAATAACATTGTATTAAATTTTTCTAAAACACACCATAATATACACTTAACTGCTTTTGAAAGCAGAACCGGTAAAGCGGGCATAATAAATAAACTTAGTAACAATGCCGTAGATGACATACTAATATTGACCGATGCAAATGTGTTTTTTGAAGAATCAACTTTATTTAATTTAATTAAATACTTCAAAAACGGACGTGTTGGCTTAGTTGCAGCAAACATAAAAAAACTTTCTAAAACAAGCAGTGGAATCTCTGAACAAGAGATTTCATACATGTCATACGAAAATAAAATTAAGTTAAACGAAAGTAAACTATGGGGGAGTATTTTTGGTGCCGAAGGAGGTTGCTATGCTATTAGAAAAGAGCTGTATCAACCAATTCCTAAAAATTATTTTATGGATGATTTTTTTATTACACTCAACGTAATTAAACAAAAATATTATACTATATTTTGCGAAAATGCTGTTTGCTTTGAAGACGTTCTTTCAAACCCAAAAGATGAATTTAAACGCAAAGTTCGCATATCAATTGGTAATTTTCAAAACTTAAATTATTATAAACGCTTATTATTATTTTTTTGGAGAGGTAGTGCCTTTGCCTTTATGTCTCATAAAATATTGCGATGGCTAACGCCCTTTTTAATTATATTATTAAGCTTGTCTGCATTTGCATTATCCATATACAGCAATATTTTTTTACTCTTGTCTATATTTATAATATTAAGCATTGCCATTTCAATTTTAACTATAAATCAAAAATTTAAAAGCAAGCCTTTGCTGTTTTTTAGTCATTTTTTATACATGAACCTTGCTTTATTAAAAGGCTTTTTTATTTATGTAAAAGGCGTTAAAAGTAGTATTTGGCAACCTCCACAAAGAAATGTACAATAAAAGACATACACATATTTATATCATTTTATTTATTTTATTTTCCTTTTACTCAAACGCCCAAAATAAAATAAAAAACAAAAAAAAAGCGCACACTTCTTTTTTAAAAAAAGAAAAAATAAACGCAGTAGTTACACCTACGGTGCCAAGTAATTCTGAAAAAGTTATTCAAATTAAACACGCATCAAGTATCTCATTTGATAAAACTAAGGGTGACCAAAAAGTGCTAAGCGGTAATGTTATCTGTGAGCATGAAGGAACAATTTTAAACTGCGATACAGCATGGATTTACGATGGCGATAAAAAAATGCGAGCATACGGGCATGTTCTTATAACAAAAGGAGATAGCATTAAAGTAACGGGCGATACCCTTATCTATGATGCTAACTTAAAACTAGCCACGCTCACACACAGCGTAATCTGCACTGAAAAAGATATGACCTTAACCACCGATTTTTTAACCTTTCAAACAGATAGCTCTATTGCAAATTACTACAATGGTGGGAAAATCGTAAACAAACAAAATACATTAACTAGTAAAAACGGCCATTACTATTCAAACAGAAAAACCTTAGCATTTCATTACGATGCAGAACTCATAAACCCTGAATATAAAATTAAATCAGATACACTTAAATATAACACAAGTAACAAAACGGCCTATTTTTTAGGCCCAAGCATTATTATTAGCAAATTAGATTATATATACTGCGAAAACGGCTGGTACGACACTAATAACGATAAAGCACGCTTTAGTAAAAATGCGCTTTTAGTTACAAAACAACAAAGACTAACCGGCGACAGTTTGTATTACGATCGAAATTTAAAATATGGGAAAGCCTATAACAACGTTAGATTAATTGACACTGCCCAAAAATCAATTATATATGGAAATTTTGTAGAATATTTCCAAAAAAATTCAGAAGCGCTTGTTACCAATAAAGCGCTATATGCCAGGATAGTTGATAAAGATACCGTATTTATTGCCGGCGACACGCTCTTTCACAAAAGCATTGATTCAACCCACCGTATATTAAACGCATTTCATCATGTAAGAATTTATAAAAAAGATATGCAAGCAGTAGCCGATAGTGCTGTGTTGAGTACAAAAGACTCTCTTGTACAATTATTTAAAAATCCTATACTGTGGAGCAAACAATCGCAAGCTACCGCAAAAAAGATTAAACTATTTTTAGGCAACAAAACCATTAATGGCTTTAAGCTCGAAGGCAATGCCTTTTTAATACAACTAGCCGATTCAATTGATTCCATTCCAAAATACAATCAACTATCAGGAAGGAGTATTGAAGCCATTATTCGTAAAGACACTGTAAAAAAAGTACTCGTGATTGGAAATGCCAACGCATACTATTTTGCCAAAAACAAAACAAAATTTTTAGGCTTAAACAAATCTAACTCCGATAACATCACACTTTGGTTTTCAAATAATGAAATAGAAAGAGTTACTTTCTTCCCTAAAACTACCGGCGATGTTACACCAATTAAAGATGTAGATGTTGAAGTTGCAAAATTAAAAGGGTTCTCATGGCAATACAATAAACGACCAAAAGGCCGTTTTGATTTGCACCCTTTAATAGAGCCTTTAAAAAAACAAAAAACTAAAATTTAAAAAACACTTTATTTTATGCATGTTTCTGCTAATTTTGCAGCAGTTTATGCAATTCGAGTTAACAACTGAAATAGTAAATAAAATTAAGTCAGCTATAAAAGATAACAATCTCGTTTATCTTAATACTGAATTGCTACAACTATATCCACAAGACATTGCTCAAATAATCAATCAACTAGACGTTGAAGAAGCCCGTTTTGCTTATGATTTGTTAGATGAAGAAGCCGGTCCTAAAGTTTTGGCTGAGATGGACGAAGATAGAAGAGAGCAGTTACTGGCATCTTACAGTACAAAAGAAATTGCCGAACAATTAGATAATATGAACAGCGATGACGCTGCCGATGTTATTGCTGAATTACCTCAAAATATTCAGGAAGAAGTTCTCTCACAAATAGAAGATATTGAACAAGCCAGCGATATTGCTGAGCTAATTCAATTTGAAGAGGGAACAGCCGGATCTTTAATGGCAAAAGAACTAATTAGCGTTTACTCATTTGAAACAGTTAACCAATGTATTGAAGAGATTAGAAAACAAACAGACAATACCGAAATGATGTACGCCATTTATGTAGTTGACAATAATGAGCGCTTGTTAGGTGTTTTACCTCTAAAAAAATTAATTATATCGCACCCTTTAGCACGCGTTGAAGAAATATACGATCCTGATTTGCGCTATGTAAAAACGTCGGCTACTTCATTAGAAGTTGTGGAAATAATGCAAAAATACGACCTCGTTGCACTTCCTGTTATTGACCAATTAGGACGTTTAGTTGGTAGAATTATGATTGATGATGTTGTTGACGTTATTAAAGAAACTGCCGACGAAAATATTGCACGCATGAGCGGTTTGAGCGATGACGTAGATAGCAACGATAACCTTTGGGTAATTTCAAGAGCACGCATACCATGGCTACTCGTTGGCATGTGCGGTGGCATTGTAGGTTCGCGAATTATAGGTGCATACGAAGAACATATAAAAATACATCCCGAAATGGCCTTTTTTATTCCTTTAATAGGTGCTACTGGCGGTAATGTTGGTGTGCAAAGCAGTGCAATTATAGTGCAAGGCTTAGCAAACAATACGCTTATTGGCAGCAATATTCCTCAAAAATTATTAAAAGAATTGGGCGTTGGTTTATTAAATGGGATAATTTGCTCAGGATTAATTTTTGCATACGCCTACGTAATTGAAGATTTTAGGTTAGCGGCTACAGTTAGCATTGCGCTACTCACCGTAGTTTTATGCGCTTCGTTTTTAGGCACCTTTGTGCCTTTAACAATGAATCGTTTTAAAATTAATCCTGCACTGGCCACCGGACCATTTGTTACAACATTAAACGATATAATAGGCATAACCATTTATTTTCTTACAGGCCGTTTGTTGTACAGTATTTTTTAATTTAATTGCAAAGGCTTGTATTTAAATTATTTTCAATTAATTTTACGAATCAAGAATATAAAAGCATGACAACATCTTCAGTAAAATATTTAGGTAACTTGCGTACAGAAGCTACGCACACAGCTAGTAATAACAAAATTATTACCGATGCCCCAATTGACAATCACGGAAAAGGCGAAGCTTTTTCGCCAAGCGATTTACTAGCAACCAGCTTAGCTAACTGTATGCTTACTGTAATGGGCATAAAAGCAAACTCAGATACGATGACCCCAATAACCGGAGCTTACGCAGAGGTTACAAAAATAATGTACTCTGAGCCAAGAAGAGTTGGAGAAATACATATTAAACTCACTTTTCCAAAAAATAATTTTTCAGAAAAAGAAAAAAAAATATACGAAAATACAGCTCACACTTGCCCGGTTGGTAAAAGTTTGCACCCCGACTTAAAACAGGTAATTGAATTTGTTTGGTAAAATTTTAGTGTTTATGAAAAATTTATTTATCTTAATTACCACCGCTTTAACACTAGTAGTAAGTGATATGACCTCTCAAGAACTAAAATATCCTGAAACAAAAAAAACAAACCAAATAGATGACTATTTTGGCACAAAAATAAACGACCCTTACCGATGGCTTGAAAACGATACCAGTAAAGAAACTGCTAATTGGGTGAGCGAACAAAACAACGTAACAAATCAATATTTTTCAAAAATAACTTTTCGAAAAAAAATACATGATAGGCTAACAGAATTATGGAACTATCCAAAACAAAGTGGACTTTACAAAATAGGCGATTGGTATGCATTGTGGAAAAATAACGGCCTGCAAAATCAGTGGGTATTATACGTTCAAAAAGGCATTAACGGCGAACCTGAAGTGTTTCTTGATCCCAATAAACTTTCAAACGACGGAACAATTGCAATACAAGCCAACTCATTTTCAAAAACACAAAAATATTTTGCTTATGCAACCTCAAGCTCAGGTAGCGACTGGCAAGAAATTTATGTAATGAGTTTTGCTAATAAAACTTTACTCGCCGATAAAATTGAACACGTAAAATTTACCGGAATAAGTTGGCTTGGCGATGAAGGATTTTATTATAGCGGATATGACAAACCACTCAACGAAAAAACAAAATATTCCGCAAAATCTGAATACCAAAAAATATTTTTTCACAAAATTGGAACTGCACAAAGCGAAGATAAATTAATCTACGAAGATAAAGAACACCCCTTAAGATATGTGGGTGCAGGGCTTACAGAAGATGAGCGATTTTTAATTCTTCAAATATCGGAAGGTACCGATGGTTCGGAAATTAAATTGAAAGATTTACTTAATAAAAACTCAAACGAATTTATAACTCTTGTAGAAGGATTTAACATTAACGCCTCTATAATAAATAACATTGGAGACCAACTACTCTTATACACCAATAAAGATGCGCCAAATTATAAATTAGTTGGTATTGACACTAAGCACTTTGAAAATAAAAATTGGAAAACGTTAATTAATGAAAAGTCAGAACGTTTAGATGCCGTTAGCACCGGAGGCGGAAAAATTTTTGCAAGTTATTTAAAAGATGCTAATACAACAGTTGAGCAGTATAACAACGATGGTAGATTTGAACGCAAAATAAATTTACCCGGATTAGGCACTGCAAACGGATTTGGCTGTAAAAAAAATGAAAATGAATTTTACTATAATTTTACCTCATACATTTACCCAAATACTATTTTTAAGTATGATATAAAAACAGGAGAATCTATCCTCTATAAAACTCCTGACATAAAATTTAATCCAAATGATTATGAAAGCAAACAAGTTTTTTATTCGGGTAAAGACGGCACAAAAATACCCTTATTTATTACCTATAAAAAAGGGCTAAAGCTAAACGGCAACAACCCTACTCTGCTATATGCCTATGGCGGATTTAATATAAACATAACTCCGGCATTCTCTGTATCTAACCTATTATTCCTTGAAAAAGGAGGTATTTATTGTGTAGCTAATATTAGAGGCGGTGGTGAATATGGCGAAAATTGGCATAAAGCAGGCATGCTTAAAAACAAGCAAAATGTATTTAATGACTTTATTAGTGCCGCCGAATACTTGATAAAAGAAAAATATACCAATCAAAAAATGCTGGCTATTAGTGGCAGAAGTAATGGGGGCTTGCTAGTTGGCGCCTGTTTAACGCAGCGTCCCGATTTATTTAAAGTTGCTTTGCCACAAGTTGGAGTGTTAGATATGCTGCGATATCATAAGTTTACTGTTGGCTGGGGCTGGGCAGTTGAATATGGAAGTAGTGAAAATAAAGAGCAGTTTAACTACCTTATAAAATACTCTCCTTTGCATAATATAAAACAAAATACATGCTATCCTGCAACACTTATAGTAACCGCCGATCATGACGATAGAGTTGTGCCCGCCCATTCATTTAAATTTGCGGCAACACTGCAACCGGCACAATCGTGTAAAAACCCGGTTTTAATCAGAATTGAAAGCAAAGCCGGCCATGGTGCCGGTAAACCAACCGCAAAAGTAATTGATGAAATTACCGACATTTGGAGCTTTGTATTTTATAATTTTGGAATAGAATATTAATTTTTTATGTTAACTCTATTTGAAAAAACACATAAAGTCAAACTACATTAATTAGTTTGCCAAACAAATATTTTTTAACTTGCTGAAATAGTCAATTATATTTTAAATGTTTAAAAAACATATATTTTATCTTTTCCCGGCACTATTTTGTTTTTTACTTCCTTTCGGAGGTTTGTATTTGTCTGCAATAATTATATTATGGGGAGTTGCATCATTCTTAAACATTAACAAAAATGATTTTATAAATGGCATCAAGCAAACCCCACTATTATTAATTTGGCTTTTTGCATTGTACACCTTTTTGAGTGCCTTGCTTTTTGGGGGCGAAGACCAGGAGGTTAACCATGCTATTGAAACAAAATTGAGTTTTATTTTTTTGCCTTACTTAATATTTTGCTTTAATTACCCAAACGCAATAATAAAAAGGTGTTTTGTTTCATTTGTTTCAGGTTGTTTTTTTGCTTCACTATTACTCATAATTAGAGCAGTTTATTTTGCGGCAAATGGCGCCCCTGAATACTTTTTCTATACAAAATTTTCGTGGTTTATCCATGCCTCCTATTTTTCAATGTACTTATGTTTTGCGGGCGTTTTAATTGTAGCCTATTACTTTAAATGGTTTAACAAAAATAAAAGTATCATTTATTTTAGCTATGCTTTACTTTTAATTTTTACAGTAAGCATATTTTTTTGCTCTTCAAAAATGGGAATAATTACATGGCTCATAATTTCTACACTGCTTTTATTTAAACAATACAAAACTAAATTAAGCCTTCAAAAAACAGCCTTATTACTTTTTACATTAATTTTAGTATTAATTAGTATTTATATTTTATTTCCTAAATCTTTTGAACGATTTACTAGTATTACACATTTAAATACTGCATCAATTGATAAAACAAGCGCCGAAAGTACCACCGTTAGGTTTTTAATATGGGAACAAGCGCTTACTTTAATTAAGAAAAATTTATTATTTGGTGTAGGCGTTGGAAAAACAAATGCTTCATTATACGAAATGTACAGTAATAACGGCTTAAGTGGCGCATTTGAACATAAATTAAATTCGCACAATCAATTCTTGCAAACCTTTATTGGCTTGGGCATTGTAGGGTTTATTATACTTTTTTACTTAACTGCATATCAACTATTAAAGGCAATAAAAAAGCAACAATTTGTTTTATTACTATTTTCTGTTTTAATTTTTTGTAATTTTTTGGTAGAAAGTATGCTCGAAACATCTGCCGGGGTTTTATTTTTCACATTTTTTTACTCCATGTTTAATTCTCAAAACGAAAGTAAACTTTATGAAAGCACGCATTAGAATTTTCATACTAATTTTACTTATTAAAAACGCATCCTCTCAAAACTACACGTGGCCAATTGACTCACCATTAATAATAACAGGTAATTATGGGGAACTTCGCCCCAATCACTTTCATGCAGGTATTGATTTCACAACAAACGGACGTGAAAATTTACCGGTTTACGCTTCTGAAAAAGGCACAATATCTCGCATAAAAATTAACAGTGCCGGCTATGGAAAATGTATTTACATAGCGCATGATAACGGACAAACAACAGTTTACGCACATCTAAATAAATTCGCAAACGAAATAGCAAAAGTTATTGAAGAAGAACAATACAAGCAAAAAAAATACGAAGTAGATTTTATTCCACAAAATATTAAAATTATAAAAAAACAATTAATTGCCTACAGTGGAAATACAGGCAATTCAACCGGACCACACTTACATTTTGAAATAAGAGACTCTAAATCTGAAATTCCCCAAAACCCATTACGCATACTTAAATATAGCGATACCATAAAACCAAACCTAACACATGTTTTATTTTATAATTTAAACGACACATCAAATCCTAAACCCATTAAAGCTATTGCATTAAAAATTGATGAAATTAACCCAATCCCAATTAATTTACCTTATAAAACAATTGGTATTGGCTTTTCAGGATACGATATTTCATTACATAACGGAAACAAAAACAATATTTATGAAGCTAAATTATTTTGCGACGATAATTTAATTTATCATCACAAATTAGGGGGTATAGCATTTGAAGAGCAAAAATTTGTAAATGAGTTTTCTCAAAAATTTGAAGAAAAAAAATTTCAAAAATGCTTTTTACCTACTGTTTTTCCTGTTGGACTGTATGTAGAAGCATTTAACAAAGGTAGATTATTATTTAACGATTCTGCTATTCACAAAATAAAAATTTTAGTGTTTGACGAGTCAGGAAATAATAGTTCAAAAACTTTTTATATAAAAAGTAAATTGCACTCAGAGTTTATAAAAAGCAAAGGCAATATTACTGTTAATTGCTCAGAAAAATATTACAACAGCGTTAGTGGCATAAGTTTATTTATTCCAGAAAAAACGCTGTACTACACTCAAGCATTAACTCTTGAAAACAAGATTGAACAAAACGGGAGTTTTGCATTATTACCCTTATCTGTTAATTTAAAATCAGGAATAAAATTAGCCTTAAAAGTTCCTGAAAAATTTTCTGTGCAAAGAGAAAAAATAGCAATACAAAATGGAAACACTGTGCTGGTTCCTAAATTAACAAACGATTCGCTTGTTTTTTTCACTTCAAGCTTAGGAATGTTCCAACTAAAAATTGACAGCGTTGCGCCAACTATCAAAAAAATAAATCGATCAAACAATCAACAATTAATTTTTCAAATTAACGATAACTTATCGGGCATTGGCAATTATAATTTATACTTAAATGAAGCGTGGACCTTAATTGAGTTTGATTTTAAAACTAAGCGGTTAATATACACACCAAATACTAAAACACCCAAAGGCAAAACTAATTTAAAACTCGAAATTGAAGATAAAGTTGGAAACAAAACAATACATCATGAAAAAATTATTTTTACCCCTTAATTCGGATTAAAAAAATAATGCTCACAAACCTTTTGTATCTTATTATTTGAACTTATTTTATTTTACTTAGTGCATTTAAGTGTAATTAAGTGCAAAATAAAAAGGGCTTACCCCTAATTTTTGCACCTCGAGCTTACAAGGTACAAATGAGGTACAAATGTATTATAATACCAAGTACAAATAAACAAATATTAACACAAAATAAACTTATACTTGTAATATAAAAAAAGTCCTAATTTACAGGGCTTTACATTGGTTTCTTATGGTTTTGGTGTTTGGTTGTTTTGTGGTGGTTACTTTCCGATACAAAACTTAGAAAAAATAGTTTCGAGCAGATTTTCGTTTGATATTTGTCCTGTAATGTTTCCGAGTTCATCTAAAGCATAACGAATTTCGAGTGCTAATAAATCACCGGCTATGCCTTTTTCAATACCTTCTTCAACTTTTTGAAGCGCATTATTTGCATGGCGCAACGAGTTAGCATGGCGCACGTTAGTTACTACTGTTTCGGTTGCATTAACGGTGCGGGCATCAAAAAGTGTAACTAATTTATTTTTTAGTTCCTCAATATGTTTATGTGTTTTAGCTGAAATGTAAATAACGGGTTCATTGAATTCGGCAAATTCTTTTTTTACCTCTACTTCTCCTTCTACATCTATTTTATTGGCTACTACTAATAATTGCGAGGACTGAATGTGTGTTTTTATTAAATCAACTTCTAAATTTAAGTCGCCTAAACTTAGCTCGTGCGCATCAAATAAATAAATTACAATTGCCGATTTTTTTATAGCATCAAAAGCTTTATTTACGCCTATTTGCTCAATCACATCGCTAGTAGTTCTAATGCCTGCAGTGTCGATAAATCTAAATAATACGCCATCAATTATAATCTCATCTTCAATAGTATCGCGGGTAGTACCGGGTATTTCACTAACAATGGCTCTTTCATCTTCGAGCAAAACATTTAGCAGCGTTGATTTGCCGGCATTTGGTTTACCAACAATGGCAACAGGAATACCGTTTTTAATTACATTTCCTAACTCAAAACTATTTAATAAATTTTCGATGATTGATTGTATGCTTTGAATTAATTTTTTTAAATCGTTGCGATTGGCAAACTCAACATCTTCTTCGCTAAAATCTAACTCTAGCTCAATGAGTGCTGCAAAATTAACTAAGTGCTCGCGCAGTATTTTTATTTTACTTGAAAAACCACCGCGCATTTGTTGCATTGCTACTTGATGTGAAACGGCAGAATTGCTTGCCACCAAATCGGCAATAGCCTCGGCTTGAGTTAAGTCGAGTTTTTGATTTAAAAAAGCACGCAGGGTAAATTCTCCCGCATCAGCAGGGCGACAACCGTTTAAAATAAAAAGCTGGAGCAGTTGTTGTTGAATAAACACAGAGCCATGGCAACTAATTTCAACAATATCTTGTCCGGTAAAAGAATGTGGGGCTTTAAAAATCGAGGCTAATACCTCATCAATTATCACGCCATTATGAGCAATAATACCAAAATGAATTGTGTTTGCACTTTTATCGGAAAGTTTTTTAGGTCGCAGTTTTTTTGTAAAAAAATTACGCTCAACAATATTAATTGCATTTTCACCACTTAACCGAATAACGGCTATAGCACCTAAACCGCGAGGGGTGGAAATGGCTACAATGGTGTCATTATTCAATGCATTTGTCAATTTTATTAACTTTTATTAAGATGACTTTTATTTTTACTGTACGAAAAGTAAATAATTAAGCCAATTGCCATCCACGAAAAAGCAGAAAGCAGTGTAAATTTATCTAAAGCCACTATCATTCCTAAACAAACTATTATACCTAAAATAGGCACTAAAGGAACCAAAGGCGTTTTAAATGGGCGTTCAGTTTCGGGGTTTGTTTTACGCATAATCCAAATTCCTGCACATACAAGCACAAAGGCAAATAATGTACCAAACGAAGTTAAATCGCCTGCTACGCTACCCGGTACAAAAGCTGCAAATGCGCCCACAAATAAAAACAATATCATGTTTGATTTATAAGGCGTTTTAAATTTTGGATGCAAATCAGAAAAAACTGAAGGCAATAACCCATCTTTTGCCATAGAATAAAATACGCGCGATTGCCCCATTAACATTACAAGTATTACCGATGAAAAACCCGCTAATATTGCGATAGTTACTGATGTGCCTAACCAACCGTAGCCAACCATGTATTTATTAATAGCATAAGACACCGAAGCTTCTTTTCCGGCTGCTTCAAACTCTTTCCAATTAGCAACACCTGTTAAAACGTGTGCAAACAATATGTATAAAACAGTACAAACTACAAGCGATCCTAAAATACCAATGGGCATGTCTCTTTTAGGGTTTTTAGCTTCTTGTGCTGCCGTTGAAACAGCATCAAAACCAATAAAGGCAAAAAACACAATTGCTGCTCCGCCAAGTACACCGCCCCAACCATATTTAAAAATGCCTTCGTGTCCTTTTACACCTTCGGGTATCATGTATGGTGTATGATTTTCGGGGTTAATAAATTTCCAACCAATAGCAATAAAAACTAATACAATTGCAACTTTTACAAACACAATAATGCCGTTAAAAATGGCAGATTCTTCGGTCCCTTTTATTAGCACCAATGATATAACAAGCAATACTAATAAGGCCGGTGCGTTAATTATTCCTGATTTTATTTGCACTAGCGATTGAATATCTGTGCTTAATGCCTTAAAATCGTGTGCATTTAAATACACTAAGCCTTCTTTTGCTGTTTTGGCAATAGTTTCAGGGAGTTTTGAAATATTTTCGCCTGCTACTAAATATAATTTTTCGAAGGGCGAATGACACCATTCGTAAGGAATTGTACCTCCCAATAAATTATTCAGATATTCGCTCCATGCGATTGATACAGTTGCAGCGCCTAGTGCGTATTCCATTACTAATGCCCAGCCTATAATCCATGCAACCAATTCGCCCATGGTAGTGTAAGCGTAGGTATAAGCGCTACCCGATATGGGAATCATAGCCGCAAACTCGGCATAACACAAACCTGCAAAGGTACAGCCAATAGCGGCTATAATAAATGATAGCGTTACCGCAGAGCCGGCAGCTTCGGCTGAGGCAGCTGCAGTTCTAACAAACAATCCGGCACCAATAATTGCTCCAATGCCCAAGGCAACTAAGGATAGTGGTCCAAGTGTTTTTTTTAGTCCTGAACTACCCGAGTTTGCATCTTCGAGCAATTTGGTTAAAGATTTTTTTCTAAAAAGTGTGGACATATTTCAATAAATTTCTACCAAAATAAGTAATATAAATTGATTAACGAATAATTTTTTTAAATATCAAAAATATTACGCTATAAAATTATTGTTTCGGGTATAGTGCAAGGGGCTTCATGCCGACTTAATACTCAGGCAAAAGCACAAATTATTCCGCCCATAAGTCCCATTGAAATTATCCAATAGCCGGCATTAATAGCAATGTATTTAAAACTTTTTTGTTCAAAAAGAGCGCTAATTGTGATAATAGGTGTTGCTAACATTATTCCCCCCATTGTTCCATGCAATGTACCATGCTTAAATGTGCGAAAGTTTTGACCGTATTTAAGCATAAAGTCAGCTAGGTATTTTCCAATTTCTGAGTTTGGATCTTTAGCCGAAGGTTCATTCATAAAAATTGAGAAAACACTATACTGATGAATGACCATAAATTGAATAATAAAAGCCATTAAAAAGCATAAGAGAAAACTTAGTGTAAAAACTAAACCCATTTTCGTATTATTTGGCTTTTCCTGATTTAACCCGGAGGCTCTCATCCAAGCGCTACCAAAAACTTTTGGGTTATACCAAATAAAACCAAGTATCATTGGGATTAGCGCTGCAATTAAAAGGATTAAAAAATTGATTTTCATAGGTTATTATTTATTTGTGTTTAACAAAACTAATGTTTTTTTTAAAGTATATTGAATGAATAAAATTTAATTTTTAATAAACTTTCGGGTAATCGACTTTTTACCATTATTTACCGTTACCATATAAACTCCAGAAGCTAATGTACCAACATTGTACAGTTGGAAGTTACGCCCCATATTTGAGATAAGAGTTTCTTGCTGCACAATTCTTCCGGCCGCATCGGCAAAAGTAATTGTTGTGCTAGCTTGTTCGCTCGAAAAAAATGTAATACCCAAGCCTCCACTTGTTGGATTAGGCTGTAAAAACACATTGTTCAATTCTACAGAAGCATCACTTTCGCAATAGGCATAGGTAATTGGAAGCATTGAAGTGCTGCCATCGCTATTAGTTTGTGTTAACCGGTAATACACAATAGTATTTAGCTGCGTTACATCGTTTACCGAATAACTTACATTTTGGTTGCTATTTCCCGAACCAGGTATTTTTTTAAAGAAACTAAAATTTATACCGTCGAGTGATTTTTCTAAAGTAAAATAGCTATTGTTTCGTTCGGTTGCTGTTGTCCAATTAATGGCGGTGCTATCGTTACCGCACTCTGTTTTAAAATCTACTAGCTCTATGGGTAAAGGCAGAGGGCAAGGGTTAAGTGCCAACGAAGCTACAAAGCCTTTACCGCAAGCAACTACTTCATTGGTAGTTTGATTTATATAAACATCGTAAACTGGGCCAGAGGTTGCGACAAAACCAGTTTGAACAAGAGAACTATTAAATTTATATACACCGGTACTTGATCCCACAAAAATATTTCCGCAATTGTCGGCAACAATGCCTCCGTTTTGCTCTACTACCCCACCCGGAAGCGCTGCGCTTGCAATAACAGCCCCCGTTGCAGGATTTCGAGTTTGCACATTAGTTCCATTGGTAGTATAAATAGTTGAGTTAGAAGCAAAAATGCCATTGTATCCGCTGCCGGTATAATTATTAGTAGTACTGTACAGGAAACTTATTTCATCCCAATTATAACCGCTTGAAGTTAAGAAAGTGTTGACAAACGCGCTATTTCCTCCTATAATGTTATCGCCTGTAGGTGCACTACCAGCAGGGGCACAAGTAAGTCCATACACATTTCCATTTGGGGCAATACAAACCGACCGAAATTCATTTATTGAACCCATACTGGCAACTCCTGACGTTGAACCGTTAGATGGATTTAAGTTTGCCAATCTGTAGTTATAACTTGCATCAACCCATGTTACAACTATCTGGGCAGCATTCGTTCTATTTATTGCAATAGCCCAATCTTCATAACCGCTACCCGAAGGGATAACAGCACTCCAAAGCACAAGTCCTGCAGGACTGATTTTACAAATATTCCCACTAAAAGATCCTTCTGCAAAATAAACATTTCCGGTAGGGTCAACTACCATATCTCCATAATAGCCATTAAAGTTAGTAGAGGCCGTCCATACCAACACACCTACTGAGGTGTATTTTGCAACTTTGTATCCCGCTGCTGTTTTACCTGCTCCACCTGCAACATATATATTTCCGCCACCATCCACTCCAATATCAAATGCTCGCTGATTATTTATCAATGTTGTTAGCACTGTTGTAAAAGGGTCAATGATAATTTCTTTACTCGTATCATAATTATCGAGGTTAAAAGAAACGATGTTATTGCTAAGGTTAAAACTCGATTTAATTGGATTTTTATCCTTGCTATAAAAGGTTTTTGGGGCATTGTCTTTGTATTTAAAATTCCCGAGTTTTATATTGATGTTACCATCACGATCGAGCCTTAACAAAGTATTTTCCATATCAGAATAAAGCATTTTAAGCATTGCCGGGTTAGCACCGGGGTGTAGTATAATATTGTATTTTATTCCTCCCTGCTCGTGAAAGGTATATTCAATATCTATAAAGGGGTAAATATTTTTATAAATTATTTTTTTGTAGGCAAGCGCTTTCACACTGCTTCTGCCTTGCATATAGGTATGATAGTGAGGCTGTTCATTTTCGGCAACTACATTTACGTTGGGATTCGAATTTGCCCAAGTAATTTTTAAGTGCTTTGTTACAACTGTGTTTCTACGCAATTCATCTTCAGCTTGTTTTTTTTCTGCAAAGCTACGCCCGCCTTTTTCGTTCATCTCTTCAAATTCTTCCAATTCTTTTTCACTTATTTTTTTTGGAATAACTTCAGTAAAACGGTAACACAATCCGGTTTTGGTGAAAAACAATTCAAAATTAGTAGTTTCAACCATGTACAATACATCTTCATTCAAGCGATTTTCTATAGCAACCGATTGTCCCTTATCTTCAATAAACCAAGTGTTTTCACCAAATTTTATTTCCTTTGAAAATTGAGCAAAAATAGGTTTTGGAAATAAAAAAATATTCAAAAAAACTATTACATAAATACATCTGCATTTAAAAAATACAGTATTGATGAATAAACTTGAAAAACTTTTTTTCATGTTTTTAGAATGTCTTGTTTTCAAAATTAAACTATAATAGAAAGTGGGTAAAAATAAATACGTATAAAATATGATTTTAAAAATCACAAAGCAATATTTAACTAACTGATAATCAATTTTTAAAAAATAATTATTTAATGTTTCTAAATTATTTTTTATCGAACAAACATGCACTTTTTAATTAATAAACCTTAACGCGCTATGTGTAAAATATTTTAGTCCAATTCGTTCTTTTTTTACCATAACAAAAAAATAATTTTGCATCTTTGAATTGTGATGTATCTGCAATTGGCTTCGCCATATTAGAAATAAGTTCAAATAATTAAAAACACATGTGCAACAAGTTTGTAATACTTTATATTTTCTTTATTTCATCTATTACCGCACAAACAATCACAAAAGAAGATACTTTACTAGGTAGTAATACGGTTTATCGAAATTGGTGGAATGTTACCTATTACGATATTTCTGTAAAGCCCAATTTTAATGAAAAATCTATTTCTGGATACAATCGTATTACGTATCAAGTAATAAAAGATAGCGTCAATAATGTCATGCAAATAGATTTACAACAGCCTTTAAGTATAGATTCTATCTACCTTAACAATCAAAAATTAAATCGCTATACACAGCAAGGTAACCGTTGTATCTTATCATTAGATAATCAAGTTCTTCATTCTACACATACACTCACAGTTTATTACCACGGAAAACCAAAAGTTGCTATTAATCCACCTTGGAATGGTGGTTGGGTTTGGAAAAAAGATTCCTTACAAAATCCATGGATGAGCGTTGCTTGTCAAGGTGCAGGAGCAAGTATATGGTTTCCTTGTAAGGATATACAAAGTGAAGAACCTGATAATGGTGTTACGTTATCTATTATTGTCCCAGATAGTTTAGTAGCAATAGCTAATGGAAAACTAACTCAAAAACAAAAAATAGATAATAACTTCACTCAATACACATGGCAAGTTACTTATCCAATTAATAGTTATAATATTATTCCGTACATAGGAAAATACGTATTACTACATGATTCAATAAATGGTGAAAGCGGTACATTAATTACAGATTATTGGGTGTTAAACTATCATCAAGCAAAAATTGCCACGCATTTAAAACCTAACGTTACAAAAACTATTAAATGTTTTGAGCATTGGTTTGGACCTTATCCTTTTTATAAAGATTCATACAAAATAGTAGAAGCACCGTACTTAGGTATGGAACATCAAAGTAACGTAGCGTATGGCAATTTTTATTTAAATGGTTATGCTGGAAGAGATTTATCTGGTAGTGGTTGGGGATTAAAATGGGATTTTATTGTAGTGCACGAAAGTGGACACGAATGGTTTGGCAACAATATAACGGCTCGTGATGTAGCAGATAATTGGGTGCACGAAGGTTTTACCTCGTATAGTGAAGTTTTATTTACAGATTGTGAATTTGGAACACAAGCAGGAAATGAATACTGCCAAGGCGTTAGAAAAGCTATTTTAAACGACAAGCCAATTATAGGAAAATATGATATTAAGGAAGAAGGAAGTGGTGATATGTATTATAAAGGCAGTCAAATGATACACATGATTCGGCAAATGATAAATGATGATGAGAGATTTAGAAAATTATTACGAGATATTAATCGCACCTATTATCATCAAATTGTTTCTGGAAATGAAATTGAATTATTTATTGAAAAAGAATCTGGCTTAAACTTAAAATCTTTCTTTCAGCAATATTTAAGAACAACTCAAATTCCACATTTAGAATATAAATTATACAAAAATGAGTTTCAATACCGTTTTACAAATTGTATTAATAATTTTTCTATTCCTATAAAAATAATAGTTGATAAAGAACGTTGGATTACACCAACAACTCAATGGCAAACAATCAGTTTAGAAAAATCAGTAAAAACTGTTTCATTGGATAAAAATTTTTACATAACCCTTAAACCCTAACAGTAAAGTTGCTTAGGCAGGCTCACTTATATCGTGAACTACGCCCATGTTTGAAAACTTTTCAATTCGCTGATTTATTCTTTCAGTATCACTTATTCCGTCTAGTTCTTTAAGCAATTCTAAAATTGTTTGTTTAACAGTATTAAAAGCTTCTGTTTGATTGCGGTGGGCTCCACCTAAAGGCTCTTTAATTATACCGTCAACAAGTCCGTTTTTACTCATATCTTCAGCAGTAAGTTTTAATGCTTCGGCGGCTTTTTCTTTAAAGTTCCAGCTGCGCCAAAGTATAGATGAGCAACTTTCAGGCGAAATAACCGAATACCAAGTATTTTCGAGCATTAACACTTTATCTCCAATACCAATTCCTAATGCGCCACCACTAGCGCCTTCACCAATTATCACGCAAATTACAGGTACCTTAAGTTGCACCATTTCGAGCAAGTTTTTTGCAATGGCTTCACCTTGTCCGCGTTCCTCCGCTTCTAAGCCTGGGTATGCACCGGGCGTATCAATAAATGTTACAATAGGTTTATTAAATTTTTCGGCAAGTTTCATTAACCTTAATGCTTTGCGATAACCCTCCGGATTTGCCATACCAAAACGACGAATTTGGCGCATCTTAGTATTAATGCCTTTTTGCTGACCAATAAACATAACTGTTCGGCCGTCAATTTCTCCAAAACCACCAACCATTGCTTTATCGTCGGCAACTGTTCTGTCGCCGTGTAATTCAATAAAAGTTTTATTACTTATGTGTTCAATATATGCAATTGTATAAGGCCTTTCAGGGTGCCTGCTAACTTGAACGCGTTGCCAGGGTGTTAAATTGGAGTATATTTCTTTAGTTTTTTCGCATATAAGAGTTTCAAGTTCGTTGATTTTATCATCGAGATTTACTTTACTTTTTTGGCTTACCTCTTTAAGTTTAGTTAACTCTGTTTCAAGATCTTGAATTGGTTTTTCAAAGTCCAAATATGTCATTTAGCTTTAGTGTTAGTTAGGGTACAAAGATACGGTTTATTTTTATACTGATTGCATGTTTATTAAATCCATTCCTATGTCTGTTCTGTAATATTTATTTTTATAATCAATATTATTGGCGCAAGCAAGGCTTTTGCTAATTGCTTGTTGAATTGATTGTCCAAAGGAGGTTATGGCAAAAACTCTCCCTCCATTTGTTAAAACTTTGTTTGCATCTAATTTTGTACCGGCGTGAAAGACGTGAGAATCTGTTTCGATATTTAAACCGGATACTTCAAAATTATTTTCGTATTTTTCAGGATAGCCGCCACTTACCATAACCAATGCTGTTGCACATAGAGGAGAAACGGTGAGTAATTTTTTGTTTAGCGATTGAGTAACTACGCCTTGCAATAAATCTAAAAAGTCGCTTTCAATACGCGGAATTACAACTTCTGTTTCGGGGTCGCCCATGCGGCAATTGTATTCAATTACATAGGGAGAGCCGTTGCAGTTCATTAAACCTATAAAAATAAATCCCCTGTAATCAATTTGTTCATTTATTAAACCATTTATCGTTGGAATAATAATATCACTTTCTACTTTTTGTAAAAAATCATTGGTGGCAAATGGTACGGGGCTTATTGCTCCCATTCCGCCGGTATTGAGGCCTGTATCACCATTGCCAATGCGTTTATAATCTTTAGCTTCAGGTAAAATTTTATAAGATATGCCATCGGTTAAAACAAATACAGATAATTCTATTCCGTGTAAAAACTCTTCGATAACTACTTTACTAGAAGCATTTCCAAATTTTGCTTCTAAGAGCATATTTTTTAATTCGTGTTTGGCCTCAGTTAAATCATTTAGTATTAAAACGCCTTTTCCGGCAGCTAAACCATCGGCTTTTAACACATAAGGCGGATTCAACTCTTCTAAAAATTTGTAGCCTTCATTTATAGTTTGCTGCGTAAAGCTGGCGTATTTTGCAGTTGGTATGTTATACTTTTTCATAAACTGCTTACTAAAATCTTTACTTCCTTCAAGTTGTGCGCCATCTTTTTTAGGACCAATAACCGGAATATCTTTTAGTATTTCGTCATTCAAAAAAAAGTCGTGTATGCCTTTTACTAATGGATCTTCGGGACCAACTAAAACTAAATTAATATCTTTTTCCCACACTAATTTTTTAACAGCTTCAAAATCATTTGCAGCTATTGAAACATTGATGCCACAATTTTTAGTTCCGGCATTACCTGGCGCTATATAAAGGTTTTGCAATTGTTTGCTTTGTGCAATTTTCCATGCAAATGCGTGTTCACGACCTCCGGAGCCTAGTATTAATACGTTCATTTTTTTTTGAATTTAACCGCCGTAAAAGTAAAACTAAAATTGTAATAAAAATTATATTTTTAACTTAGCTATCACTATAATTTTTCGCTTTTTGTTTAAATTAGATGATTAAAATTCTATATGGAAAATTATTTTTTAAAATACAGAAAAAATATTATTGGTATTAATCAAACAATAAAAACGCCCTATCATAACTCAATTAAGCTTTTATATGCCGATTGGACAGCCAGCGGCAGGCTTTATGAGCCAATTGAAAAAAGATTAAATACTGAAATATACCCACTAGTAGCAAACACACATACCGATAATAATTTTACAGGAGCTACTATGACTTACGCCTACCACAAGGCACAGCAAATAATTAAACAACATGTTGGAGCAAATTCAAGCGATGTAATTATCTCATCTAACTCCGGTATGACAGGTGTTGTAAATAAATTTCAACGCATACTTGGCTTAAAAATACATGAAAAGTTTAAACAAAAAATTTCAATTCCTGAAAACGAACGCCCTGTTGTTTTTACAACTCACATGGAGCATCACTCTAACCAAACAACTTGGCTGGAAACTATTGCAGATGTTGTAATAGTACCACCAAATAATAAATGCCTTGTTGACATTGAATTGTTTAATGCAGAAGTTGAAAAATATGCCAACAGAAAAATTAAAATTGCTGCAATAACCTCTTGCTCAAACGTAACAGGAATAATTACTCCCTATATGGATATTGCTAAAATAATGCACAACCATAATGGTTTATGCTTTGTTGATTTTGCATGCTCTGCTCCGTATATTAACATAAATATGCACGTAAACGATGAAAATGGAGCGTATTTAGATGCCGTTTTTTTCTCACCTCATAAGTTTTTAGGCGGTCCAGGAACTTGCGGTGTACTTGTTTTTAATAAAAAATTATATCATAATTCAGTGCCAGATAACCCGGGCGGAGGCACTGTTGATTGGACAAACCCTTGGGGGCAACATAAATATATAAGTGATATTGAGCAGCGCGAAGATGGGGGAACGCCACCATTTTTACAAACTATTAAAACAGCAATGTGTTGTTTACTTAAAAACGAAATGGGTGTTGAAAATATAAAAAAAAGAGAAGAAGAAATTTTAAAAATAATTTGGGATAAACTCGATAATATTTCTAATCTACACATTTTAGCGAGAGATCAAAAAGAAAGATTGGGTGTTATTTCATTTTATATTGAAGGCTTGCATTATAACCTTGGTGTAAATATGCTAAATGATAAATTTGGAATACAAGTAAGAGGCGGCTGTTCTTGTGCCGGTACTTACGGCCACTATTTACTTGAAGTGGATAAAGAGTATTCAAAATCAATTACTGATTTAATAAATAAAGGCGACTACTCTGAAAAACCGGGTTGGATAAGACTTTCAATACACCCAACCCATACAAACGAGGAAGTATTGTTTATTTGCGATGCTATAAAAGCCTTGGCCGATAATTTTAAAACATGGAGTTTAGATTATAATTGTGATTTAAAACACGCGTCATTTAAAAATAAAATTTCAAGTTCAATTAACGATATAAGCGCAAGTATTGAAAGTGTATTTGTTAAGCCTTACTATTAGCAAGCGTTTTAGCGCCCTTTAAAGCAAACGCTTTGAAATTTCTTTACTAACATTTCCAAACACTTGACCCGGGCTAAATTTTCGCCAATCAAAATCATCAAAATTCCCGCCATAAATAAAATAGTAATCTAAACCCGATTTTTTAATCTCATCTAACACATGTGTTCTAAAATTGAGCAGCACTATCCAACCATCATTGTTTTCGTCAAACCACTCTTCGTAATAACTATCATCGCTAAAGTGATAGTTTAAAATGTTTTCGCCTATTAAAATAAATTTATTGATGCCTAAGTAAATTAAATCATCAATTACATTACGTTTAAGCAACATAATATCATTATTAATTAAATCATTCCACTCGCCTATAAATTCGATAATGGCATAATTTTCGTCGTAATCAATAAAAAGAATTTTAATATAAAGTGTACTACTTCCAAAATCGTCCCATTGTGGGTGAATTAAGAAGTTATATATTTTATTGGTAAACTCAAACTCACTGTATTCACGTCCAAAAAATGGCGAATTGGCATCTTTAGATGCCTCGTATAGATGTTGCCAATTATAAAATGGTTCAATTGTGTGCACGTGCAAAGGTAAAAAACAGATTGAAATGTATTCCAATATTTATTTAGATTTAATTTATCTTGCTTGGTAAGCACCGGCTGTTACACTTGTTGTATTTCTTGGAAACCCTGATATATCAAATGGATGTGCCGCGGCTACTGTGCTTGCTGATGTGCCAGTAAAATTTGCTACTTGTGTTTCAGAGAGTGGCACACTAAAATCAAAAGTAGTGGGCGAATTAAAATTAACATTATGGCCTGTTCTAACATTAAAATAATTTGTAGCGCTTGATGTATTATTTGTTGTTCGCAACCAAGTATTACTAAAAAAATAATTAGTAAAAACCCCTGTGCCTCCTTGTAAATCTATACTAACCTCATTTGACAAGGCATTTCCATCAATAATACAATTTAAAAAATTACATCGGTATAAATTTAAGTTTGTGTTTTGAGCATAGTTGTTTATGTTAACACATGGCTTAGTGCGTGCAGTTCCGTTATTCCAATAATTAGCAAAGGTGCACTGCTGGTAATCGTGTTTACCTCCAAGTAAAATATTTAAACAATACTCTTGGCAATTGCTTATAACGTTATTAGCTCCATAAACATTGTAGGCAAAACTATATAAACCCCACTGGCTCATATTTTGAATTTTAGTATTTGTAAGGGTTAATTGCCTTGCAATGCTTGTGTCTATTCCTGAGCCTGTTCCTATTAGTTCCGTTTGAATTCCTATATAACCATTTTTAATAATAGCATAGTTTATGGTATTATTTAGGCTACCTTCATTAATCCATATTCTATCCCATTGGCCGGGTTGATTTCTGTAATCTAAATCGAGTCGAGCTCCGGTAATTACAACTTCATTATTTAACGCTCCGTTTATTTTTATTGTGCCATAGCGATATACCCAAATTCCGGCCTTGTAATTCATAAAAATTTTAGTATTAGGTTGTATAAATAGGGTTTGCGTGCTGTCAACAACTAGGTAACCATATATTACATGCGGCTTATCATTTGGCCAAACTATTGTTACATTTTTATTTGTGTCAATTAGCGAATAAGGTAAGTAAGTGCCATTACTAAATTTAATTGCTTGATTGGGGCGATGATAGTAGGCGTCTTGCCCCCATGCTTCTAATTTAACTTGCTGAGTGTTGCCGTTTAGCTGAAATATAATTTTGTCTTCGATAATAACAGGCGAACTGTGATTAGTTGGGTTTACATTTACTTGAATAAAAATGTACATACTGTCGTTTGCAGCTATTTCTAAGTTTTTAAAACTTGTGCCTTTTAATCCATCAACATTAATGATGAATTGAGAGGAAGAACCGTTTTGCAAAAAAATACTTGAAATATTGACCGCTTGATTATTTTTATTTCGAACACGAATATTTTTTGTGCTAGAGCCAATTGTTGTAAAAACCGTGTCGAATAATACAGAGTCTTGCGAAAAAGAAAGCCTTGCTGAGGAACTAGTTGTGATTGTATTTTTTTTACACCCAACAATGAAAAAAAAACAAAACGTTAATAATAAAAATATTAAAAATAAAATGCGCATTTTGATACAAATATAAACGCAATATTTAACAGTTTAGTATATTGTATGGTTTTTAAAATTAAATTGTTAGAAACTGTACATAAAATAAGCCAAATGCAATTTAAAAACATTTATTTTTAACCTCAAAATCATGAATTATTTATGGGTTTTTATTGGAGGAGGAATTGGCAGTGTTTTTAGATATTTTTTAAGTATTTTAATGCAAAAATCTACTTTGCCTATACCTTTAGCTACATTAACGGCAAATATAATTGCTTGTTCAATATTTGCATTTTTTTTTGCACAAATAATACCGCATGTACAAAATGGTAATTTAAAGTTACTCATTCTTGTAGGTGTTTGTGGCGGAATGAGCACATTTAGTACATTTAGCTACGAAACCTTTAACTTAATTCAACAAAAAATGTTTATTTGGGCACTTGTAAATGTTTTGCTTAATGTAACATTTTGTTTTTCAATTTTTATATATTTACTTGCTAGGAAATGAAATTTAAAAATACAATTATATTCATTATTTCTTTTTTGCTTTTTTGTTCATTTACTCCCATTAAGCGTTATTTAAAAAAGGCCGCTAACGAAACTGAAAAAGGAAATTTAGTAAATGCCAAAAAATATTACGAAAAAGTGCTAAAAATAGATCCTGAAAATTACCATGCCAATTTGTTATTAGGCTTGTTGTACAGCGAAACTATCGAAGATTACAGCAAGGCTCTGCCTTATTTAGAAAAATCTTTACAACTAAGCAAGAAAGATACAATTTCTGATTTATTATTTGCGCTTGCAAAATGTTATCAAAATCAAAATAAATACGAAGAAGCTATCGTTTTTTTTAAAACCCTTAATGGAAAATTTGCTTATGATGAAAATGACAATTTTCAAAAAGACATTAAAAAACGAAAAGAAGATTGTGCAAACGCAATGAGTTTGGTTGACAAAAATATAGATAGCAATGTGATAATATTAAACTTAGGGAAAATGATTAATACCGAAAATCCTGAATATGTTCCGGTATTGCTGCCAAGCAATGAATTATTATTCACATCAAAACGCAAAGACTCAAAAAATGAACAAATAAATTATTTAGATGGTAAATATTTTGAAAGCATGTATGTTTCAAAGTACACTAATGGGAAATTTGATTCTGTTAGGCGGTACACACTACCCGATAAATACTTAAAATCAAAATACAAAAAAGGAAACGAATCAATTGTGTCAATTAGTCGTGATGGCAAAACATTATTTGTATATCGAAACAATAGGATATTTGAAGTAGATGCAAATAAACGGCCAAACATCAACCCTAAAAAATTAAATAAGCAAATTAATTTTGATTTTTATCAAAACCATGCCTTCTTGAGCGATGATGGAAAGCAATTGCTTTTTACCAGCGAATCAGAAAATGGGAATGGAGATAATGATATTTATTTTTCAACTAAAAATGAAAATGGAGAATGGGCTAAGGTTGAAAACATTGGAACTACTATAAATACTCCATTCGATGAAGATTCACCATTTATAACAAATAATGGTAAAACAATGTATTTTGCAAGTAAAGGGCATAAAGGTTACGGAAATTACGATACTTATAAAAGTGAACTAGTAAACGGAAAATGGACAGAGCCTATTAATTTAGGACAACCTATAAATTCAAGCGGACACGATATTTTTTATACAATTACTCCTGATGATAAATCCGCGTACTATTCATCTTCAAGAGTAGGAGGCTATGGCGATATGGATATTTACAAAATTATTTTTAAAGATAAAATAGATACCATCTGTAATACCAATCAAAGTGAAATTAAACTAAGCGTTGTTGAGTTAGAAAAAAATAGTTATAATTTAACTACTAATTTTAATTCAAATAAAAATAAAATTATAGCTAATCAATGGCTAGTAAATAGCACTCTAGCAAACGGCAATGCAAATACCTTAAATGTTAATGCAGAACCCGGCAAAGAGTATAAAATAAATTATAAATTAACCTACATTTGCGATTCTTGCTTAGAGCCAACTGTAATATGTTTAAATACAATATTTACAAGCAAAAGCTCAAAAAACGATTCTCTTAATCCACTAAAAACAAATGACACCTTAAATTTAGCAACAATAAAAGGAGAGTTAACAGATGCTCAACTAGAAAAAATAAATTTTGATATTCGCCCTATTTTGTTTGATTTTGATAAGGACAACATAAATAGCGAAGCCGCTGAAATATTAAATAAAAACATACAAGTACTCAAACAATATCCATCGCTATCAATTAATATTGTTGGTTATACCGATCAAAAAGGAAATAAATTATACAACCAAAAACTTTCAGTAAAAAGAAGCAAATCGGTTTACAACTACTTAACACAAAATGGATTTATTACAAAGCATATTAATAAAATTATTGGACTAGGTGCATCATCGCCTATTTTAGAAATAAATAAAAACCAACCTTATGATAAAAGTAAATTTATTGTAAACCGCCGCGTGCTTATAAAAGTTTTTAATAAGTAATCTTTAAAAAGAATACTAGTAGCCTTCGTTTCCATAGGGTGAATAGGCCTCAATAGTATTAAAGTTAACCCTTCGTCTAAATTTTAAATAAAATTCATTTAAAATTTTATTAATATTTTCTTCTTCGGTTTTTAAATTGTCGGGATAATACACAAATTTAATAATTTCAACATTTGAATTAATTTTATCTTTTTGTGTATTTACAAACGCAATACTCCACTTGTTTTCTTCATTTTTAAATTTACTGTGTTTAAACAAATAAATAATTCCATTTTCGTAAGCATTATGAGCTTTAAGTTCTTTTACAAAGCTTAACGAGTCTTTTTTTGCGCGCTCTTTTTCAAACGAAAAATAGTTTTTTAATTGCTTTTCGCTATACATTACCGATTCTACTATGCTTTTTTGGTTGCTGTAATTTTTATCAAAAAAATGCAATAGTTTATTTTTTTCTAATTCGGTATAAAAATAAGCTCTGGTGTTTTTGTTACTAGAAAAATAACCAGCCATTGTATCGGTAATGTCAAATTTATGTTTTAATGAAAGTACTGTAATTAATAATTGAATTTGTTGATTTTTAATTTTTAATAATTTACTAAAATACAATTTAACTCTATTATCATTTTTATAAAAAGGGGCTAATAATTTTGCGTAATTTATTAAATCAGAGCAATAATATGCCTTTGCCTTAGTGTTGGGGTTTGACCTAAAATAAATATTTTGATTGTAAGCATCTACTAATTGTTTTAGTTCAATTGCTTGTTCTTTGCTTGTCTTATCTAAACTTTCAAAATCTTTATAATCTTCGGTTAATACGCCAGGTTTTCCTGCTGTATTTTTATAACGTTTTAAGGCTAAATTGGCATCAGCTAAAATATTATCTTTTTGTGATTTGTAAGCTTTAGGTGTAATATAATCGTTTTCGAGTAAGTCCGTTAGGATATTGTAAACAGAAGTTTTATACTCATCGTATTTTGTAAGTGAGTACATTAACGGAAAATAATTTTTACATAATTCAAGCGAGTCGTTAAGAACTAAAAGTACATCTGATACAGCATTAGCATCACCTATTAAAGGAGGATCGTCAGTAAGCAAATCTAAAAAAGCATTAAATGATGCTTTACTTTTTAAATACGCTAGGCCTTTTAGTACACAAAGCTGAATATAAAAACTATCGGTGTATTGCTTATATGTGTTTTTATAAGCATCAACAATGGCGTCTGATTTCATTAATCCTCCATTCACTAGTAATTGTGCCCGCGTAGCTTCGTTTACTTTACTAAAATTATTGTTCGATAAAAACTTTATAAAATCTGTTGCATATTCTTTTTGTGTACTAACAGAATTTAAAATTGAATTTGAAGCTTTTTGTGCAACAGATGTATCTGTACTTACTAAATCATTTAATAGCTTATCGTATTTATAATCAAATAAAGATTTTCCTATAAGGGTATCTTTAATTTTAAATGAGTTGATGAATTTCTTTTGCCAGCCATTGTAGCCTACTGTTGTATCATAAGGTGCAGAATACTCGTAGCGTGTGCCGTTTTTAAGAAGCACATATATATCTAATGCACGCGAAGTAGCTGTATCTTTTAATGTAACGCTGTAACTATACACATTGTTTGCAAATGCTGTTTTAAATTTACCTACAATCATCCCTAAACGGCTTATATTTTTGTGCAAAATTTTTTCAAATTCTTTTTTAGATTGAAATTCATAGTCGTTATACTTTTCAAATAATATACTTACGTACTCGTTGCTCGATGGTGAATAATAGAGCTTGCTTTTCATTTTTGAATCATAATCAGAGTAAGAATCTTCTTTACGTTTTATTTTAACCTTTTCAAGCGCACTGGCGTATAGTTCATTAAATTTTGATTGAGGTGTTTCGCTTACTTCATCTATTGCGCTAAAATAAAGTTCTTTGTCTTTTATTTCTTTTAACGGATTTAAGTAGTCAAAATCGGTTAATTTAAAACTCTCAAAAAAAACAGAGTTATAACTTGTTCCGCTATCAGATACTGTGTATTGAAGGTAATAATGCACCCCCTTGATTATTATTTTACCCGTAAATAGTTTTTGCTTTTTATTACTTGCTGAAAAAACAATTTGTGGCAATCCTTTGTATTCGCCAAACGTAAATTTTTTATTGTTTTTAAAATCGAAATTTTCTAAGCAATTTTTTGCTAATTGATTGAGTTCAAATGTGTCTTGTTCTATGTACGAAAAATCGTTAAAAACAGCATGCTTTATGCCAAAAAACACTTTATTTAAATTGCTGTAAGCGTAAAAATCTTCAACCAACCCGCTTAATGAACTGCCGGTATTTTTTGAATAAAACATGTTTGCAGGTGCCTTTACTTCAAAACCTTTTGTTTTTGGTGAAAATATTTTTTCATTATTATTAATTGAACTAAACTGAATCGAATTAAAAAATTGTTTTGCTTCGTTACCTATTGCGTACTCGTGTTTCCCGCCCAATTTAAATAAAATTAATTCTAAGTCGCTAAAAAATAATTGATAGCGTTGGTAATCGCCTTTGCGAGTTTTATTAATAATGTCAAAGCCTTTAAGGCCTGTATTTGAAATAATTTCTTTTTTCGAAATAATTTTACCGGGAATATTTTCAAAAAATAAACTGTCGGTTTTTACCATTAACTGTTCTTTACTAATACCCGAAAGCGGAGCAATTGCTTTTAAGCGAGCAACTGTATAAAAATTACCATTGGTCATATCGGCGCATATTTGGTATTTTATGTTTTCTAAATTTATTATTTGATAAAGCTTGCCCGGTACCTGTACACTAAACAAGGAGTCGGCAGAAAATTGCTTGTGGAAAGACACGGGTTTTACCAGCGCATCTATCTTATCTCGCTCATCATCACTTTTTTTATTTGATACCGGTATAATTGGCTCAACTGTGTAGCCTTTTTTTCTTAACAATTCTATTACACCATTTTCGCCGGGTAAATGGGCAGCACCCACACCGCTAAATAAACTTTTAAGTTTAATTACCGAATCAATAGTGTGAACAAAAAATTCATTTCGGGCATTAATTAAAAAGCGTTGTGTATTTTTTGTTGAGCTTTTTTTACTCAAACTATCCAGCAAGTCAAGGTTTCCATCGCGATAGGCATCTTCAATAGTAACGTGCCCGGTATAATCATTATAAGCAGACTCAATATCTGCATCTTCATGCGTTAATTTATCGGGTAACATAGCCAGCTTAGCATAAATTTCTGACTGCACAAAATTTTCAAGGCTGATTAATTCTTTATTTAATTTTGATGCCGCTTGATAAATAAATAAATCAATATAGGTATTCTCTTCAAAATTATCTCCCGTTCGGTTTTGGCGGTATAATAACCCATTAATAATTTCGGGGTCGTAACTTAAAACACCTTGTAATTCACGTTTTTTAGGATATTTATAATTAAATGCCGTTGTATAAAAATCGCTGTTAGCGTTATTAAACTCATATTGATTTAATTGCTCTAACTCACCGGTTAATTCCATATTTTTGAGCCATTCGCCGGGGTTAGTTTCAAGTCCAACAACATCTACGCTTTTTAACGCATCAAAAAATTGGTTAGATAAGTGATACGCCACTTTGTTACTAACATGCATTGTACCATACAAGTACGAAGTTTTTTTTAACTCTTTGCCTGTTATTTTCCACAGTAATGCAGGATATTTTTTTTCAGATTGAGCTTGTACAAAGTATGAAAAGCAAATTAAATAAAGTGTAAATCGGAACATTTGATGTATTTAAAACCATAAACTTAGCACATTATTTTTTACAAAACTGTTTTTAAAAAATATTTAAGAAATTTTATTTACTTTAGATTCGAGAATAATTATGAGCGATATTATTGAAACTAATGAGCAAGCAGCCAATACGGTTAAATGTAAAAATTGTGGCGCAAATTTAAAATTTGCGCCGGGCACAAATAGTTTAACCTGTGAATACTGCCACACAGAAAATATTATTGAGGTTGAAAAAACAGATATAATTGAAAATGATTACGAATCTTTTATTAATGAACATGCTCAAAATTCAGAAGAACATAGCGTAAGTACAGTAAAATGCGAATCGTGTGGAGCCAATACTACCTTGCCGGAAAATGTTGCATCAAGTAATTGCCCCTATTGCGATACGCCTTTGGTAATTAAAAACGCAAGTACAAGTAAAATTATAAAACCTCAATACTTATTGCCTTTTAAATACGATAAAAACAAAGCCCATCTTTCATTCGAAAAATGGGTAAATGGGTTGTGGTTTGCACCAACTAAATTAAAAATATATGCCAAAAACAGTACCGAAAAACTGAAAGGCGTATATATGCCCTATTGGACCTACGATGCAAATACAGAAAGTGATTATACCGGCATGAAGGGCGTATATTATTACATTACCGAAACATACCGCGATGGCAATGGCAACACTCAAACACGGCAAGTACAGCGTGTTGCATGGTACCCGGCTTCGGGGCACGTTAGCAATGATTTTGACGATGTGTTGATTTGCTCATCTAAATCACTCCCACAACAAATGGTGCAGGATTTAGAGCCATGGGATTTGCCTGAATTAGTTAAGTACAACGATGAATTTTTAGCCGGTTTTATTACCGAAACCTACCAAGTAGAAATAAAACAGGGCTTTGAAATGGCCAAAATTCGAATGAACGATGTAATTACCCAAACCGTTAAAAGCGATATAGGAGGCGATTTGCAGCAAGTTCACAGCTTAAATACCGAGTACAATCACATTACGTTTAAGCATATTTTACTGCCACTCTATATAAGCGCTTACAAATTTAACAACAAAGTGTATCGCTTTACTATAAATGCCCGAACCGGAGAGGTTCAGGGAGAACGCCCTTATAGCGCTTTAAAAATTGCTTTGTTAGTGCTTGGCATTATTGCTGCGGGCCTTTTAATCTGGTATTTTTCAAAAGGCAATACCCATGTACACACGCATTTAAGACATAACCCACAATTTTGAGGTTAAACAACATTAAAATGACCTCTAATTTATTTTGTAGTTAACGCACATAAACTTATTTTTGTAAACAATATATCTAAAAATGGCAACTTTTGATTTGATTATGCCCAAAATGGGCGAAAGCGTAGCAGAAGCTACAATTATTAAGTGGACTAAAAACGAAGGCGATTCAATAAAACTTGATGAAACTGTGTTAGAAATAGCCACCGATAAGGTTGATAGCGAAATTCCATCGCCGTTTGAAGGAAAGTTATTAAAACGTCTTTTTAAAGAAGGTGATGTAGTGCAAGTGGGTACAGTAATTGCACAAATAGGCAACGAAGCCGGCTCTGTTGCCGATGTTGTTGCTTCTGCTAAACCAAGCACTGAACCTCAAAAAAATACCGCTCCTGCTCAAGAAAAAATCGCAACTAACGCAACTAATAATAATTACGCTAATTCAGATAAATTTTATTCGCCTTTAGTTAAAAGCATTGCAAAAGAAGAAGGCATAAGCCTTTCCGAATTAGACACTATAAAAGGAACCGGGCAAGAAGGCAGAGTTACAAAAGCCGATATATTAAATTACGTTGCTAACCGAGCTAAAGGCACACAAACAGTTGTTGCACAAACAGCTCAAAACCAACAACCACAAACAACTTCAACAGCTACAACTACTATTGCGGCAGGCGAAAATACGGTAATCGTAAATCGCCCGGCAGTTTCAGTAGGCGCCGGCGACGAAATAATTGAAATGGATCGCATGCGCAAACTTATTGCCGACCACATGGTAATGAGTAAGCATGTTAGTCCGCACGTAACTTCGTTTGTAGAGGCTGACGTTACGGGCTTAGTGCAATGGCGCGAAAAAATTAAAAAAGAATTTGAAAAGAAAGAAGGCGAAAAACTCACGTTTACACCTTTGTTTATTGAAGCAGTTGCAAAAGCAATAAAAGATTATCCTTTAATCAATAGCAGCATCGATCAAACACAAACAAAAATAATTAAACGTAAAAATATTAATATTGGTATGGCAGCAGCTTTACCAAGTGGCAATCTAATTGTACCGGTAATTAAAAACGCCGATGAAAAAAATTTATTAGGCATTACAAAAGCGGTAAATGATTTAGCAAGCCGCGCCCGCGCTAACAAATTAGCTCCTGATGAAATTCAAGGCGGAACATTTACTTTAACCAATGTAGGTAACTTTGGTAATGTAATGGGCACGCCCATCATTAATCAACCACAAGTAGCAATATTAGCAGTAGGTACCATTAAGAAAAAACCTGCCGTTATTGAAACACCGCAAGGCGATGTAATTGGAATACGTCATTTTATGTTTTTAAGCTTAAGTTACGATCACCGCATTGTTGATGGCAGCTTGGGAGGATCGTTTTTACGCAGAGTAGCCGACTATTTAGAACAATTTGACATTAAGCGAACGCTTTAAAATAATTGAGCAAGATAAGTTTAAAAACCATTAATCTTTCTGAAGCATAAAAATACTGCTGCATTTGCAGTTTTAATTTTGGCATTTACCATTTCATACTAAACCGCTAACAAGATAATTAAAAATGAATATATTTGTAATATGCGAATATTACAACTACAACCTCATTTAACAACTTCGGAGTTGTCAATTAAGTTATCTACTTGTGCCAACATTCATC
>JAFDYB010000043.1 GCA_018267655.1 Bacteroidota bacterium
AGAAAATTTACTAACCGCTACTTTAAATCCTTAAACGAAATAAGTGAATTCTTTACCTTAACTACAAATGCTATTAGTAAATCCATCGTAAAATCAACCTGCGCTTTTAACTATATTTTCTCATCTCATTTTTGGTCTGTTTAAATTTTCACTTTCGTATTATAGTAAACGAAGAAAAAACAAAGGTGTATGCAAAATTGGTAAATAATTCTAAAATAATATTAGCCGAGGTTGATCTTCAATCTGGAGTATTAATGCCGAAGTTAACAGCAATAGATGCAATTTTTCCGTATAAAATAAAAGTCTCCAAAAATTTTATTTACTTTATGGATAAAGGAGAAAATAATCGCGGGCGATCTGTTTTTCGGCAAAGCCTTAATGCTTCAAATTAGTTTTTTCAATCAATAACTCCAGTTATGGCATTGGCGGCGGTGGCGGCACATTTACAAACAACGCATTTAATTCGGGTTGGCTTTCGGCATTTGCCCAATTTACCATTCCTGCTTTCCAAACCATGGTAGCCCGCGTAAGTTGCCCTGATGTTGACATGGCCTGCAATTGTTGTAAGTTAAAAGGGCCAGCTTGTGCACCATTAACTATCACATGAAATTGAATGAGTGGTGGAGGAGGAGGAACTTGCATGTTATTCATATTTTGTTGGTTACCTACACCCATTTGATTAAACATGCCTGTCATCATATTTCCCATGCCCATACCAACACCCATACCTATGCCTGCACCTCCTAAGCCTTGGTTATTAGCAGCATCTTTAATTGCATTTGCGGTATTAAATTGGGCTAATTTAGTAGTATCAATAGCATTAAGGCGAGAGTAATTAAATATTTCTTTTTTAAGTTCTTCAGGCATGCTTACATTTTCAACCAAAAATTTTGTAATGGTTAACCCATATTCAATAAAATCAGTATTTAATTTATCGTGCCCAAGCTTTGATAACTCTTCTAAATTTGCTGCGAATTTTTCAATCGGAATATTTCCTTCGCCAACTGCATCAGTAAATTTGGTAACAATGATGCTGCGTAATTGTTCTGCAACTTCATCGGCAG
>JAFDYB010000044.1 GCA_018267655.1 Bacteroidota bacterium
TGTTCTTGCTTAGTGAATACAGAGGGCTTTCCGACTTTTCCAATTCTACCATTGTAAAGCAAGGCTTCTAAACCTTTTTCTTTATAGGTTGTTCTCCAGTCGTGAATGCTTTGACTGCAAGCCCCACGCTATTCATTAATTCTCTTTTAGAAACAGCTTTTTCTCCTGCTTTTTTCATAACGATAAGCATCTTGATGCGAGGCTGCATCATAGGAGAAGCTTTTTTTAGTACTGAACGCAATCCTTGGAGCGTTTCTTTAACGGATATGTACAAGGCTAACGACATAATGATATTTATTACAGACCAAAATTAATAAAAAAATTAAACCTACAAAATTTGGTCTAATTTATTTTTCACTATCGTATTACTTATAACAAATACACAATATAAAAAACACAAAAGCAAATTTTTGTGAAAGTTTTTTGATTTTTGACTTTTTGTTTCTTTTGGGTTAAGCTAAAAGAAAGAATAAAACAAGTATTCTTAAATCAAAGGGTCGGAAATTTTCCGACCTTTTGATTTTTATTAATTTGCCCTAACCCTTGTGTAACTATAAGCTACCAGAGGGAGGAAATGTTTTTAGTATTGAGAAAATCCTTGTTTGTCTGTTACTTTGTGTTCTATTAACAAACCAACGCAAGCGCCATCTTGTGTTTTATGTTCGTCTTTATTGGTTGCTCCTTGTGGTACTACAACTTCAATGATAAGTTGACGAGTACTTACACTTTGAAATTCAAAAATTTGAGTATTATCAGCAGAAGTATTGTCAAATAATAATTCATTAGTGCGAGCATCTAAAATTTTAAAATTTACTTTATCGCCTAAAACTGATTCGCAACATACTGACATGCGATAATCCATTCCTTTATAAATAACGCAGCGTAATTTGCTGGTCATTCCCATTGAAAACAAGCCACTTTTACTTTGAGCATTATATTGCCATTTTTCGCCTTTTACTTTTTCTAAAACGCAGTATTTTTTATGAAATTGACCACAAACTCCGGCTTGTGCCATTGAAGCAAATTGAAGTGAAAGTCCTGCAAGTATTAAAATATATTTTTTCATTCGTATTGTTTTTATTTAGTTAAAGTGTAAGAGTTACGTATGTTTTTTACCTTTTCAACAATTGCTTTGTAATTTTCTTCAGAAATTACCAATTGCTTGCCACCACTTAATAACTTTGATTTTCCTTCAGCTTTTGTTTTTGATGCTTCGGCATCTTTTTCAGAAATTTTTGAAAACTCACCTAACAAAGCTTCAAAATCAGTTTTAACAGTAGCAACATTTGCATCTGCTTGATGTTTTTTCAAAAACTCAAGCATATTTTCTAAAGTGTATTTTTGATCTGCTAAACGCTCAATCACTTGGCTATTTGCTTCGTATTTAGCAAGATTAGTTGCGATAAACATACTTTCTATCCAACCACCTGCAACCACCAAAGCTAAAGTTGGGCCTTGTTTACTATCTTCAAGTGATTGAAACGATGAAAAATAAACATCATCGGTAATAACTGCTAATGAATCGGGGTTACCCACATTACTTTGTAAGCGTTTCAAAATTTCAGGTTTAACTGCCGATGAAACGCCAATTTCATCACCCATTTTTTTAACGGTTGCAAAGTATTTAATTGCTTCAGAGCCTATTTCAAAAATACTGCAATAGCTTAAATCAGTACTATAAATACCAAAATTTAATGCTTTTGATTTACCATCAACGTAGTTTTTTTCATTAGATGGAGCATTTAAAAAACCAATATTTTTATTTTTTGCACCACCTACCATTTTAATAAAGGTTAGCATTTCTCCGGGAGATGGGACTTGAAAAAATGTTTCGGAAACCGATGTTTCTACTTTAGGTTGGGCAACGCTGCTTGTATCTGTTCCAACAGCATCTTCTGCTTTATCATTGCCTCCGCACGATGTAATAAAAAGTGCAGCTGCAAATGGAAATAATAAAAATTTTGTTTTTTTCATTTTAAATATTTATTTGTTTTTAGCTTATTTAACTAATATTAGAATGTAAATATAATTTTTTTTTAATTCCCTTTCAATAATTTATTAACTAAAGATGCTGCTTCATGAAATTCGATAGCAGAATATACTTTTAAGCCGCTTTCATCAATTAATTTTTTTGCTTGCTCTGCATTTGTGCCTTGCAGACGCACAATAATTGGAATAGCAATATTACCCATATTTTTATAAGCATCTACTATTCCTTGTGCTACACGGTCGCAGCGAACAATTCCGCCAAAAATATTTACTAAAATGGCTTTTACGTTTTTATCTTTTAATATTATTCTAAAAGCTTTTTCAACACGCTCTGCATTAGCTGTACCACCAACATCTAAAAAATTAGCAGGTTCGCCACCACTTAATTTAATAATATCCATTGTTGCCATTGCTAAACCGGCGCCGTTAACCATACAGCCAACATTTCCCTCTAGCTTTACATAGTTTAATTCAGCATCTTTTGCTTCAACATCAGTTGGATCTTCTTCAGTTATGTCGCGCATAGCTTGATAACTTGGATGGCGGAATAGTCCATTATCGTCAAATGTTACTTTACTGTCAACTGCAATTATTTTATCGTCGCTTGTTTTAAGTACCGGGTTAATTTCAAATAAACTTGCATCAATTGCTTCGTAAGCTTTATATAAGGCTGTTACAAATTTCACCATTTCTTTAAAAGCGCTACCGCTTAAGCCTAAATTAAACGCAATTTTTCTTGCTTGAAATCCTTGAATACCAACCCTTGGGTCAATTTCTTCTTTCCATATTTTGTCAGGGGTAGTTTCTGCAACATGTTCAATATCCATACCACCTTCTGTGCTGTAAATAATAGTATTACGGCCTTTAGCACGATCTAACAAAACGCTCATATAAAACTCTTTAGTTGGTGTTGCACCAGGGTAATATACATCTTGAGCAACTAAAACCTTATGAACTTTTTTTCCGGCAGCACTAGTTTGTGGTGTTATTAATTGCATTCCTATAATTTGAGATGCTTTTTCTTTAACTTCATCTAAATTTTTTGCTAACTTAACTCCCCCGCCTTTTCCGCGGCCACCGGCATGAATTTGAGCTTTTATAACAACCCAGTCACTATTATATTTAGCTTTCATTTCTTTGGCCGCTTCAACTGCTTGTTCAACTGTATCAGCTACAATTCCTTCTTGAACTGCAACTCCAAAACTTTTAAGGATACTCTTTCCTTGATATTCATGTATATTCATAACTTAACGCTTAAGTAAAAGCTCAAATTTAATGTTTTACTTTGAATTTTTCGCTTCATGCGTAAAAAACTCTCTATTTTTAAAAATAATCTTTACTAATTTATATCTTTGCCAAGATAACATCAAAAACAACACAATGAAATTTTTAAAAAAAATCACATTAAGCCTTTTGCTAACCATTGGGTTTACTTTATTTTCTCAAGAAGCTAAACCAAAACGCCCCGATAATTGGTTTAACCTCGATCCCATTATTAATAATGTAAACGGCGTAAGTACTGAAAAAGCCTACGAAGCGCTTAAAGACAAAACATCTACAACTATTATTGTGGGAGTGCTTGACAGTGGCGTTGATTTTAATCACGAAGATTTAAAAAGCATTATGTGGACAAACCCCGGCGAAATACCGGGCAACGGCATTGATGACGACAAAAATGGTTACATTGACGATATACATGGTTGGAGCTTTTTAGGAAATAAGAATGGCACTAATTTGGATTGCGATAATTTAGAAGTTACCCGCCTCATACGAAAATACAAACCAAAATACGATGGCAAAAACGAAAAAGATTTCACAAGCAAAGAAGATAAAGAAGGCTTTAAATATTACCAAAAACTTTTAAAAGATTATGAGGGTATCAAAAGCAAATATGAAGGTGCCTACACTCAATATAAATTTATGTATAATGGCTTAATTGAATTAAATAAAAAAATTAAGCAACAACAAAATGTTACAGAAGTTAAAGCCGAAAACCTTAAAAAATTTGATGCTATTGAAAAAACTGATAAACAAATGAAAGTTATTGCAGGCGTAATGATTAAAGATGGTACGTTAGATGAGGCAATTGAAAACAACGTAAAAGAAGGCTTTAATCAAATTAGCAGCATGGTTGATTGTGGTTTAAATGTTGAAAACGACCCACGTAAAATTATAGGCGATAATTACGATGACCCTAACGATCGTAATTATGGAAATCCTGACTGTAACGGCCCCGACAGTTTTCACGGCACCCACGTTGCGGGTATTATTGCAGCTGCCAGAAAAAATGGAATTGGTATTGATGGTGTAGCGGCTAATGTAAAAATCATGGCAGTACGCTGTGTACCAAATGGCGATGAACGCGATAAAGACGTTGCTAATGCTATTAGATATGCCGTTGACAATGGCGCTAAAATATTAAATATGAGTTTTGGTAAAGCTTATACTTGGAACAAGAAAATTGTTGATGATGCCGTGAAATATGCGGATAGTAAAGGAGTTTTATTAATTCATGCGGCCGGTAATGATAGTAAAGATATTGATGTTGAGATACATTACCCTTGTAAAAAATTTGAAAATAAAGGAGAGGCCAAAAACTTTATTGATGTTGGTGCTTTAAGCTGGTTACCTAACGAAAAAATACCTGCCGTTTTTAGTAATTACGGAAAAAAAACAGTAGATATTTTTGCTCCGGGAGTTGATATTCATTCAACAGTACCTAACAATAAGTACAAAGATGCAAGTGGCACAAGTATGGCTTGTCCTGTTGTTTGTGGCGTTGCTGCAGTTGTAAAATCATATTATCCTAATCTTAGCCCTGAGGATATAAAAAAGATTCTTATAAAGAGCAGTTTAAAAACATATAAAAAAGCAAAAGTAATTTTACCGGGTTCAAAAGATAAGATGGTTAAATTTTCTGCATTAGGAAAAAACGGCGGCATTGCAAATTTGTATGAAGCCTTAATACTTGCCGAAAAAGTTAGTAAGAAAAAGAAATCGTAATAACTTAATGCAACGTATTTTATTTGTATTAATAATTTTACTTGCAGGATACACAGCTAAATCGCAGTACGCCGATTCGCTCCATGAAATTTTTAAATTAAAGTCGAGCATAGATGCGCGTATAGAGTCGAGAAACAGTTTCATTAATAATCAACTTATAAGTGTTTTTGGGTTAAGATTAGGAGTATCATTTAACCGAAAAATAAGAATGGGTGGTGGTATAAGTTGGATGAATACCGAGTTTTACGAACAGCACTTAATTTCTCAAAATCCTGACTTGCTTTCGCCTAAACAATATTTTAAATTTGCCTATTTATGCTATTATGTTGATTTTGTTTTTTATAAGATAAAACGCTGGCAACTTAGTGTGCCAATTCAAATGGGCTTTGGTATGTGCTGGTGGCAACAATCACAAGGAATAAATTTGTACTATAAAAGTCCTAAATATTTTTTGCCATTGTATGAACCAGGTATATCAACACAATTTAAAGTATTTACGTGGTTGGGTTTAGGGGCCGATATAAATTATCGCTTTGTATTAAGGGGGAACAAACAAATTGGCGAAAATTTAAACTCACCCACTTACAGTTTTAAATTGTTATTTTGGTTTGATAATTTGTTTTACGAATTATTTCCAAAATCGAAAATTTCGCAAAAATATGGACCGGCTGTATGGTAATCATTTCTTTATATTACCAAAAAAATATTTACCGCTTTAAGTCAAATGTTTAAAAACCCTTTAAGTCTTGTGCTTCAATTGTTTTAGAAATAATACTTTTAACCTTTTCCAACTCTAAATCTTTTCTCAATAATCTATCTGCTATTGTATAATTAATTGGGATATCGGGTTGTATTCCTCTTCCGCTTTCAACGCCCCAAATATCATTATTTACTCTAAAAGCCGGAACTCTTAGTTGTATTTTTGAATTTGGTAAAACATAAATAGGCATTATGCCGGCATTACACCCTGCAATAGTTCCACCGCTTTCTTCTCCAATAAAATAAGCCCTGTTTTTATATTTTAAATAAGCGCTTACTAAGCATGATGCAGAAAAAGAACCTCCATTAATAAGTACATACACCTTGCCATTAAATTTATTTTTTACTCTTGGAATGATTTTATAAGTATAAAAATCACTGTTGTTTTTTACAGTATGTTTTGCTACAAGTTTAAAAATTAAGCGCATTGATTTAAACCAAAAATTTCCGGAGGTATAATGTTTATAGGGATAGCTTTTAATTCCGGTAACAAGGGTTTGTGGCATAGGTTCATTTATTAAATAAGACAATAATCTGTAACTATTTGCAATACTGCCGCCTCCGTTATTCCTTAAATCAATAATTAAATTTTCACTTTTGTTTTTCTGAAGTTTTTTAAAAAGTTTACGATAGGCTTTTTTATATTTTAAGTGCGAAAACGAAGCTATTTTTAAATAAAAAGTTTGCCTTTTTTTATCAATATATTTAAAAGCAATTTTTGAATTTCTATATTTGGTTAAGGTGCTATCAGTTTTTGGATTAATAGGAAGTGCAGGTAAATTATTTAGTAAAACTGTTTTTACCCAAGTATTTTTTTCTTTATTTTTTTCTAAATAATGTATTAAAATTGAGTCAGGCCGCCCAAATAAAGCGGGGTAAAAAGTTGAAAGGGCGTATATTAAAAAATTATCTTTACCGGTTTCTATGTATCCGTCATCGGTAATCATTTTTTTACAATAGTGTATAATTGAATCAGAGGTAATTCCGTTTAATTTGGTTATTTGTGTGGCTGCTTTTAAAATAGTATCTTTTTTTGAGTTCAGGCCACAAACCACATATATTTTATTGTCATTTGCTGTAATTAAATAGGGTAGCCATTTTAATTTATAATTTTTTATAGCCTTGTTGTATTTTTTAGAAGCCATAACGTCTGTATGCCCACAATGAAGTTTATCAATGATTAATTTTAGTTTAATTCTAAATTGTTTTTCGGTAAGGCTGTCTGTTATTTCATTATCTAATGTTGCAAATTCATTTTCAATAAACTCTTTTGTTTGATATAAGCCTACTGAGGGGTGCATTTTTATGATTATTCTGTAAGCTAATTCAAGGTCTTCTTGCAATGCAAGAGGGGCGTATTTTTTAGTTAAAATTTGTACGTTTTTTTGTGAAAATAAAAAAGTAGCATAAAGAAATAAAACTAAAGTAAATAAACCTCTCATAAATGTTATCTTTGTAAAATTACTTTTTTTTATGTCAAAAATTAAAATTGGGGTTTTAAGGGAAGAAAAAACACCACCTGATATGAGGGTGCCGCTTACACCATTAATATGTTCAGAGTTAACAAAAAAATACAATAACATTGAAATAGTTGTTCAACCAAGCAAGATTAGATGTTATAGCGATGAAGAATACTCATCGTTTGGCGTAACATTAAAAGAAGATTTAAGCGATTGTGATGTTTTAATGGGAGTAAAAGAAGTGCCCGCAGATAAATTAATTGAAGGGAAAAAATATTTTTTCTTTTCACACACAATTAAAAAACAGCCTCATAACGGGAAGTTAATGAAGGCGCTTATTCATAAAAAAATTCAAATGATTGATTATGAAACGCTCACCGATAAAAATCATAATAGAATTATTGGCTTTGGCCGTTATGCCGGCGTAGTTGGCGCATACAATGGCATATTAGGTTATGGATTAAAATATGATTTATTTAGATTAAAGCCTGCAAATCTTTGCCGCGACAGAGCAGAAATGGAGGAGGAGCTAAAAAGAGTAAAATTGCCAAATATTAAAATTGCTCTTACCGGTGGTGGCAGAGTGGCAAACGGTGCAATTGAAACTTTAAGTTATTTGAGAATTAGGAAGGTAACACCCGAAGAGTTTTTAAGTAATAGTTTTAGGGAGCCTGTGTATTGCCAATTAAATCCGCGTGATTACGTGGAGCGCCCTAACGATCATAATTTTGACTTAAATGATTTTTTTAAGCACCCGGAGCATTTTACAAGCAAGTTTATTCCTTATACAAAAGTAACTGATTTATTTATTTCTGCACATTACTGGGATCCGCGCTCACCCAAAATGTTTGATATTCATAATATGAAAGAACCCGATTTTCATATTTCGGTTATAGCTGATATTACCTGCGATATAAACGGAAGTGTGCCCACAACTATTAGATCAAGTACCATAACGCAACCGTTTTATGGTTACAATATATTAAACGATAAAGAAGATTTGCCATTTAATAAAGATACCGTTTGCATTATGGCTGTAGATAACCTACCTTGTGAACTACCACGCGATGCAAGTGACGATTTTGGAAAAGATTTAATGGAAAGAGTATTGCCTCATGTGCTTGAGAGCGATTCAGAAAATATTATTGAACGAGCTTCTATCTGTAAAAATGGAAAGCTTACACCGGCTTTTGAGTATCTTAGCGACTATGCGAGTTAACTTGTTTTCATAAGATTTATATAGAATAATATTTCTTTGTGTTTGCTACAATTTACATAAAAGATACAATTCACCGACCATATTTTACTAATTACCGATAAAGAGAGGATATCAACCTAAAGTTGTTTTTATATTCTAAAATTGTGCTATAATTTTGAGAAAAATAAATATTATGGAAAGGGAAGAGTTTTTAAAGAATCATGAAGAAAGTCACCGCCGCGGCAAAATTTTTGGAGGTATTTTAGTTGTAGTTATAGGATTAGTTTATTTAGCAAAAGAATCGGGGTTAAATATACCTGAATGGTTATTTAATTGGAAAACACTTTTAATTGCGATTGGTATAGTAATTGCCATTAAACATAAATTTAGAAAACTTAGCTGGCTAATTATAGTGAGCATTGGCACAATATACTTAATAAAAGATTACTATCCTGAATGCAAACTAGCCCCTTTTATTTGGCCAATCATCATCATATTATTTGGCTTAAAAATGATTTTTAAACCTCGAAATAAATTTTGGTGCAGGGGTAGTCATAGGTATTACAGAGGCTATCAATTTGACCAAAAAAATTACTCAAACCAATTTAATAATGACGATGCAAATGAAAATAACGACAGTTATAGCAATTCAACAGCAATTATGGGGGCAGTAAAAAAAACAATTATTTCAAAAAATTACAAAGGCGGCTCAATTGAGGCTATTTTAGGTGGCGCAGAGATAAATTTACTGCAAGCAGATATGAGCAGCGTTGCTACACTTGAAATTTCAGTAATTATGGGTGGGGTAAAATTGTACATTCCATCTAACTGGGAAGTAAAATCAGAATTAACATCAATAATGGCCGGGATAGAAGATTTACGATCTTCAAATCGCTCAAGTAATACCGAAAATACCGAAAAAATTTTAATACTCAAAGGAAGTGTGATTATGGGTAGTATTGAAGTAAAAAGCATTTAATTTTAATTAAACTATTTAAAGCATACCCAAATGAAAAAATATATCGTAAAATTAGTATTTAACATAAGCATTGATAGTGGAAAAAATAACCATCAATTTGATGAGCAGGTAAGAATTATTAATGCTGCAAACCATACCGACGCTTTAAAAAAAGCTGCAATTATTGGTAAACAAGAAGAAGTTTCTTTTGTTGATCAAGAAAATAAAATAATTAAATGGCAATTCATTAACGTGTCTGAAATGTATGAATTAGATAATTTAAAAGATGGCGATCAAATTTATTCATCAACAATAGATACGCCATTTCCAAACGAGTTAATTGAATTTATAAATAATAAATCAAAAGAGTATTTAAATAATTTTTTAATTTGTGATTAAATTTACTGAGAAATAATTTTCAATATTCAAACTCGCGCTTCGCTACTACAGCTTTATTGTGGGGACTTTTGTTTTGTGTGATTCATACCTATATTTTATATAGCGTAGGTGTTTCAACTACTACAGCGGTTATTGATGCCGGCATATCAATTGCGTTATTGGCTGTTTTTTCATTTAGTTCATTTTCAATTTATAAAAACTATAAGCCCGGAAGCCGAAACAGGCTTTACCGCTTTTTACATTGGATTGCGTTTACAATTATATATTGCGTAATTACAATTCAAATACTGTCCTTTATTTTTAAAAATGATGCTTACTATGTTCTCTTTTTAAAAAAATCAGTTCCTATTCGTTTCTTGTTTACATTAATAATTTCAGCATATTTAATAGTATTTAATTGGCTAACAAATTTGATTTCACAAAATAAAGAAAACGAAAAAAATCAGCTAGAAATTAATAAAATAGCGCGTGAAAGCGAATTGGCTAAACTGCACATGCAACTGCAACCTCACTTTTTATTTAACAGTTTAAACTCAGTTAATGCTTTAATTGGAAAAGAACCGGAACAAGCACGCAAAATGATACAATTACTTTCCGATTTTTTAAGAAGTACAATTAAAAAAGATGAAGACCAATTTATTGTTTTTACAGAAGAGTTAAAGCATTTAAGTTTATACTTAGAAATTGAAAAGGTAAGATTTGCACATCGTTTAAGCGTAATTATTAATGCAAGCTCTGAAAGCAATGAATGTTTAATTCCTCCTTTATTAATGCAACCAGTGGTTGAAAATGCAATAAAATTTGGTTTGTACGATAATGTTGGCACAGTTGAAATTATTATTAATGCGAAAAAAGAGAATAATTTTTTACTTGTCGAAACGCTAAACCCTTTTGATCCTAACACAAGCTACTCAATGAAAGGCACTGGTTATGGTTTAAATTCAATTGAAAGGCGGTTGTTTTTAATGTTTCAACGCAACGATCTTTTAACGACAGAAAGACATAAAACAATTTATAAAACTATATTAAAAATACCTCAATAAATAATTTAATCAAATGAATAAAGTAATAATAATTGATGATGAACCCCTCGCTCGCGAAATTATTGTTGAATATTTAGGACATTACAAAAATGTTGAAATTGTAGCGCATTGTAACGACGGTTTTGAGGGCATTAAAGCTATAATGAAACATAAACCCAATTTAATTTTTTTAGATATTCAAATGCCTAAAATAAATGGTTTTGAAATGCTTGAGTTACTTGAAGAAATGCCTTCGGTTATATTTACCACTGCATTTGATGAGTATGCAATTAAAGCCTTTGAAGCTAATGCCATTGATTATTTATTAAAGCCTTTTGACAAAATAAGGTTTGATAACGCCTTAAACAAATGGTTACAACAAACAGAAGGTATAAATAAAAATAGTTTCTTGCAAAATACAGTAAAATCAAACGATGAAAAAAATAGAATTGTTGTTAAAAACGGCAGCGATATTAGAATAGTACCCGTTAACGAAATTGTTTATATTGAAGCGTATGACGATTATGTGAAAATTTTCACAAACGATACGTATTTCTTAAAAAAGAAAACGATGACTTACTATGAGGAAACGCTTGATAATACAAAGTTTTTTAGAACGCATCGTTCTTTTATTATCAACCTTCAACACTTAACACGTATTGAGCTTTTTGAAAAAAATACATACATAGCACTTTTAAAAAGTGGTAAAAAAATTCCGCTTAGCAGAAATGGCTATTTAAAACTAAAAGAGTTTTTAAATATATAACCTTGCATAAAACTTAATGCTCAATTACAATTTTTTGGCTTGTAATAAATCCGTTAATTTTTAAATTAATAAAATAAATTCCGCCTGCTAATGGTGCAATATTTATTGATGTTTCATTTTCGCCTGATTTTAAATTTTCAAGTTTGTTGTCAAGCACCCTGCTGCCTAAAATATTTGTAAGGGAATATTCAATGTTTGATTGGCTTAATAAGTTAAATGAAAGCGTAATTTTATCTGAAGCTGGTGTAGGGTAAATTTTTAAGGCAATTTTTTCTGATAATTCATTTATTCCAACACTTGAAGAGTTAAAATTAATATCATCTAAATAAATTCTATTGCCATAACCATTAGTTAAATCTGATTGAAAATAAAATCTAAACTTAACCCATGCTTTTGTTTTCATACTATTAAATGCGGGCATGCTTGTAACAGTATAAGTTTTCCATTGTGCGTTATTTGGAATAAACGCAGTGCTTGATACCCCTCCCGATCCACTAGCCAAAGAGGATACTGATGGCACAAAAATATCCTTCCACGAACCGCCACAATCATCACTGGCTTGAACTTTAAATAAATCAGTAAATGTATTTGAGTAGCGCGCATAAGCACATTTAAATGAGTAAGAGGCACCCGGGTTCGCTTGAAAATTATACGAAGGCGTTTCTAGTATTTCAATTCCAGATGGCGGTAAGTTTTCGCCGGCCACATATATACTATTAAAGCCAGATGCTGATGCTATATTTGTTAATTGCCAAAGCGGACTCATCGAATTTGGATTTAATGTTTGCCAATTGTTAGGCAGCACTGTTAATGAAGCTTCAAAGTCTTCTGAATTTATTGTGTTTATATTTGCAGTGCCATTTACTGCGTTTACAGTTAGTGTTTTGCTGCTAGCGCCATTTGAATTTGATGCTACACAAGTAACTATTGAACTGCCAATATTAGGAAAACTAATACTTGTATTATTACTACTAGGATTTGCAATTATGGCACCATTTGTAGCACTCCATGAGTATGTTGTTGGTAAAGCATTTGATGTGTACGAAGAAAACGCAAGGCTATTATTTACACAAGTGGTATTAGTTGGGGCAGAAATTTCAAGTAATGGTATGCAATTATTAACAGTAGATGTTAAGCCGGTTAGCGAATAATTACTTGCGGTAATTAAATTATTTCGGTTATTGATGCTGTTGGTTATGGCTGTGCGCATGCGAGTAGCTTGCCCAATTGTAAACATTTTTGAGCAATAAGAGTAGTCCATATAATTTTGAACATTTTCAACAATACCGGCGTTACAAATAGCCGCACTTGAAAGATTGCACGATGTAAACCCTTTAGTAATTGGAGTATCAGAAACGCCATCATCGCCACATGCTACACCTGGCTGATTGGTAGCACCCCACGTGTGTCGTAAGTTTAGCCAGTGCCCAACTTCATGCGTTAAAGCACGCGAAACATAAGGAGATGAAGACCCAATGCTACCCACATAATTACTTAAAATAACAATTGCATCGGCATTTGTTGGAATACCAGAGCCAGGAACATAAGTGTAACCCGCTGCCCCGCTTGAAATAGTTTTAACCACATACACATTTAAGTACATGCTTGGCGGCCAAGTGTATATATAATTGATAAAAGCTCCGGAAGTCCAATCTGTATTTAAGTCCCAATGTCTAATAATCCCATTTGTGCAATTCCCATTCGGATCAATAGCGGCTAAGCTATATTGAATACCTATATCGGCAATTAAATTTTTAAACTCGGTTACAACAACATTTGTGTCAGCATTTAGTTTTCTATAATCACGGTTTAATATACTAATGGCATCATTTATTTGTGCATCGCTAATATTTTCAGAACCGCCGGTATGAAGAATATGAAAAACAACTGGAATAGTGTAAATTATTACAGATTGTGTGTTTTGATACGAATTTTTTAATTGTTGCTTGCCAATGTCTGATGCTTGTTGTTGCAAGTGATCAAAATTGCTTTGCAAAGTAGAATTTTTACTTAACCATTTTTGGGTTTCAATTTCAGTACCGCAAAAACGTTGTTGCTGTGAGTAGTAAATAGATGCAAAAAATAATGCACCAAACAATAATAGCTTTTTCATTGAATAGTTTTTAATTTTACGCAAGGTAGTTAAATTTTATTTCTTTCACTATTTTTCAAATAAAGTTAAAATTGTTAATAAAATAAAAGATAATTTTGTCTTTTATTGATTTATTTCATAATTTTGTGATGTAAATTAAAAGCAATGTTTTCAAAAGCATGTGAATATGCAATAAGAGCTACAATATACATAGCTCAGCAATCAAAAGCCGATAGAAGGGTAGGCGTAAAGGACATTGCAAAGTCTATTGATTCACCGGAGGCTTTTACAGCTAAAATTTTGCAACAACTTAGTAAAGGAAATATTATTGATTCTTCTAAGGGGCCTTCAGGAGGGTTTAGCATTGATAAAAAAAAATTACACGCTATAAAATTAGGTAGCATTGTTAAAGTTATTGATGGTGACAGTATATATAAGGGCTGTGGACTCGGTTTAAAAGAATGTTCTGAAATTAAACCATGTCCGGTACACAGCAAGTTTAAAATTGTGCGAAACGAATTAAAAAAAATGCTAGAAAATACAAGTCTTAGCGAGTTATCATCAAATATTGAAAAAGGCGAAGCCTTTTTAAGTGTGTAAAAAAATTTAATAAAGTAAAAGAGTAAAAGGTCTTTTTAACCAATATAAACAAACAGATATGAACACAACAAATGTAAATCAAACCACACACGCCAAGGGCGGTTGGTTTAACAATCAAGCAATAGGCTTTGAAAAAGCGCGTTTCTTTTGGATGGTAATTTTAATACTGGTCCAAAGTTGCATTGGCGCCGCGGCCTGTATGTTAATACTCGAAGACAATGCCGGAGATGGAATGCTAATAGCTTGTGCTGCCGTTGCAATGACGTGTAACGCCGCATTAATAGCTCAGGGGCCTCCTAAATGGTGTTTGCTTTCATTTTATGCGAGTGTTGCTTTTAGTATAGCTACAATTATATTTTATTTGGCTAAATAAGTTGTAAGCGGTTAACTTCAAATTTGATCTGAAAATTTAAATTTGTAAATTCGTACAACTTAAATTTTACTTAGTGCAATCTGCTATTAGCCTTAATAATTTTAGGATTTTGTGTACTTTTATTTTTAATTATGAAGAATGATATTTTAAATATTGATGATGTAAAGTTATTGGTTAATACCTTTTATGATAAGGTACGTAAAGACGATATGCTTGCCGACATTTTTAATAATATTATTCAAGACCGATGGCCCGTACATCTTGAAAAAATGTACACTTTCTGGCAAACGGTTTTGCTAGATGAGCACACTTATTATGGAAGCCCATTTCCTCCGCATGCCAAATTACCGGTTGACAAAACACATTTTGAGCGGTGGCTAGATTTATTTTTTAGTACCATTGATGAATTGTTTACTGGCGAAAAAGCAGAAGAAGCCAAGTGGAGAGCTAATAAAATGGCAGAAATGTTTAACTATAAAATTAATTACTATAAAGAAAACCCCAACAAACTTCTGTCATGAGTTTTGAAGTAAATAATTATTTAGCAACCATTGCCGTATTTTTATGGATAGGTTTTGTTGCTGCTATAAGCTTTATGGAGTCGTGGTTAAAATTTAAAGCACCCGGGGTTAACATTCAAATAGGCTTAGGTATTGGTCGCTTAGTGTTCAGCGCTTTAAACAAAGTAGAATGGTTTTTTGCAACTGTAATTTTTTGCAGTTTTTTTATTTTTAAAGTCACGCCGATAAAAATTAATAACTTATTTTTTTATGTGCCAACTATACTATTATTGCTGCAAACTGTTTGGCTGCTTCCGTCTTTAGACCATAGGGCTAAAGCAAAAATAGAAGGAGCGCCGGCTTCAACACCATCACCATTACATTTATATTTTGTGGTTTTTGAAGTGCTTAAAGTAAGCAGCTTATTATTTTTTGGATTTAAACAATTTAACTAAACAACACATATATGGAAAAAAACAATTTAATTAATGCAATTGAAGAAAAGTATAAAAACTTAGGTGAAAATCCTGAAACGTATTTTAAAGGTTTATTGCAAGCAAAGCCTATTAATTATTGGGATTATGTTGAAGTTGATACGTTATTATCACTTCAAAAGCCACGCACAAATTTTAAAGACGAAGAGATTTTTATCATGTACCACCAAGTTACCGAGCTAGTTTTAAAACTCATGGTGCATGAAATTAAGCAAATTGTTTTTACCGAAAATATTTCGCAAGAAAAAATTACTGATAAAATAAAGCGATTAAATCGCTACACCGCTATGCTTATTACCTCTTTTGATGTGATGAGAGACGGTATGGACTACGATGATTACAATACATTTAGAGCAACCTTAGCCCCTGCAAGTGGTTTTCAAAGCGCTCAATTCAGATTTATAGAAATATATTGCACTCGTTTAGAAAACTTAATTAATACTGAAGGTAAAAAACGTTTGCCTAATAACCCAACTACTAAAGATTATTTTGAACATATCTATTGGAAAGATGCCGGAATGAATCGCGCTACCGGAAAAAAATCTTTAACCCTTCAGCAATTTGAAGACAAGTACTTAGATAGCTTCACTTCACTAGCTGAAAAAATGAAAGGCAAAACCATCGAAGATATTATTCAAAAAATTACTTCACCAACCAAAGAATTAACCGAAGCGCTAAGAGAGTTTGATTATTTTTATAATATTAAATGGCCTATCGTACACCTTAACACAGCGCGTCACTACCTTGATAAAAAAGGAGAAAACCAAGCTGCAACGGGTGGTTCGGAATGGAAAAAATACTTACACCCTAAATTTCAGCAACGAAAATTTTTCCCGGCATTATGGACAGATGTCGAAATTACCAATTGGGGCGATGAAAAATAAAATATAATTTTATGGAAATTAAAGACTTCTCAAAAGCAAATGGCCACTGGATACTTGCCAAAATGGGGAAAAAAGTACTTCGACCCGGCGGAAAAGAACTAACCCAAAAATTAATAGAAGGCCTTAATATTTCAAAAAATGACGATGTAGTTGAATTTGCACCCGGCTTAGGATATACAGCTTCTTTAGCACTAAACTTTAATCCAAAATCTTATCTTGGCATAGATGCTGATGAAGAGGCAGTAGCTTCGCTTTCTAATAAATTTCAAAAACAATACGCTAAATTTTTATTAGCAAGTGCAGCTGATACTAAATTAGAAAGCAATTCTAAAAGTAAAGTTTATGGCGAGGCAATGCTAACAATGCACGCCGACCATCGAAAATCAGAAATTATAAAAGAAGCTGCCCGTATTTTAAAAATAGGAGGTTTGTATGCCATACATGAGCTAGGGCTAACAAATGTTGATGATACCAAAAAAAGTGAAATTCAAAAAGAACTAGCTTTAGCAGTAAAAGTAAATGCACGCCCTTTAACAGAAGATGAATGGAAAAGCATACTGGAAAAAGAAGGGTTTAAAGTAAAACAAATTTTTCAAAATAAAATTCATTTATTGGAGTTTAAAAGAGTTGTTGATGACGAAGGCTTTTTTAGAACCTTAAAAATTGGTTTTAATATTGCCTGCAACCAGGCTGCCAGAAAAAGAGTTTTAGGAATGCGTAAAATTTTTAAAAAAAATAGTGCTTATATGAATGCTATTGTTGTAATAGCCGAAAAAATTAATTAAAAAATAAAACAATGAATATTACAAAAGAAACAATTGTTGGCGAACTTGTAGCCGGCGATTACAGAACAGCATCAATATTTAAAAAAAATGGTATTGATTTTTGCTGCAACGGCAATAGAACAATCGAAGACGCTTGCTTAAAAAAGAATATAAATACACAAGATGTATTAAATGCACTACTTGATGTATCTAATCAAAGTAACAATGCCTCAGGTGTTGATTTTAGCACTTGGCCATTAGATTTATTAGCCGATTATATTGAAAAAAAACATCACAAATACGTTGAAACAAAAACACAAGAAATTTTACCGTTTTTAAATAAAGTTGCCAGAGTGCATGGCGATAGGCACCCTGAATTAATTGAGGTTGAAAATGAATTTAAGCAGTCAGCAGGCGAATTAGCTGCACACATGAAAAAAGAAGAGCTAATTTTATTTCCTTTTATTAGAAAAATGGTAACATCGCAAACGGATAACAAACTATTCAACCCCCCTTCGTTTGGAACGGTTCAAAACCCAATTGAAATGATGAAGCATGAGCATAATATTGAGGGTGAACGTTTCAGAAAAATTGCTGAGTTAACAAACAATTATAATCCACCTCAAGATGCTTGCAATACTTATAGAGTAACATTTTCTTTGTTAAAAGAATTTGAAGAAGATTTACACTTTCATATTCATTTAGAAAACAACATTCTTTTCCCTAAAGCAATTGAACTAGAGGAAGTTTTAGAAAAATAGCATTTTATAGTAAGAAAAAGCAACTCATCTTTATTTTTGGTGTCACTTTAAAAGATAGTCTTTGCTATGAGTTAAATTGATTTAGGTGAAATTGGCACTCAAATAAATGAGTGAGACTTGTTGTATATTGAGTGAATAATTTTGAAACAAGTGTGTCTTGTTTTAATTTTACATATATAAAACATCTCCTATGAAAAAGTTTATCGTTTTACTGTTTATTGCAAATTTAAGTTTTTCACAAAAAAGAATTCATCCTTCTTTTGAGGTAAAAGGCGATATTTTTGGTAAATACGTTTTTATTGAAAACAAAGGACAATTTGATAACATAAAACCGGGTGACGAGCCTGTAATTTTTGCTTATGACAATGCGCAAGAGCACATTTTATTTCATCCAAATGGAGTTACCTATTTTTTAGAAGAGCGCCATCCTTTAAAAGAAAGGGAAATGGAGCGCATGGAACATGGCAAAAAGGTAACGCAAAAGCCAACAGATAAATATTTTGTAAATGTAACATGGGTAGGAGCCAATTCAAATATTGAGGTTGAAGCCGGCGATAAACAAAATCATAAAATAAGTTACGGCGACGCAAAGTATTATTCAACTTGCTATAAAAAAATTACCTATAAAAATGTGTACCCAAACATTGATATTGAATATGTGCTACCGGAGCATGGCTCTTTTCATGATGTAAAATACAATGTTGTAGTACACCCGGGCGGAGATTTAGCTCAATTTAAAGCAAATTATAGCGGCGATGTAAAAAGTTTAAAAATAAAAGACGGTAACTTAAATATAAAAACACCTTATTTAACTATAAAAGAACTTGCTCCAAAGGCTTTTCAAGATGGTAAAACAATAGTTTCTAACTTTCAAATTACTGAAAGCCAAGTTGGATTTAGTGTGCCTAATTATGATAAAACAAAAGAACTTTTAATAGACCCATGGGTAATCGGAATGGGTGTTTTTAGTAATAATGCAGGGTACGATGTTGATTATGATTATGCCGGAAATTATTATGTTTATGGCGATGTTAGTCCATATTTAATTTCAAAATACAGTTCTGCGGGCATTTTACTTTGGACTTTTAACGGTACAGCAGGCGCTTGGACAAACAACTGTGGTTATGCAGGTAGTTTTGCGGTTGATAAAGGTACTCAATTAGTTTATACCGGAAATGGTTTTGGCGGTGGTAGCGGTGCTGTTATTGTTCAGCTTAATAGTTCAGGTGTTTTTACCGGCTTACAATCTGCTCAAAATCCAATTTGGGATGAATGTTGGGACATGGGATTTTATTGCGGTAATAGTTCTGTTTTTGGTTTAGGAGGCTCTATTTCCGGCGATGGTTCTGTTGGCTTAGTAAATACTAGCACAGGAGCAATGTCGCCAAACAATGTAAGCGGTATTGGCGGAAATGGTCAAGACGTAGTTTCGCATGCAACTGACCCACAAGGAAAGGTTTTTATAATTTTTGCAAGTGTGCAAACTACGGCTTTAAATAATCAAATGATGTTGCTAAACCCTGCATTTACAGGCTATTTATGGATGCAGCCTTCAACCTTTTCTTCTTTTAGTGAATCTGCAAATCATAATTATCCCGGTGGAACTAATCCCTCTAATGGCTTTAACGCTTTGGCAGCTAACACATCTTATTTGTATTATTGGGATGGTAGTAATTTAGCAGCTTATAATAAAACAACAGGCGCAATGTTGGCATCTATTGTTGTTCCGGGTTTATCAGCAACCAATCAAGGAGGCATAGCTGTTGATGAGTGTAATAACCTTTATATTGGTGGTAATGCCAGTATTTTGTGTTATAATTTTACAGGTTCTAGTTTTTCGCCAAATGGCACTATACCGGTAAGTTCTTATGTTACAGATATTAAGTTTAATCCTAACACAAACCTATTATACGTAAGTGGTGTTGGCTTTGGCGGAACATACAACGCTATAAATAGTGGTATGTGTACTACCTTTAGTAATACGGTTACAACAACATGTGTTGGTAATAACAATGGCACAGCTGTAGTAACTTTAACTACTAATATTGTAAGCCCGTTAGTTACTTACAGTTGGACTAATTCAAGCGGAACAACCGTTAGCACAACGTCTAATTCTCCATTACTTTCAAATACAGTAAATAATTTAACGAATGGTAATTACACTGTATTTATTCAAATTAATGCACCTTGCGGTCCGGTAACAACTGCAACGTTAAATATAAATTGCACCTGCAGTGCAACTGTTTTAGCAAATGCAACATCTAGTTGTGTGGGCGTACCTACAAGCGTAATAAATACCTCGCTAAATGTAACTTCAATCACTGGGTTTACATCATCGCCTATAACATACACCTGGAGTAGCCCAACAGGCGTAATTTCATCAGCATCAACAGCAGTAGTTCCTAATGCAGCAGCAGGTGTATATACGGTATTTGTATCGGCGCCAAATTGTAATAGTAACGCTACTGTTCAAGTGTCGCCTCCTGTAACTTTTACGCCTATAGCTAGCGGCACAAATGTAATATGTTATAATGGCTCTAACGGCTCTGCAAGCGTAACTAGTGTTAATGGTTCTACGTTTACGCCGTTTACTTATACATGGTCAACAAGTCCTCCAATTAATACATCATTAGCAAATGGATTAAGCGCAGGCACATATTCTGTATTAGTTGGCGATGCTCAAGGATGTGTTTATCAAACAAGTGTAACTTTGACACAACCGCCCTTAGCTTTTTTAACTTTAGCAAACACTTCTGTTACATGCTACGGCGGTTCAAACGGAACGGCGAGTGTTAGTAATATTCCGGTAGCAAATACGTCGCCATATACTTATACTTGGTCAACAAGCCCGCTACAACATTCGGCAATTGCAGGTTCGCTTTCAATTGGAACCGTTTCTTGTAGCTTAACTGACAGCAAAGGTTGTGTATTTACGGGTACAACCACACTTATACAACCACCTGCACTTAGTTTATCAATAAGCAGCAGTACTAATTATGCTTGTGCAGGTACAGCTATTAATCTTACAGCATCTGCTTTAGGTGGAATTAGTAGCAGCTATACTTATTCATGGTCAAATGGAGCATCAGGGGTTTCAACCTCTGTGTCAAATACGGTTGGTGGTGTGTATAATTATTCTGCTACGGTTACAGATGCTAATTCATGTACACTCAATGCAATATCGCAAGTAACAATTGTGAACAACCCTATTGTTTTACTTACTAATAAAGCAATTTGCCAAGGTCAAACAGCAATACTAGTTGCTAATGGTGCTAGTGCTTATACGTGGACACCTACTACCGGGTTAAATGCAGCAGTGGGCAGTCAAGTAAGTGCATCGCCTGCCGGTACAACTACTTATACTGTTTATGGCTATAATCAAATGTGCATGGGGCAGGGAACAGTGCAAGTAACAGTGGTTAGCTACCCTGAGTTTTTTCTGTCGGCAAACCCAACTCAAATATGCGCGGGTCAAACAAGTAATATAACAGCTACAGGAGCCCAAAACTATATTTGGTCAAGCCCTTATATTGTGAATAACAATGGCAGCTCAGCACTTGTAAATCCGCCTAGTACCAGTCAATTCACCGTTATAGGATTTAATAAAGTAGATTCAACAGCTTGTTCTGTTCAAAAAATGATAACTATACCGGTGGTTCCAAATGTAACTCCAACAATTAGTAATAGCCAAACAGTGTGTTTAGGTACAAATATTACGTTATCTGCCGGAGGTGGTAATACCTATACATGGATGCCAAGCATTGGCTTAAATGCAACAAATATTCAAAACGTAGTTTGCTCAGCAACTGCAAGTAATGTGTATTCAGTTAATATAACTAACAACGGTGCATGCGGAAGTTCTGCAACAGTTGCTGTTTTTGTTGCTCCAACGCCTACAGCTTATGCAGGGCGAGATACAACGTATAATGTAGATGATCAAATATTTATTTCGGCGGTTGGAAGTGGCTCATTAACTTGGATTAGTGGCGAAAACATAGTATGCAGTGCTTGCCCATATACACAGGTTACACCTTCGCAAAACTCGTGTTATGTGATTGAAGTTACAAATAAATATGGTTGTAAAGCCGATGACGAAGTGTGTTTGATTATTACAGATAATTTTGGAATTTATATTCCTAACGCATTTACACCTAATGGCGATGGCTTAAACGATACGTTTAACGCTAAAGCATATTCAATTTTAAGTTTTAAAATGGATGTATTTGATAGATGGGGCGAAAATTTATTTACATCGAATGATATTACAAAAGGTTGGGACGGGACATATAAGGGCGCATTATGCAAAACAGACGTGTATGTTTACAAGGTGACTTATAAAGGGTTAGACGGGAAATTATATTATAAAACCGGTACGGTTACTTTATTAAAATAACTACTCTTTGTTATAACTAACTACAACTTTTAAGTCGGCTCCGCCTCCTTTAGTTTTATACCATCTGCTAAATGGTCCTGATCTAACAAAACTTTCTCGGCTATATGAACCCGCGTAACAAAATTTGGTAATATCCATTTCGTTCATTAAACATTCTAAACTAACAAAAAAATCTTTGTCGGTAGTGATGTTGTAATTACTGATATCAAGCGTAAATTCGCCTTGTTTTAAGGCTGTTTTAAAAATAATTGGACGTTTTAAAATAGATTTGTAACGAGGGTATTTTTTGTCACTTGCTTCGTAAAACATTAATCTAAAAATTAAAGAATCAGAGTACTTATTTTGAATAACATAAAAACTAAAGCTTTTTAAAAGAACTAGTCTTCCTACTTTATTATCTGCGCATATTGAAGCTTCAGAACCTTTCCAGTTTTGTTCATTTTTTACAAAACCCGTACAGTTTTTAATAGAGTAGTGCTTTGCACCCAAAATTTCGGTTTTAACTTTTTTTACTTTTACATCTACCTCTTCAAGCTGGTGCAATTGTTCTGATAGTTGAATTGTTTTAAAAGTTTTTTCAAGTAAGTTTTTTTTAAAAACAAATGCTGAATTATAACCTAAGCAATTTATTTTAATACTATCATTATAATCAAAATAATTTAAGTTAATCTCAATTACTCCATTTTCATCGCTTAAATAACCGGAGTGCTTACCCAAAACACCTACTGCTACATAGGGAATACCTTTTTTTGTAGCACTATCAATAATAACAAACTGTTTAGTTTGAGCATTTATGTAAGGTGTAAATAATATTAAAAAAATAAATTGCTTCAAGTGCATAAAGATATAAAATGCTTTAAAATTAATATCTTTGCAGCCTTTATTTTTAAAAATGATTACAGTATCTAATGTAAGCCTGCAGTATGGCAAACGAATATTGTTTGATGAAGTAAATTTAAAATTTACACCAGGCAATTGTTACGGACTTATTGGCGCAAATGGCGCGGGTAAATCTACTTTTATGAAAATTTTAAGTAGCGAAATAGAACCAACTAAAGGGCAAATAAGTATTTTGCCGGGCTTGCGTTTAAGTGTGTTAAAACAAAACCATTTTGAGTATAACACGTTTACCGTTCTTGATACTGTTATTATGGGGAACAAACGCCTTTACCAAATAATGAAAGAAAAAGATGCCATTTATGCCAAAGCAGACTTTACCGATGAAGATGGCGTAAAAGCCAGCGAATTAGAGGCAGAATTTGCTGAAATGAATGGCTGGGACGCAGAAAGTAACGCTGCTACCATGCTTACAAATATGGGAATATTGCCGGAAAAACATTTGAATTTAGTAAGCGAATTGAGCGGCAAAGAAAAAGTGAAAACACTCTTAGCTCAAGCTTTATTTGGCAACCCTGATATTTTATTGCTTGACGAACCCACTAACGACCTTGATATTGACACAATAAGTTGGTTAGAAGATTTTTTAGCAGAATTTAATAATACTGTAATTGTTATTAGCCATGATAGGCATTTTTTAGATGCCGTGTGTACTAATATTTGTGATATTGATTTTGGAAAAATAAATACTTACACGGGTAATTATAGCTTTTGGTATCACATGAGCCAGTTAGCCTTAAAACAGCGTTCTGATCAAAATAAAAAAGTAGAAGATAAACGTGCGGAATTACAAGAGTTTGTAAGACGTTTTAGTGCAAATGCAAGTAAAAGCAGGCAAGCAACGTCGCGTAAAAAATTACTCGATAAATTAGTGATAGATGAAATTCCACCCAGTACTCGCAGGTATCCGGCAATTATTTTTAAACAAGAGCGCGAGGCCGGCGATCAAATTTTATTAGTAGAAAATTTAAGCAAAACAGGTGTAAACGGGCTGTTATATTCAAACGTAAATATAAACGTAAACAAAGGCGATAAAATTGCAATTGTAAGCCGAAATCAAAATGCTGTATCAAGTTTTTTAAATGTTTTAGCGGAAATTGAAAAACCTGATGCTGGTAAGTTTACATTTGGAACAACCATTTTTAAAGCTCATTTACCAAATGATAATAATGAATATTTTAAAACCGATTTAAATTTAATTGATTGGCTACGCCAGTTCAGTAAGGAAAAAGATGAAACATATATAAGAGGATTTCTTGGCAAAATGTTATTTGGCGGCGAAGAAGTTTTAAAAAAATGCAATGTACTGAGTGGAGGAGAAAAAGTGCGTTGCATGACAAGTAGAATGATGCTTATGAACCCTAATTTTTTAATGCTTGATGAGCCAACTAATCACTTAGATTTAGAAAGTATTATTTCATATAATGATGCTATGAAAGATTTTTCAGGCACTATTTTATTTACAAGCCACGACCATGAATTAACTAACACTGTTGCAAATAGAGTGATTGAATTAACGCCAAAAGGAATAATAGATAAAACTTGTACTTACGATGAATTTATCGAAAATGAAAGTATAAAAGCACTTAGAGAAAAGTATTACAGCTAATTTGAAAAAAATTTTATTGATATCTGATACACATTCGCATCTGGATGATAGGCTAATTCCCCATATTCAAAATGCAGATGAGGTATGGCATGCAGGTGATATTGGAGATTATAAAGTAGTTGAGCAGATTAAGCAATTAAAGCCTTTTAAAGCTGTGCATGGTAATATTGATGATGCCGGTACACGCAAAGAATTTTTTGAAAATTTATTTTTTATTGAGGAAAATGTTAAAGTTTTAATTACGCATATTGGAGGTTATCCCGGCAAGTATCCTTTTCGTATAAAAGAATTAATAAAAATACATGCGCCAAATTTATTTATTTGCGGCCACTCTCATATTTTAAAAGTTATGTATGATAAGCACTACAATTTATTACACATAAATCCTGGTGCATGTGGTAATCATGGCTTTCATTTAATAAAAACAGCCGTAAGATTTGAATTAAATAATGGTAAAATAGAAAATGCAGCGATAATTGAACTGGGAAAAAGAAATATTGTAGCATAGTTTTAATGTTAAACTGGTTTATACGGCGTTAATGCCTTTGTACAAAATTTTTAAAAATTCAATGAGTTAATTTAAAGTATAAAAATTACTTTGCAGCAGCAAGATTTAAAACAATAGCTAATCAATACAGCATAAAAAACGTATCTTTATCCCTTAACCAAATACAATAAAATGCTCCAAAATAAAGTTGCCGAATTTAAAAAACTACTTAAAAACACTAAAAATGCAGTAGTTGTAACCCATTTTAACCCCGATGGCGATGCTATTGGCAGTTCGCTTGGGCTTTACCATATACTTAAAAAATTAAAAATAAAAACTACCGTAATTTTGCCTAATGCAGCACCTGTGTTTTTGCATTGGATGAAAGATTACTCAAAAGCCTTATGCTTTGATATTGAAAAAGAAAAATGCGAAAAAATTATTAATAAGGCCGATATACTATTTGCACTCGATTTTAATTCATTAAGCCGTCTTGAAATGCTTGGAAATAGTATTAAAAACGCAAACTGTAAAAAGATAATGATTGACCACCACCGTGAACCTGAAAAGTTTGCAAATCTTTACTTTCATTCAGTAAAAGCAGGAAGCACTTGTGAACTTATTTACGATTGGTTAAAATTACTTTCGTTAACTAAACATATAGATAGAGCTACTGCATCGTGTTTATACACGGGCATTATGACTGATACCGGTTCATTTAGATACAGAGGTGTAAACTCAAAAACACATTTAATTATCTCTGAATTATTAAAAACAGGTATTGACGCGTCTCTTATCCATTCAAATGTTTACGACACTTATAGCCTTAATCGTCTAAAATTAATTGGGTATTGTTTAAATAATAAATTAGAAATAATTAAGAACAAAGCGGCTTATTTTACCTTAAGCAATAATGAACAAGCCCAGTTTCAGGTTCAAAAAGGTGATACCGAAGGCTTGGTAAATTACCCTTTTTCAATAAAAGGAATTGAGGTGTGTGCCTTTTTTAGTGAGGCTCCCGAGGGTTATATTAAAATTAGTTTAAGAAGTAAAGGAACGATTGATGTAAATACCTTTGCGCGTAAATATTTTAATGGTGGTGGACATATTAATGCAGCCGGAGGTAAAAGTTTTTTGTCGCTCAAAGCTACTGCCCAATTGTTTGAAACTAAAGTAAACGAAATAATTTAATGCTTAAAGGAAAGCTGATTAAATATAAAATTAAAAATGGCACTGAAAAGGCTGTTTATAAAGGCTGGGATAATATTACGAGCATTGGAATAATTGTTTCAAAAAAAGAAAATGTAAATCGTAGCGAAATTGATAAAATCACAAAGTCGGCAAATAAACATATTGAATTTTTATTTCTCGAACTTGATGCAAAAACACCAACTTTTTCTGATTGGAATTGTTTTACATCGCACGAAAAAAATTTAATTGGCTTACCAAAATTAAAAAATAAAAAAATTGGTTCGTTTAATTGTGTTATAAATTGCACTTTAAATAATGTTTTTGCTTTAAGCTTAATTACTAATATTAAACCATTGCTAATTGTGGGACGTGATAATGAGCTAAACAACAATCATGTAACCATAACAACTAACAATGCAGATTTTAATTTAACACAATTTATAAGCGATAGTTTTTCGTATTTAAAAATGATAAACCCCAAGTAAACGTGTGCGGAATTGCAGGTATAATTTTAAAACAAGCTAATTCAGTTAATGTAAATACTATTATTCGACAAATGAGTAATAGCATTGCGCATCGCGGACCAGATGGTGAGGGGTTTTTACTGTCTGATTATAATTCAACCTCGCCCTATTTTAATTCTATTCCTATTAGTCAATCTTCAAAATACATCCATCTTCCTAGCAAAAGTATTTTAAATGTTACTAAAAACTATCCTCTTGCCTTGCTCCATCGCCGTTTAGCAATTATTGATAGGGGTATTGGAGGGCATCAGCCAATGTGCGATAACAACCAAAAAAATTGGATTGTATTTAACGGTGAAATTTATAATTATATTGAAATACGGAACGAATTACAAGCATTAGGTTATACTTTTAACACACAAAGTGACACCGAAGTTGTTTTAGCAGCCTATAAACATTGGGGGCAAAACTGTGTATCGAAATTTAATGGCATGTGGGCATTTTGTATTTACGATAATGAGCAAAAATTATTATTTATAAGTCGCGATAGGCTGGGGGTTAAGCCTTTTTATTATATATGTAATCATAATTTATTTGCATTTGCAAGCGAACAAAAAGCATTTATTAAAACGGGATTAATTAAAGCAAACGCCAATAACGAAGCCTTACACAATTACTTATTAAATGGATATCTTGAACAAACAGAAGAAAATTTTTTTGATGAAGTAACTGAGCTTTTTCCGGGAAACAATTTGATTTATAATTTAAACACACACGTTTTCGAAATTAAAAAATATTATGCGTTAACACCAAATTTTAATAATGAAAGTTTAGATGATAACGAGCTCATTCAAAAAATTAAAACAGCAATTTACGATGCCGTTAACATACGCTTGCGGAGCGATGTTGAAGTAGGAACATGTTTAAGTGGCGGAATTGATAGCAGTTCAATTGCCCTAATAATGCATGATATTTTAAAAAAACCAATTCATTGCTTTACATCTGTTTTTAAAAATTATGACTTTAATGAAGAGCATTTTGCAAACGAAGTTGTTTTAAAAACAAATGCTATTCAGCATATAATCGAGCCTGATGTAACTACTTTTTGGAACGACATAAATGATTTAATTTATTCGCAAGATGTTCCAATTTGGAGTTCGAGTACTTACGCACAACATCGTGTAATGCAATTAGCAAAAGAAAATAATATAAAAGTATTGTTAGATGGCCAAGGGGCAGATGAATTATTTGCCGGTTATTCACACCATTTTTCTTCGCAATGGAATTCATATTTACGTAACGCAAAATTTTCGCCATTTATTGCTGCTTTAAATAATTCAAAAAAATCAATTAATCAACCCTTAAAGTTATTTTTACGCAATACGTATAAATCTACATTCAATCCCATTAACTCAAGCGCTAAAAAATTATTGAATAAAGATTTTATAAATTCATTTCAAAAAATAAAGTTTGCCGACCACGAAAAATCAATTAACGATGTTTTGCTTAATGATATTAATTTAACACGACTAAAAATATTTTTAAAATGTGAGGATAGAGCCGGCATGTGGCATGGGGTAGAAACTAGAACCCCATTTTCAGATGATATTAAGTTAATTGAACTACTTTTTTCTTTTGATGGTAATAGAAAAATTAAAAATGGCATTAGTAAATATTTTTTACGCGAAGCGGTTAAAGATAAGCTGCCTTCATTAATATATAACCGTTTAGATAAAAAAGGTTTTGAAACCCCTTTTAATTCATGGATATATCAAAAATTTGATGTAATGTGCGATGAAATAATAGCAGCTAACTTTTGGTTCTTAAATTCATCAGTTAATATAAAAAGCTTAAAATCAGATCAAAAAATGTATCCTTTACTATTTAAACTTTTTGTTTTTTCAAGATGGCAGGAAATATTTATGAAAAGCGCAATTACACTGTAGTTTAATACCAAGTCAAAAATAGGTTAATTTTTCACCATTTTTTTAGTGTCAATAATATTACCGTCAACAATTAGGTAATAGCTGTACATGCCGCTGCTAAGGTCGTTGGCAAATACGTTTAATTGTCCTGCACCTTTTGTAGTAATGCTGTGTACTTTTAAAATACGCCCATCAGTGGTATTAAAAATAATTTGTGCTGTTTTAAAATCGGTAGGCACATTGTAGTTGATGGTAGTTTGCTCGGCAAATGGATTGGGTACGTTTTGCGAAAGCACGATGGTGTTTGCGTTGCCAAGGTCGATATTATATTGGCGAGGGTTACTGCCCGTGTAGCCCGTTGAACGAGCAGAACTACTGCTACAACAAGAAGTTATGCTATTGGTAAGGGCAGTAATAATACTATCTTGCTTTTCTATTTGGCGTTGCTGTTGTTGCATTCCTTTTACCAAATAAGGAATAATTTCGGTATATGCCAATGACTTGATTCCTGTATTTGGATTAGTTTTAACCAATTGAGGAATAACTGTATCAACCTCTTGCGCAATAAAACCTGCGTGTGTTCCTGCCATGCCACTATCCAAAACATTATTCCACTTAAAAGTAATCGGTCTTAAACGTTTTATTTGCTGTAATGAATTTGATATATTAGTAACTGTATTTTTTAATGAAATATCAGATGGATATATTGTTCCTGAAAAATCAGCAGATCCGTTAACATTCAATATCCCGGTACCACTTGACATTCCTATTGACGGTGATGAATACCCTATACTAACTATTCCTTTCGATTGCGGAATAAAAATTGCCATTGTTCTACAAACGGCATTATAATTTCCTGCCTCAAACCACCCGGCAATTGGAAAACAATTACTATTATTTGAAGTAACAGCCTTGATTCCAATAGCATTTATATTTGAAGAATAACCGCCTGAAACATCAGTATTTGTAACTAATAAGCCTGTACTCCCCGTGTTTCCGGAGCTTTGTAATATTTCTAATTTTGCTGCAGGCGTACAGTTTGTTCCAATTCCCACATTATTATTTGTAGTCCCTTGTCCGCTAAAGATATAATTATTGTTTGCTAAAGGAATTTCCCAACTGCTTGTAAGTGGATTTTGAGCTGAAGCACCACACACATTTCCTAAGCCTGATGTTCCCGAAGATAAATTAGTTAAAATTACATCGCCGTTTGCAGGGTTAATGCTCAATACTTGGTTATTGCTTGGTAAAGGGCTTGCTCCCGCTAAATCGCGCAGGCGCAAGCCACTTAAAGGATTGCTTAATGTGCCTTTAAAAATTTCTAATTTATTTTGCGGACCGCTTGGGTCAGCACTTAAACCAATGCCTACATTAACATTGTTATTTCCTAATATCATGTGATTGTTATTGGTTACACGCGCATTGTAGCCAATGGCTGCGGCATTGCTTAAATTACTTCCTGCGGCAGTGCCATCGGCGCCATATCCAATAATTGTATTTTTAGTGCCTGATGCTGCATAATAAAAAGCTCTGCCACCAATAACGGTATTAAAATCGCCCGATGTTGCATTGTAAAATGAATTTTGCCCAAGTGAAACATTGCTATGCCCAATACCTTTAAATGCGCTTGATTCGCCTGCAACTAAATTAGTATCGCCATTAAATGTATTGCCTGCTTCAGCGCCAATGGCTGTGTTAGAGGTATGTGTTGTATTATTTCTTCCTGCTGCAATACCAACAAATGTACCACGCATACCACTGGTGTTATTGCTCCCTGCCAGGTTACCTATAAAGGTTATTTCATCGCCGGTGGTATTGTTATAGCCTGTTCTAAATCCTAATGTTGTTGAATTGCCAACCCCTGGAGTACAAGCAAGCATAGTTTCAACGCCAATAAAAGTATTTGCTGCCCCAAAGGCAGTTGTGTTGCGGCCGGCACTTTTGCCTATAAGAATAACGTTTGGTGCCGAAAGCAAATTGTACCCTGCTTCGCTGCCTATTATTACAGCGTTTTGGCTATTAAAGCTGTATGCAGCGTTTGTGCCAATGGCAATGTTTGAGCCAGAGGTTATTGACATTCCGGTATTACTGAAACCACTGTTATTGCCAATAAAAATATTACCAACACTTGATAAAAATGCATGGTTATTAGCCGCACCCACTCCTAAAAACACATTGGTGCTACCGCCTTTATGCCACAAAAATTGTTGGTTGTTTATCATATAACTAAAAGTTGGTGTTTTTAGGTTTATGTTACCGCCATTTACATCTAGCATTTGAGTGGGGGTTTGGGTATTAATTCCCAAGCCAAACATAGCTGTTGGAAAAAATTTATTACCTCCTGTTATGGTAAAATAGCCGGTAGTTACACGCAAATGATCTTGTAA
>JAFDYB010000045.1 GCA_018267655.1 Bacteroidota bacterium
ACCTCATTTAACAACTTCGGAGTTGTCAATTAAGTTATCTACTTGTGCCAACATTCATCACAGAAGTTACTGGCAAATATTACTTTCTGTATCATTTAACCCTAATAAAAAAGCAGAGGAATATGTGGTTAGGGTATTCGTTAAGCTCATATAAATCTAGTTTTGTGTTTGATTTATTTAAAGGCTCGTTGTATTGAGCTGTGCTATTTTGAACCGTTAATAAAAAAAACAAAATTAAAAGGGGCGCTTTAATAAACATATTTATTTATATAATCGCAAATATAAAAATAAAGCTATTCATTTAAATACTTATATTTGTATAAATAAAAAATAGTCATGGAAATATTTAGTCCTTCCTTAAAAAGCCACTTTTTTATATTTTGGTAAAAATAAGGCATAGCAGTAGCATAAGACCAAATTTAGTTGGCAGTTTAAAGAAGATGCTAATTTTCGCAGCACCTTCTTTAGGTTAAAGCCTGCCGCCGCGAGTACGCAATTTATGTAATCGCCCATGTACCCCTTTAAAAAGTTTCGTATCATGCGGTGGTCATGTTTTAAATGACCAATCAATTAGTGCATTACTATAACTACGAGCGTTATCACGAATCAATAAACAACGTAACACCAGCACAAAAATATTATGGCAAAACAAATCAAATAATAGAAAGGAGGAATAAAATCAAACAAGAAACCATAAAAAAAAGAAGACAGGATTATCAAGATAGTTTGTTGGTAAGTAAAATTATTCTGACAAAGACTGGTCATCAAAGACCAAAGTCTGAAGCCGGAAATAATTTTACGACTACTCACAAAACAAATCAAAAAATTAACTAATTTTAAAATCAAAGATGTTCCATAATTCTAACATAAAAAGTACAGATTGGTTTGAAGACATACAGCTTACTTTTTATATTTTACCCACCCCCAAGCCCTCTAAGGAGGGGAGAGCAGATGGGTAAAGAAATGGGTATTTCGACAAGCTTAACAACCTTGTTTCAATCTTGCTTTGCGCAGCCTCAGCGAAACGCCTTTGTTTACGCATGCTGTGCTTCGAGCATTGAAATAGGAATGTATCTAAAAAGCCTATATTGCATTGAGGATGTGCGCAAGAACAATAATTACGCTTAATAATTAATATAAAAGCTGAACAAAACCTTTAAATACTTGTTTTTTTGAATCGTTTAACTGTAACAAATAAAAATAAGTCCCCGCAGGTAATTTCCCTCCACCTATTTTATCACTCACGTTTGAGTTGCCATTCCAAGAGTTATTATAATTACTCATTTTATACACTAAATTCCCCCAACGATTATAAATTTGTAATTCATTGTCTTTAAAATAATCTATATTTTTTACTGCAAAAAAATCATTGTGTCCGTCTCCATTGGGCGTAAAAATTTCCGGTACAAAAACTAGAGCAGGATTCACGTTAATTATAACGTCTGCAGTATCGGCGCATAATCCGTTAGACACAACTAATTGCACAGTATAAGTTCCTGGCAATTGAAACACATTTGATGCATTATAACTGTTTGAACTATTTCCATCGCCAAACCACCAATTAGAATTATTACTTGCGTTTATTCCCGTGCTGGTGTTTGTGAATTGAACCGACAAAGGAGCAACTCCGTTTAACGTTGAACTTAAAATTGAAGCCGAAATATTGTAATAATTAGCAATAACAACTACCGCACTACTCGTGCAACCACTTAAAGTGCCTTGAGCATAAAAAGTATATGTGCCATTTGTAGTTAAGCTTGGTATATAAGTATTTGTGTTTGAAGCTAACGGAGAAGATAATGACAAATCATTATACCAATTTACTGAAACCCCCGGTCCAAAATTAGCTGTTAGCACTTCGTTTTTTCCTGCGCAAGTTTGAGCACCGTTTGAACTAATTAATGCTGGTGTGTTTTTTATATTAACCGACACCGTGTCGCTGTTATTACACGCATTTATATCAGTAACAATTAGTGTGTAAACCCCACTCGAAAGCGTATTTGCATTATTAATAGTTGGATTTTGTAGATTAGATGCAAAGCCACCGGGCCCACTCCATGTGTATGACAAAGCGCTTGAATTACCGTATAGGTTGATATTAGCCCCACTGCAAAACGTATTTGTACCAACTCCTGCATTAGCATTTATTGTTGTTGAAGGAAAAACATAAACAGGAATAATTACAAAATTTGAACACCCATTTATATCTGTTGCAGTTACTGTATAGTTACCTGAATTTAAGGTTGACATGTTTGGAATAGTTTGTGTTGCTCCTACAGCGTTATATGCTGCCGGTCCACTCCATGTATAACTTACTGCTCCTGATGCGTTCAATACAGCACTTGATTTAGTACAAATACTTGCAGAACTTGAACTTGCGTTTACAATTGGTAAATTATAAACTAAAACATTTACAACTGTACTTGAGCTACAACTTGTTATAGTATTGGTTGTTGTAACTGAATAAGCACCTGAACATAACGTACTGCTAGGGCTAATTATAGGGTTTTGACTTAATGAATTAAAACCATTTGGTCCAGACCAAACATAAGTATTTCCACCACTTGCATTTAAGCTTATAGCGCTACCCGAACAAACATTACTTGAAGTTGCAAATGAAATTAAACTAGGGTTATTATTTACTGTAAGATTTAACGTTGATGAGCCGGTACAACCATACGCATCTGTTACGCTCAACATATATAAGCCCGAAGATAACGTAGAAGCCGGTGCTATTGAGGGGTTTTGATTGTTTGAGCTAAAGCTGTTTGGTCCACTCCATGTATAAGTTGAGGCACTAGAGGCAAATAAATTTATGTTATTGCCACTACAATAATTTGTAAACGAAGATGTTGCTGTTGGAACAGGATTATTATGAACCACAACTGTTACATTTGCAGCTGAACCACTACAACCTGAAGCTGTTGCATAAACTGAATAAACACCCGACATAGTGGCTGTTGCAACAACTATAACAGGGTTTTGAGTTGTAGAACTAAATCCGGAAGGCCCGCTCCAGCTATATGTTGCTCCCGGTGATGATGAGTTTGAAAACAAATTTATTGATGATCCTGCGCAAAGTGAATTAGCTGAAGCTGAGGCTGAAGGAGCACTTGGAGCGCCTGGATTTACAATTGAATATGGTCCAAAATTATTTATACAACCAGTACTGTTATCTAGCACTTGTAAATTATATGTTCCTGAAGGTTGATTATATAAATTAGCTGTATTGCCAACGTTAGTACCAAACGTATTTGTCCATGTGTATGTTAAAGGACTTCCGGGTGCTGAAATAACAACCGATGTAATTGACCCATTACTGGCAGAGCAATTACTTGGTGAAACGCTTGGCGTTGATGTCAATTTAGGAATAGTTACAACCGTAACTATGGCAATGGCTGTATTTGAGCAACCACTCGAAGCTGTTCCTATTACTGTATAGCTTGTATTAACTGTTGGTGTTACTAAAATATTAGATCCGTTTGACGCGTTGCTCCACGTATAAGTGTTAGCCCCAGACGCATTTATGGTTGCTGTTGAACCTGAACATAATGTTGATGAAGCAGCTGTAACAGTTGGCAACACTACTACGCTTACTTGCGAAACCGATTGATTAGTGCAACCATTAGCTGCTGTACCAATTACCGTATAATTTGTTGTGCCTAAGGGAGTGATAACGTTAGATGAACCAATAGTTGAGTTGCTCCATGTATAAGTGGTTGCACCGTTTGCAACTAAAGTTGCTGTTTTACCGGAACATACAGAAGCACTCGTAGAATTAACGGTTGGTAAAGAATTTACCCCTATGTTTACTGACATTGTTTTTGTGCACCCTGCACTATTTGAGCCAATAAAAGTATAAGTAGTTGCTGATGGCGGATTTACAGAAATGCTTGATGCGTTGGAGCCTGTGCTCCAAGTATAGCTCGAAGCCCCTGATGCCGATAAAATTGCCGATGAACCCGAACAAATACTATTTGAGCTTGCAGTTAACGAAACGGAAGGAATAGGATTAACCGTAACAGTTACTACTGTAGCATTACTACAACCTGCGGCACTTGTGCCTACCAGTGTATAACTAGTGTTTGCTGCAGGTGACACATTTATTGTAGATGAAGTTGAGCCGGTACTCCAACTATATGTTGAGGCTCCACTTCCTGCCAGAGTAATTGTTTGAGTGCCACACGTTGAAACAGGATTACCCAAGTTAATTAATACATTGGGTGTAGGGTTTACCGTAATTTGCTTTGACATAGTTTGTTTATATCCGCAAACACCACCCGCAATTAATGTGTATGTAATAGTAGAACCAGGGCTTACCGTAATGGCAGAACTTGTAGAACCACTTGGCAACCATGTATAACTGCTTGCCCCCACAGGTCCAGTTAAAGTAACGCTCCCACCCGGACAAACCGAATTTGTTGATGCACTGATGTTTGGAAAAGAAACGCCTGTTAGCGCAGTGATTGTATAGTTACAAATATCTCCGGCATAACCATCTACCATTAAGTAATAATTATTTCCGGTGGTTAATCCATTAGCATTAATAGTAAAAGTTGAGCTGCCTTCTTTAAAATCGCTGGTTGGCATAAAATTACAGCAAGCCGATCCTGCACTAAAAACTTGCATTTGCAAGCCTCCTGACGGGTAATTTCCAACCCAGCAATTTGAAATATCTACCCTAAAAGATGCGTTTGTATTTGCTGCGGTAAACTGTATCCAAGAGTTATTATCAATGGAAACATCATATTTTGGCGAAAGAGGGTTTGTTGGTTGACCTACGCCCCAAGGCCCTGCCATACCAAAAGCAAGCGTACTTGAAGGAGTTGTACTTACAGACCATGTATATCCTGCTCCAAACTCAGCATCGCCTCTCATGTTACATGGCCTGTCAGGTGTATATGCTGCGCTTGTTGATGCCGCGTAACCATTTAAATTACACATGTATAATGACGAAGAGCAATTATCATTTGTGGGAGATTGTACACAAATACCAAAACTACCTTGTGCCGTAGCAAAGCCCCAATATCTTAAATAAACAGTTGTACCGGGGGTTAAGCCGGTTGCCGCAATATAAGGTAATAAATCATTTGCTGTACCAGGATATGAAGGATTGTCGTCAGCACATTTAATTTGTGTTAAAGAGCTGCAACTAGAGCCGCTATATAAAGCCATAACACCATCGTTTATAAATCCGGGTCCCAAATTAGGTTGCGGTGTAATATATATATTTCCGCTAGGGGGCACTACTATTGAAAACCAAACGTCTTTTGTATTTGTAGTATAACCCCCAATTGCAGGTGGAGAGCCACCAGCACATGAATATGGAGCCGGAGCCAATGTAGTTGGCGTTGCAGTTGCACCTATATTGCTAAACTGCATATAATTACAATTACTGGTAACAGGAGGCAATGGTATTGCACCGCAAGGATTATCGTTTGGCTGCCCTGTAACGGTTGTGTTGTTTACGCATATATTAAAAGGATAACCACCCGTTGAGTAATAATCATACACTCTTACGTAATATGTTGTACCAGGAGTTAAACCTAAAATAACTGAACTTTCTGTCCCTCCTGTAAAGGCGGCATCAACGCAAGTCATGCTGGTTACAGCACCGCAAGCACCGCTAAAAACTTCAAATACAGCGTCCATATTTGACGATGGCGTAACAGTAACATTTGTAGTATAATTATTTGCTACAAAGCTGTACCAAACATCATCATCTGCTGTTCCTGAGCAGCCCGGCAATGATTGTGTTGCTCCATAAGAATTTCCGGGCGTGTTTATGCAAGTTGCACCTATTGAAAGAGGTATTGCGCCTGTACAATTATCATTTGAAGGCGGTGGCGGCGCATTTGTTACACAGGCAGTAAATAAGCTAGAACCACTTCCTGCATAATAATGAAAAACTCTAAAATAATAGGTTGCTCCTATAGTTAAGGCACTTACCATTGTGTTTTCTGTTCCGCCCATTCCGGTATTATCAACACAGGCAATTGAAGTTAATCCCATGCAAGAGCCACTGAATATTTCAAGAACAGCATCGTAGCCTGATGAGCCAACTATAACTATTGATTGCGATGTTGCCGAAGCCACAAAACTATACCAAACATCATCATCTGCATTGCCAACGCACCCGGGGAAAGAAAGTGTTGCTCCGGCTGATGTTCCACCGGTAGGACTCGAACAATTAGATGTATTTGCTATGGCTGGAGCTCCAGAACAATTGTCGCTTTGAGAATAAGAAGTTTGAATTACAAATAGCGTAGATAGAATTAATAGAATTTTTTTCATTTTAAATGCAATTAAATATTAGTATGTAACAAATTCAAGAGGTATTAAGTTAAACTTAAAAATGGTTTCTTTTAATGAAACGATACTAAATGTGTTTTTATCGCCCTCGCCTGTAGCGTTTGGTTCTATATATTCAAAGACTACTTCACCGCTCTTATTATCAGGTTTATATTTTACTTTAGCATTTTTTATTTCTTTATAGTCATTAAAACTATCTTCTAACTTTATTTTATTTTCTGAGCTTAACTCTCCCGTAAAACTATAAGAGCATTTTTTGAATCTATTAAGCTGTTGGTTGTTTTGTGAGAATACAATAGTTCCCATAAATAAGAATAAAAAAAGAATTGTTTTTTTCATACAGTGAAATAATTTTATTTTAGTAAAACAAAAAAAATTTATTAAATTATGCTATTTTAATAAACTTACACGAAATTATAAAAAAAAACAATTGAATTTCGTTAAATTAAGTGTCATATAAAAAGCTGTTTCTCTTAAACGTTTTAGAATGATAAAATGATTTTAGCTTTACTGTTTTTGTATTAATTTTATCTAAAAATTACTTTTACGGTATAGCCGGTTAAGCCAAGAGATTTCGTCATAACGCCCCCTAAAAAAGAATTATTTGACATACATGAAATAGAGCCGGCTAATCTAAAGCGGTTAACAGAGTGAGGGTGATTTTTTTTGTTCATGTATGTAAGCCGTTTTTTATCAAAGCCATTTGTATTCATTATCCACCAATCAGCGCCTTGTAATTGAAAAGGGAAAATATCACACTCAAAACCGGTCATGTAAATAAATTTATTGCCATTGGGAGTATAAGTTGGTGCTTGTGCAAAGCTTTCATTTGTGAGTTTAGTTATACTGCCATTAAGCATATTTAATGTGTAGATTGGGGTTTTAAAAATATTTTTTGTTTCGAAGCTGCTATAAAATGAAATTGTAGTATTGTCATTTGAAATTCCTTCTAGCTCATTTAAGGCTAGCTTATTGCCCGGCTGATATGTTTTTATATTTGAAAAGTGAGGTACACTATCGAGTTCAATTTCAGCAATTTTAAACACATAGGCCCCTGCTGCTAAATTCATATCAAAAAAATTGGGCGCTTTAATCCGCTCACTCCATCCAAATAATTTACCGTTACTTGAAATAGCAGAGTGTATAATTCCACTATTGTAATTATTGGGTAAATTGGTTAATTGCCACGCTTGTTTTCCATCTCTTGAAACGAGCCACAAATCAGTATATGCGCCATAACCCGGTGTAGCATCAACTTGCTTACGTTTATGGCCTTTTTCTTTCACATACTCTTCTTTTTCAATGTAGCAAAATAAATATTTACCCGAAGGATACCACTCTTCAACCCATTGATGTCTATCATTTTTCCAAGCTGAAAATGTAAGTGGTGCTTCGTTTTTTCCAAGCGAGTCGGATAAATAAATTTTAAAATTTCCATTTTTATCAGCCTTATTGTAAGCTACTGTTGATGTGGCTTTATTCCAAATTGCACCAATTGCACTATCTTTCCAAACAGTAATTGTAGCATCTTGCGATAAAAGTAGTTTAAAACAAATACTACACAAGCAAAAAAATTTTTTTTTGTGTAATAAGCTAAAATTATTGTGCAAAAGCATTATCGAAGATACATAAAAAAATTAAATTTTTTTAATACGACTTAGCGCATATTTTATTGTTTTTGCAAGTGAATATTAAAAATTAAAATCAATGAAAATAAAAAAAATATATAAAGGTTTGGCGGTAGTAACTATTGGAGGCTTACTATTTATAGGTTGCATTTTTATATCTCTTTAAATTTCTTTAACTTTACTTGTGTATGAAAAAAAAATGGGGTTTATTCTTATTTAAAGTTTTAATATGTTTTTTTTTTCGATTGGACAAAACGTATTGCCCGCAACAATTTACAATGTAACTGACTCAACAGATTTTAGATTTTCAAACATAACAGACGATAGCTTAAATAACATTTATGTTACGGTTAACAGTGGGAAATCAAACCCACAATACAGTGTTACCATAGTTAACTCTAAAATAATTAAAATAAACCATTTAGGAAATTATATAACTACGTATAGTTTTGTGCCAAATTTTCAAATTGTTAATATTATAAAATCAAACAATAATTATTATGTGTTTGGTCATAAAATAAATCTTTATAGTAGTAATACCGCTGTTTACGTTACTACTATTATTAAAATTGATTTAAATTTTAATATACAAGCCATAAAGAGCTTAGATACAGCAACCCATACTACAACAAATTTTCTTTACTACGCCTGTAAACTTATTAAGTTGAACGATGCTTTGTATTCTTTTTCTCAAATAAATATCAATCAGGCAAAAATTTTTAAATTAGACTTTAATCTGAATAAACTAGATTCTACTTTTATAAGTGTTTATGCGATTATTGATGCTTGCCCAATTAATAATAAATTGTATTTATCTTATCTTAATCCTACACAATCTTCCCTTCTTGCAAATGGTTGGATTAGTGTTTTAGATACAACATTTAATGTACAAAAAAACGAAACAGTTTGACAGCATTGCTCAAATTTATACAGGAGCAACACAAACTTTAGGAATTGGATTAACCCCTCTTTTTGCACCTGTTAGTAACAAGCGCTTTATGTTATTTGGCTATGCAAACGCAATTAATTCTCCCTCCGGAACAACTTTTGACTTTCAAAATCCCCAAAGCTTAATTGATGTTAATACACTTAATGTTGAATCTACTAATGTTTTAGGCAAACCTTTTGTAGATGAACGCTACTATTATTTCTCGCAAAAATCTATTGATTCGCGTTACGGCTATGTTTATTCTGCTTTAATAGTGGATTGAATTCTACAACATATCTTCAAATACCTCAAAATATTCAAACAAAAATTATGTTAAGTAAAGTTGATACAAACAATGTTGTTAAGTGGAATAAATTTTACGGTGATACAAATTATTATTACAATCCGTTTGCATTATCTGCTACAAATGACAGTGGTGTAGTTGTTTGCGGTATGCGTTATAACATAGCCAGCCCAACATACACAAATGTTGGAGAGGGCTTTGTTATGAAGGTGGATAAAAATGGTAATCAATCTACCCTTACTGCTATAGAAAATAACTTATTTAGTGAATTATTCACAACTAAATGTTACCCAAATCCATCGCAAAATGAAGTACACTTTGATATAGGCACTAATAGCGAAGCAAGTGTTAGTATTTATAATACAAATGGAGCAGAAGTTATGTTTATAGGTAAATATAAAAATAGGGAAATAGTGAAAATTGAAAGCTTTAGTAAAGGTTTTTATTATTACAATATTAAATGCGGAACTACCACCTATTCAGGTAAAATTTATAAAAATTAAATCCAGCATTTTAGGTGGGAATTTCTATAAAATTATTCTATTGCATACATGTATGCTTATTGTTTCGCCATTTTAATGTGCCACTGTGTTTGAGCAAAAGTTATATTGCTTATGTATGTAAAAATTAAAAGGAATAAATTTTTTTTCATCTGTTTAAATTTTAATGATTAATAATTATTTTTTTTGTTTGACTACCAAAAGAACTTTGTATTGAAATATAATACAAGCCACTTGTAAGTGGCATCAAACTAAGTAAATTTTTTATTTAACTTGTATTTATATTGTGCGAATTATAATATATTTACTCTCTCAAAATTTTGAAATGAAAATTATCCGCTACGTATGTGCATTTATGCTTCTTTCACTTGTAATAAGCGCACAAAAAATCACTTTGCATGGTAATATGGCTCCTTCAGATTCATTATCAAAAACCGGTTTAGCAAATGCCTTATTCATGCTTTTAAAATTTAACGATAGCTCATTAGTAACTTATACAAGAAGCAATCAAAATGGTTTTTTTTATCCTATAAAGTGCCTCGCTGATACTTATTTGGTTATAATTTCGCACCCTAAATTTTCAGATAAAACATTTTTATTAGTGTGCAATCAAAAAGATACTGCCTACAATTTTAAAAACATTATACTGCCGCCAAAAACACAGCAATTAAAAGAGGTAGAGGTTTTTGCCCGTAAAGAAAAAATGTATTACAAAGGGGATACCTTGCAGTTTACTGCCGATAGTTTTAAAGTGCAAACAAACGCAAATGTTGAGGATTTACTAAAAAAACTACCCGGCGTAAAAGTTGATGGAAAAGGAAAAATTACGATGCAAGGAAAGGAAGTTACTCAAGTATTGGTTGATGGCGATGAGTTTTTTGGCACCGACCCTACTGTTGCTACCAAAAATTTAAATGCTAATGCTATTGAAACAATACAGGTTTACGATAAAAAAAATGAAGAAACTGACAAAGGAGACGAAACCGTTAAAGTAATGAACCTTAAATTAAAAGAAGATGCCAAAAAGGGATATTTTGGTAAAGCCGATGCGGCAAGCGATTTTCAAAAATTTTATGAGGGAAGCTTGATGTTTAATAAATTTAAAAACAAACAAAAAATGTCGCTATTTGCAACAACCGCAAATACACCAAAGCAAGCCGTAGGCTATGGCGACGCACAATCTTATGGTTTAAGTAACGAACAGGCAAACTACGATTTTGAAAGCAATACCTTTAGCGGCCCAAGCCGGCAAGGAACAGGAATACCACAAAGCATAAAAGCCGGCACTTACTTTAATGATAATTTAAGCAAAAAAACAAAAATTAATATAGATTATACCTATGCACAAAGTACATTAAAAACATTTCAGCAAACTAATACAAAATATTTTTTAACAGATACTTCATATAATAATACAGATAGCACTTTTTCAAGCACAACAAATCAAACTCACACAGCTAACTTAAAACTCACACACAAATTTGACTCGCTCACCGAGCTAATAATCAAACCCAATGTTAAGTATTCTTTAAACAAAAGTTCTAACCTGCAGTTAGACCAATTTACTAGTTCAACAAATGTGCTAACGCGTGCAACGTCAATTAATAATTTAGGTAATAGCAATTCTTTAACTTTTGGCGGACAAATAAAACTTACTAGAAATTTTAAAAAGAAAGATCGCTTACTTGTATTTAATTATACACCATCATATCAAAACAGCATAAACACAAACTCATTAAATACGGGCTTTAATTATTACCTAAGCCAAAAACCCGATTGTACGCTCATTCAACACCGTAACCAATTGGGCAATAGTATTAGCAATGCTATTGCTATAGATTACAATGAGCCGATAACAAAAAAAATCAAATTAAATTTCAATTATTCTATCTCTCAAGACAATTCTCATAACCAACGCACAACCAACGATTTTAACGGCACTAATTTTGATTTTACAAACCCTAATCAAAGCAATAATTTTAAAAATTTTAGAACAACAAATAGTGCCGGCTCTAAAATTATTTACGAAGTAAAAAAGTATAAAATAAGCTTAGGCGCTACGTTTCGCAATATATACCAACGCAATCAAAATTTAACATTAAATTCAGATTTGAATAACTCGTTTAGTAATATACTGCCAAACGCTTCGTTTAATTATCGCATTAATCAAGGCTCTAACTTTTTTTCGAATTATTATGCAACATTTTCACCGCCCAGCGTGCAGCAATTACAACCGGTGGTTGATAACAGCAACCCCAACAGTTTAACTGTAGGAAACCCGGCTTTAAAACCATCATACAACAACAATTTAAATATAAATTATTATTTTTATAAAGGCATAAGCGATGTAAATATGTATGCCGGTGGGTATTTGTATCAAAGCAATAATCAAATCGTTTATAAATCGAGTTTTGATAATTTTGGGCGTATTATTTCCACCCCGGTTAATGTAAATGGTGCTTTTAACGCAAATGTGTGGAGTGGTGGAGGTTTCCCTATTTTAAAAAAGTTTTTAAAAGTAGACGCCAGTTTTAGTGGCAGTTACTCTAAAAATTTATCATATATCAACAACGCCTTAAACACTTCTGAAAACTACGGTCTTGGCCCAAATTTGGGTTTAAACAAATACATCACTAATTTTGAATTTAGTATAAACGGCGAATACGATTACAATATTCCTAAACAAACAATAACCTTACAAACCTTAAAGCCTTATTACACATGGGGATTATCTGGTGATGTGATGCTTAAGTTGCCTAAAAAAATAAAAATTAAGGCTGATGCAAATTATAAAAATAATGGCAACCGTGCAGCTGGTTATAACCTTACTTATTTTATTGTTAATGCAAGTCTTAGTAAATCGTTTTTTAGCGATGAGTCGCTTACTGTGTCGGTTGAGGGAAACGATATTTTAAACCAAAATATCAGTAACAGCAGAACCATTGGCACTAATACTATTGTTGATACTAAAACACAAATAATTAAACAATATTTTTTATTGCGTTTAGTGTATAAAGTAAACAGTAAAAAAACAAAAAGTACAGAAAATCAAGATGGCGAGTTTGATTAAAATAAATTTAATTGCCCATTAAAAATGTTGCTGCTAAATAAAGAGGTGTTAAATTTAAAGTTATCTTCTTGCTTCATATAGCCGGTTTTTGATATAGTAAACAATTGCTTTATACTTTCAGCAATTTTTCCTTCACCCCTCATACGTACACCGGGCCTGCTGTCGCTTACCTTTCCACCATGAGCTTCGCTAATCTGATTCCAAATTTTTGTAGCCCTATCCGGAAAATTTTTAGTTAACCAATCTTTAAAAATTTCGCCAATGGCACCATTTAATCTAACAATAGTATAGTTTGCAGATGTTGCGCCTGCTTTACTTGCTAAATCCATTATTTTTGGAATTTCAAAACTATTAATACCGGGTATTATTGGAGCAATCATAATTCCACAAGGAACACGATTTTTGCTTAATTGGGATAATGTATTAAAGCGCTGTGCATAGGTTGAAGTTCTTGGTTCAAGCTTTAAACGTAAATGTTCATCGGTTCCGGTTATAGAAATTACAACTTTTACTAAATCATGTTGTGCTAATTCTTTTAGCAACTCTAAATCACGTAACACAAGCGCATTTTTGGTTATTATACCAACAGGGTGTTTGTACTTTAAACACAATTGCAATACTTTTTTAGTTAGCTCGTATTTTTTTTCTAATGGCTGATAGCAATCGGTATTACCCGAAAGCATAATTGGTTTAACCACATAGTTTTTGCTTTTAAATTGTTTTTCAAGCAACTCGCTTATATTTTGTTTTACTAAAATTTTTTGCTCGAAGTCAATCCCGGCGCTATAACCCCAATATTCATGAGAGTTTCTAGCGTAGCAATAAGTGCAGCCGTGTTCGCACCCTTGGTACGGGTTTAATGAATATTCTAAACCAACATCTTTGCTTTCGAGTTTATTAATAATGCTTTTTGGATATGTAAAAATAACCTCTGTTTTTTTATCTGTTTCAAAAACATCGTCAATTGCTTCTGCATGCGATTGCGTATAATAACTTGCAGTAAATTTATTGGAGGTATTTATTTGAGCACCTCTTCCCTTATGAGTTGTAATATATTGATGCATGATTCAAAATTAATACGTTTTATAGTATTTAATTGCTATTTTTTGTAGTAATATGAAATAATGAACAAAACAGTGTCTAATTTTTAGGCACTTTATCTATTATGCTATTTAGCATTATTTCAAAGATCTATTAATTCTGATTTTAATTTAAACGCCAAGTTCACAAAAATCCTTTATTTAGAAATAATTCTGAATTTAAAGAATTATTCCTCTTTTTGGTTTTAAAAGCAACAGATTAAAAAATTGAGATAGATACTGGCTATTAAATTATTAAAGCACTTGCGTTTCTATGTGTTATTAAATTACGCAAAGAGCCTTAACTTTTTTATTTACCGACTATTTAAGCATATTTACCCTCGGTCAGTACCTTCTTGTCTATTTTTACTACATAAATTTTTCTGATTTATAAAACATAGTTACTTTTGCAAACCAAACGGTCGGTTTTTTATAATAAACAACATATATTACAATGAACGATTCTAGAGAACGGATTTTAAGTAAATCGCTTAACCTCTTTATCGAAAAAGGGTTTAAAGAGGTTACCATGCAAGAAATAGTCCAAAAAACAGGATTATCTAAGGGGGCTTTTTATCATTACTTTAATAGCAAAGAGCAAGTGTTTGAAGAGGTTATTAACCACTATTATACCGAACTAATTACTCCAAATTATTATGCGTTTTCAAAAAAATCATTAAAAGATTTTTGTGCCGATTTTTTAAAAGAGAAAAAAAATAGGGTAGATGCATCTAAAATAAAAAATAGCAATAAAGAAAAAGCAATCACTCTTCATCATTATTTTTTAATGTTTGATGCCATAAAAATGCTCCCTGCTTTTAAAAAACTTAGAGAAGAGTTGCAAAAAAAGGAGTTAGCTATATGGACAAATATTATTGCTGTTGCCAAAAAAAACAAAGAAATAAAATCAACCAGTAGTAATAAAGATATTGCAAAACTTTTTATATACGCTAGTAAAGGAATAGGCATACATTGTATTATAAATAAAACCCACAACGATATTAGAAAAGAAATAAAAACAGCGTGGAGTAATTTATACAGTATGCTATCTAATAAGTAATAAAATAAGAAAATATGGAGTCGAAAAAAGAAAAACAACCAAAGCAAAAAAAAGGATTAATTATAGGTGCTATAGCTGTGGTTATTGTAGTTGTAGGAGTAATTTATTTTGTTTCCAGTAAAAAATACGAAACAACTGATAACGCCCAGTTAGATGGCGATATTTATCCCATTCGTGCTAGTGTAACAACCTATTTAAAATACATTCGTTTTGAAGATAACCAACAAGTAAAAAAAGGCGATACCTTATTAATTTTTGATACTGATGAGCTAAAAGCAAAAGAGCTACAAGCCGAAGCCGCATTAGAAAATGCTCAGGCAAATTTATTAGCCGTAGAAAACAGAGCCTCTGCAAGTACAGAAAACGTTAATGCCTCAGAGCAAACCACACAATCTAATCAGCAAAATACAACAGCCGCTAAAGCTAAACTAGATAAAGCGCAGAAAGATTTTGATAGAACAAACGAACTTTTAAAAATTAAAGGAGCAACGCAAGAACAAGTTGATAATGCACAATCTAATTTAGTGGTTGCAAAAGCAGAATACGCTCGCTCGCAAGATCAGCAGGCATCTTCAACATCTTCATCGCTTGGTGTAAAAGCGCAAGCCAAAGCCGATCAGAACCAAATAGAGCTTGCTAAAGCACAAATAAAACAGCGCGAAGCAGAACTTGCTTTATCAAAAAAACAATTATCGTATGCCTATGTGCTAGCGCCATGCAACGGTGTGGCTAGCAAACGCAGTGTGCAACAGGGGCAATATGTTACAACGGGTCAATCGCTGTGTGTGGTAATTAATACAGATATGTACTGGGTTACAGCCAATTTTAAAGAAACACAATTAAATAAAATTAAAGTGGGCAGCGAGGTTGAAATTGAATTAGACTCGTATCCCGATTTAAAATTAACGGGCAAAGTAGATTCGTACTCAGGGGCTACGGGCGCAAAATTTTCATTGCTTCCTCCAGATAATTCAACGGGTAACTTTATTAAAATATCGCAACGTTTCCCTCTCCGTATTTCAATTACTAATTTTCCTAAAGAAAAAGCCACAGAAATTTTTCCGGGTTTAAGTGCTTTTGTTAAGGTTGCTGTAAATTAAGAAATGGAAGCTACTGCCGAAGTAAACGTGTTGCCAAAAAAAGAACACGAAGAAGCATACCCCACTGGAGCTGCCAAGTGGATATTAGTTATTACAGCTATTTCTTGTGCTGTTTTAGAACTTATTGATACAACGGTTGTAAATGTTTCTTTACGTGAAATAAGTGGTAACATTGGTGCTACCACAACCGAAATTGCTTGGGTAATTACAGCCTATGGCATTGCAAATGTTATTGTTATTCCGCTTTCGGGTATGCTATCAAATTTGTTTGGGCGCAGAATTTATTTTACAGCATCGGTAATTATCTTCACGTTTTCTTCGTTAATGTGCGGCCTATCTGCCAATTTATGGACATTAGTTTTTTGGCGTTTTATACAAGGCATTGGTGGTGGCGGCTTATTATCAACAGCGCAATCAATTATTTTAGGCGCATTTCCACCAAAAGAAACCAGTAAAGGAATGGCTATTTATGGCGTGGGAATTATTATTGGACCTACCGTTGGACCCGTTTTAGGAGGATACATTACGGATAATTTTTCGTGGCACTGGATATTTTTTATTAATGTACCCATAGGAACCATTGCAGCTATTTTGGCATCAAGGCATGTTACCAATCTTCCCGGAGTTACACGCCCCGATAAAATAGATTGGTGGGGTATAGTGTTTTTAATTATTGGCATTGGCTCGCTGCAATATGTTTTAGAAGAAGGTGGTATTAATGATTGGTTTGAAAGCGATGAAATTATTTTCTTTTTTATAACCGCTATGGTAGGGCTTGTTGCTTTTGTGATACGAGAATTATCTATTGATTATCCCGCAGTAAACCTTCGTTTATACAGAAGTTTTAATCTTGCTATGGGAAATATTTTAAATGTAATTGTTGGACTAATCCTTACGGTATCGGTTTTTATTTTTCCATTGTTTACACAAGTTTCACTGGGTTGGACTGCCACACAAACCGGCGCTTTTATGATACCCGGTGCTTTAGCAACTGCCGTAGGAATGATTTTAGTTAGCAAACTTCTTTCTAAAGACACTAACCCAAAAATTATGATGCTAACCGGGCTTTCGTTTACCTCTACCTTTTTAATTTTATTATCGTTTTCAGGTCCCGATTCAAGCGAGCGTAATTTCTTTTGGCCTTTTATATTGCGTGGTGTTGGTATGGCTTTTATGATGATGCCCACATTAACCTTAGCAGTTGCAGGTTTAAAAGGTAAAGATTTAGCACAAGCCACAGGTTTATCAAATATGTTGCGCCAACTAGGTGGGGCAATAGGGGTGGCGCTAATTAATATCTACCTCGATAATCAAAATGCTGATGTAAGAAGTAATATGGTAACCAACATAAGCGATTACAGTAGCCTATCTTCAGAAAGAATAAATACTTTTTCGCAACTATTTTCATCGGCAGGATATAGCACCGATGAAGCCACTAAAGCTGCTAATATGGTAATGGACGGACTGGTTACTAAACAACAAATGCTTATTTGCTACGACCATGTTTTTTTGATGTTGGGCTTGATAGTACTATTATGTGCGCCCGTTATGTTATTGATTAAATATAAAAAAGGACAAAAATTAGAAGCCGTAAGCGATCACTAATTAAGTAAGAAATATGAATATTGCATTAAAAGAAAAAATAAGTGTAAAAAGAGTTGTAGCAATTTTATTGCTGTTAACGATACATGCAAAAGCACAGCAACAAAATGTAAGCAGCTTATCGCTTGGCATACAACAGGCTATTGACATGGGATTAAAAAACAGGTTTGACGTACAATCGCGGAGGTTTAACGTAGGACTTTCTAACAGCGAAGTAAGCAAAACAAAAAAAGAGTGGATACCCGAAATATCTGGCGTGGGCAATATGCGTTATAGCCCGCAATTACAAGGCACCTATGTACCTGCCCATTTTTTTAGTCCAGATGCTATGGTAATTGCCTTAGGCGCAAAAAGTTTAGCGGTTTTTGGATTAGATTTAAACCAAGCTATTTTTCGTCCGGGTATAACCACCGATACAAAAATTGCAAAGCGTAATGTAGCTTTATCAGAAGAGCGTGTAAAGCAAGATGAAAATACCATAAAAGAAAACATTGCTTTTGCTTACTTAAATGTATTACTAAAAGATTTGCAAGCTAAAATTACCGCAGATGAAGAGCAACGCTATAAAGAGTATGCAGAAATTGCTTCTGGAAAATACAAATTAGGCACTATAATTGAAAACGATTATTTAAAAGCAAAACTTGATTACGAAAATGCTAAAGTAGAAACACAAAAAGCACAGCAAAACTACGCATTGGCGTTAGATAACGTAAAATACCAAATTAACGTGCCTGCCGAAACACAACTTGTTTTAACCGATACGCTTAACTCGCAAAACCTAACGCTAAATGGTTTGTCGAGCAAAACAGATGCCAACAACCGCACAGAGATAAAGCAATTGCAAATTCAACAAGAAATAAATAAAATGCAGATAAATAAAACCAAGCAAAATGCCCTTCCATCGCTTTCGTTTTACGCTAACTACTCGCAACAATTTACCTATACTAATTTAGATTATAGTTTAAAACAATGGTGGACTCCCTTTAACTACATGGGTTTGCGCTTAAATGTACCCATTACATCAAACTTTAAAAACGCTAGCAGCATACACGAACAAAAAATAAAAGCTATGCAAACTGATTTGAATTTGAAACAAAAAATATCTGATGTAAATTACGAAATTCAAAAAACAACTACCGAGCTAAACAACTCGCAACAAAATATGCAAATTACCAAAAGCAATTACAACTTATCAAAACAAATTTACGAAAACCAAAAGCAACAACAACAAGTAGGTTCTTTGCAATATACGCAGCTATTAGAAACTAACCGATCGTTAAATATGGCAGAACAAAATTATATTAAAGCCGTGTACGATTATTTATTGTCAAACATAAACTATCAAAAGGCTATTGGTAATTTTTAATATAACTTTGTTGTATTCTATATTACGCATTGCTTAAATCAAAAATTGATTAAGGTAGGATATTGAGTTGTTGCCTACAAAAACACTTGCACTAGTTATGACTTTAAGTTATACTAAACCGCTAACAAGATAATTAAAAATGAATATATTTGTAATATGCGAATATTACAACTACAACCTCATTTAACAACTTCGGAGTTGTCAATTAAGTTATCTACTTGTGCCACATTTATCACAGAAGTTACTGGCAAATATTACTTTCTGTATCATTTAACCCTAATAAAAAAGCAGAGGAATATGCTTTATTTTTAGGCGTAACAAAGAGTAAAATATATAAAGTAGTAGAGCTTTATAAC
>JAFDYB010000046.1 GCA_018267655.1 Bacteroidota bacterium
ATCAAGGTAATTTTTAATGCGCCAAGGTTCAACAAGTAAAGCGCATTAAAAAAACGCAAGCGCCCTCGATGAATTTGCAGTAAAAAAATTAATTCACTCCCTCGCACCCTCAGCGAAACGCCTTTGGCTTGCGCGCTTTCAAGACGAGTAAATGTCATTCCGAAATGATTCGGAATCTGAGCTACAGACTCTGAAACGAGTTCAGAGCGACGAGCGTTATATTTTATATCTTTAAATAATTCCATTTTTTTGTCATCACCTACTCAACATCAATTTATCTGCTTTTATCAATTTACCTTGGTTATCGTTTAGCTTTACAAAATATACGCCGTTTACCAAATCTAATAAATTTAACTCGTTGTGGCTAAGCCCCGCATTTAGGTCAAGGGTTTGCATAAACACAATTTTACCGGTTAAATCTTCTATACTTAATTGTACCGCATTTTGCTGTGTGGGCGAAAATACATTTACACTTACCTTGCCCTGTGTAGGGTTAGGGTAAATGCCTATTTTGTACTCGGAGTTGCCGACAGAAAAACTGCTTGTATTTTTAGTTTTAAAATTGCTTGTAGAAGCCGCATTTTGTGCTTCTGAATTTTTCTTTTTATTATTCATTGCAATTAAACGGCTACTTTGTTGGTTTGCAGCATACGTTGCACCTTGGTATGTGCCTCCTTTGCAATAGCTCGATAAATCGCTTGGGCTCATTGTAAGAGTTGGAGTAGGGTTGTTGCAGCCATTAAAAACAGAAGGTAAGGATTGTATTTTTAAGTCAAATTCTGAATTTATAACTACCTCGCCTTGCACGTCTATTTCTTTTTCGGCAATAATATTAACACTTGGAATACAAGTGCCCGTTGATGCAGGAGAATATTGATTGCCGTTTATTTTCATTTTGCCAAACGAAAAAGTATCTATTGCTGCTGCGCAAACAGCATTGGTGTAGGTGTTTTGCACCAGCACTAAATTAGTGCTTGCGGTAGCCAGTGCATAAAGTACATCTTTACCAGGGCTTGTTTGCGAAAAATCGGCACTTGTATCAACCACATCGGCTGCGTATTTTTCAACACGCATTATTCTGTGTCTTTTGCCATACTGGTCGGGGTAAGTTACTAAATCCATCATTAAAACAACGCGAAAAAAGTAGTTGTTAGTATCAGGGGTTGATCCAAATGCAAACGCAGAATATGTTGAAACAATTGAAGCATAATTTTGCCCCGAACAATCAATTGGGAAAGGATCTGTTCTTAATAAGATATTTGATTTACCAAGCGTGAATGAATTAGGTACAATAGTGTGAGATTTTATTATCGTAGTGTCATATAGTGCATTAAATCCAACTAATTTTACATCATTATTGTATATAATCCCATTAGCGTGCATCGGTAAAATTAAATTTTTTAAATCGTAGTAACTGCCTACAAATTCAGTAGTAGTATATATTTTTGAATTTGATTGATCAATTATCGGGTTTAATTTATAAATTAAAGGAGCTGTTTTAAATACTTCTTTTGTGTGTAAAATGGTATTTACTAATGGGGCATTAGTATTGGTATTAATACTAGTAGCGGTAAATCTAGTAATCACGGGTGTTTTTAATAAAGTAAAAATACCTACAGGCTCGTTATACATAGGGTAATTGGGTAATATAGCTCCTTGTACAGGGCCAGAATATTCAGGCAATGAAGTATAAGTTGGAGGTGGTAAAGAACTTGGTACTCCAATTTTAGCATTTACACCTGGGTACGTTTCTTTCGGAGCTACAATTTGCCCTGTGGCTTGGAGGTAGCCAGATTCAACGGTAACAGCTACAGGTGGTGTAGCTTGGGCGGAAGATAAATCGCCAGAAAAAAAACTTAAAACTTTTGATATTCCGTCAAGTACATCTTTTGTTTCTCCGCTGGGATCTACAATTGCTGACGCTCCGCTTGTAGCAGAAAAAAAGTTTGAAAGCATTCCTAATACTTGTGAAGTAGTGTTATCTTGAGAATAATTGTAAGTTTGCTGCGCATTTAAATAATTTTGAATTGCGCTTTGTGGCGATCCTCCATTATTAAAAACGGAAGCAATAAAATCTGCATTATTGCCACTGCCACCTGAACCGTTTATTGCGCCGGGGGGCAAAGTTGCAGTGCTTGAACTAACGCTTGCCACATCCATACCTCCAACGCCTGCATACTTACCTGTTAAAGTTAAATTAGCTGTTTGAATGGTGTAAAAACTAACCTCAAAGCCCGATTGAAACAAACAAATGCAGGGATCGTAAGACAAATGAAAGTCGGCATGAATAAACTCGTGATCACTTGAAGTATTGTTAACTGGAAAAATAGCCGGAGCTTCTACTTCTGTAATCGTTGTATTTTTATCTAATGCAGTACACGTTACATTATAGTTATTAAACAATGCATTGATGTTGGGTTGATAATATATTTCAGTTGGGTTAGATGATGTTGTATAAGTAGCATTTGGGTAATCTGCGCTCGTTAATAATCGGAGTTTAATGTTAATAGAATTTAATGCTACAGTTTTATTATTAAGAAAAGCAAATACTCTAAGCACAGAGGTAAATTTGTTATACAACACATAATACGGCAAATTAAATCCTGCGCCAGGCGATGGACTGAGAGGATCCGAAGCTCTTGTTCCGCCGTTCCACATTCCATTTTTATAAAAATATCCAAAATCCTGTTTTATTAGTTCCCAACCGTCACTCGGATTATAGTCGCTAAAACTTTGATTTGAAAAAAAAGAAGGGTTGACTGCTGAATAAAAAGGGCTTGTGTATGCTGCCGCGTCTGACGCAATAATCTGACTTGATCCGCGCCAATCAAAGGTATTTTGTTTAAAAGTATTATTAGCAGGTGTTGCTCCTCCGTTAGCAGGTGTAAGGCTTGCAGTTGGATCGGTATGTGTACCGTTTACGCATTGTGCAATTATTGTTTGACAGCAAACTAAAGCAATGAGTATTGATGTTAATTTTATTTTCATTTTTAGTGTTTTTTATTGTTTGTATGTGTAAAAATTATTGTAAGGTTTAGCAAAAACGCCGCTGTTGGTGGTAACCCACACGATGTTATTGTATTTAATTATACTAGTAATCATTTTGTTTTCAAGTCCGTCACATAATATTGTCTTAAAAGTAATGGCGCTTGGAGTTAAGTTTACTAACCATAATTGATTGAATCTAAACCCAATTAATTGGTTGTCAAAATTAACAATATTAACCCCTTCGCCTAGTGTGTAGGCTATAGACCACGTTTCCCCTAAATCACTACTTTGATATATTTTTCCATTATAAGTTGTAATGTAATAATTATTGCTATAGGTAAATGCACTAGCCACTCCATCTTGAATGCCAGTTATTTTTTTAGTTGAAAAGTCTTCTCTAATCAAAATTATTGTATCATATTTAGTTATAAAGAACCTATTATTAAAATGAAAAACTAAATTAGCGTACGTAGTTGATTTTTCGGATATATCAAACTTATGGAAATTTGTAATTGTAGTAACATAACTACTTGTATTCGTTATTTGATCGAACAAATAGTAATAAACCTCGTTATTTTTTGTAATTGCAGGAAGTAATACCCTACCAGAATCGCTATAATCAAATTGATCTGTTAAGAACAAATTAGTTGGCATTTGCTCAGGGAACTTCACAAAATTTGTGTCAAATGAAGTTTTAAAATTAAAAGTCCCGCCAAAGGGTAAAATAGGACTTGCAGCTATGTATTGACCATTATACCAATCTATAAATCCAAAATCTAGCTTTGTTATAACTGGATTATAATAAAAAATACTACCATTTAAACCACTTGGCCAGCCAACATCCCAAACTTTAGCAACCGAATCATACCCAAAATATGTACCATTTTGTATTCCAAAAAAACCAAACTCTATTATATGCAACACAACTTTTTACATATGAATTAACTAAAAAACCACCAGGGGCAGTTTCATAGACCCAACTTGTCTTAACTGTATCCGTAACTGTTTTGGTTACATAAGTTTGTTGTTTGTTGCAATTGGTAAATAAAAACAATAAACCTATGCAAGCACAAAAAAATGCAAGTTTTAAAGCGCCAGAAAATCCAAGCCATCCAAGGAAGGGAGAATTTGCGTGTTTGTTTATTGTTTTATGCATTGGTATTTGTGTTGTTTAGTGTAACCCCCAGTCCTTCTAAGGAGGGGGGAGATTTAGGGTTTGCCGGAGAACCAAAATCATATTTTAATAATTCCCAGCCATCGCTTGCTAAAACATCCATTGCCTTTAATTTTTGATAATCACTTAAACTTAAAGATGCGCTTGTTTGCTCGTAACTTTCTATATTGGAGTTACCGCTACCTCCATTGACAGGACTAAGTCCAATAGGATAGAAAGGACTATGAAATATTACTCCGCTTGTTGTAGATGGTATAGTATATACTGTAAAATCTTTTTGAGTCATCCAATTAAAATGAGTAGGGCCATTAAGTCCATTCGGATTAAGATTAAAATTGAACGTATTCTGAACGTAATTATAAGCAGAATTATCGTTAGGGTCGGTTGTGCTAGTATATAACTGCCCTGAGTTGATGCAATTTACCTGATCGGGTAATTGTGAATTTGAACATTGTGCTGAAACGCTACCATTAGCCAACAGCAAAATTGCGATGTAATAAAATATTTTCTTTTTCATTATTTTTCTTTTTTAAATTAATTTACTTTATATCCAACAAAATAGTCGCTAATCCAATTCATACTCAATGTATCTTGAAAAGCATAATTGATGTATATTTTTTTTGAGTTATTATAGTCGAGTGTAGCATAGCCTTGATATCCTATATTAAAGCAAGATCCTTTACCATAGCACGAATTATTTTTTATTATAGGAGTTGTACTTCCATAAGAGTTACCAAACACAACACTAGAGGCCCCATTAAAAAATTCATTGTCAAAATAAACATTAATTAAATCTTGAAATTGGCTACTATAATTGTCGTATGCTAAGTTTTTAATAATTCCATTTTGCAACATAGCCCCTTCTTTGTTTATGTCGCAAGTAAATGGCGCAGCAAAAACAGTATCAAACAAAGTAACATACACTAATTTTGATGGATTGCTTTGTTTATATCCAGCATAAGTACCCCAAATGGGTTTATACCTAAAAGTGTTTGGTGGGTTGGTGGTATAATTGCCATTAGGGAATTCTTTGGGCCACATGTAAAATATTTTTTTAACTGAATCTACTGTTTTATATATGTTACATGAACCATTGTTTAGATTTGAAAAACAAGTAACTGTGTAAAAACAAGCAGTTGGTGGATTGTTTTCGTTGTATATGTTAAATTGAAGAACAGTATCCCCAATAAAAAAATATGGACTGTATGCATTATATGCAGGAAATGGTGGGGCAAAATTTCTAACATAGCTACCGCTTTGTATGCGCCATGACAATACATTTCCAGTATTCAATTTATTTTTTGCATAAAAAACAGCTGCGTGTTCACATGAAATAGTATCTGCTTCAAATCCTTGTCCGCCAACACCCTCCATAGTTATAAAACTAGCATCAGCATTTGTTTTTTTGTAGCAGGGGTTGTAGTTAGGGCAAGCAGGGTTTCCTTGGTCAAGGCACTCAACTTGTTTTTTATTGCAAGCTGTACAAATAAACAATACTGCTATAAAAACAATTATACTATAATTCAATTTAGTCATAACAAAGTAAAAATCAGCTTACTTTTTCCTAACTTCTTTTTTTAATTCGTCCAACTCCTTTTTCAATGCAATAATGTAAAGTGTAAGTTCTTCAATTTTTTCCATTTGCACTTTGTTTATTTCGCCTAAGTTTAAGCCCTCGTTTTGTATTTCTTCTTGGCTTGGCACATTGGGCAAATGCTTGTGCTCTTTTATGTATTGCTCCACATCGTTTAAACTTTTTAATGGGTAGTTATTAGCAAAAACATAGTCTGCCCAATTTTGCTGGGTAACAACTACTTCGGTACTAACAGTTTTACCATAAATATTTAACATAGCATTGGTATGGTTACCCGCATTTTGTCTCTGGCCGCCTATAAAAGTTTTACCATCTGCCTGTACTTCAAACACATTACTGCTCCATGCTTGCGTGCCGGTAATGTTGTTGTTTTTTACAGCGACAAGGCTTTTGCCGGAGTTAGTTGCATAATTGGTATATATTGTTGTAGTTCCATCGCCCAATACATTAAAAAATGGCACAGGTGCCATTGGGTTTGTATTGTCAACTAAAGAGAGTGCTAAATTTGTTTTTGAGCTTTGCCCTATGCTAAGCATTGCATCACTGCTATTACCGGGTGTTTGTATGTTACCAATTTTTACATTACCGTTAGCAATAATATTAAAAGCGGGGCTAGCGGCATTAAGTACCCTGCAAACACTTTGGTTGGAGTTAGCTCCATAAAAAGTTTGCTGTCCGTAAACCTTAACAGATCCTGTATAAGAAGCTGTTGTTCCTATTGTTACATTTGAGTTCAGATACACATTATCACCGGCATAAACATTTCCGCCGCTTTGGTTAATATAAGTAGATGCCGTGCAATTTTGATTAATGTATAACGCAGCAGGTGTGCTGCCGTTAATACTGCCGCTTACATCAATATAGGAATTGCCTGTGCCGGGGTTAATGTATTGAGAGTAGTATGCGCTGTTAGTTCCTGAGCTAACTTTATTGTAGTAGCCCTGAGATGTGTTATACATCCATGAGCTTGGCGAGCCAATAATGCTGCTTACAACGCAAGGCGCCGGATCATTAATGGCACCCCCTGAAGGTAAAGCGGCTACTCCGGTTCCAATGGCTAAAATATTGCCAATGCCGGGATTTGAACTGGTAATAATTTTTAGACCATTGTTGTTTCCTAAACCAAGCCCTTGGTTTGCAGTAAGCACTCCACCAAATACGGCGTTGCCGCTTACAGTTAATTTATTATTGGCAAACACATCGCCATTAATATTGGTGGTGCCGTAAATACCTTTTGTTGAATTCAACATTAAGGAGTCTGCACGCAAAGTGGAGGCGGTTACGGTAATGGCAGCATGCACTTTATCGGTAATAATAACGCCACCACCTACAATTAAATTATTTTGCACACGCGCATTACCTGCCACATCTA
>JAFDYB010000047.1 GCA_018267655.1 Bacteroidota bacterium
ACTTACAATTGTATCTTAACGAATTTGTTTACAAACTTAATAGACGATATTTTGGTGAGCGAATCTTCGAAAGGCTTGTTATTGCCAATATTACAGGATTATGATAGATTGCGGATATTCAATTTTTTAATAACTCAAACCACCTTTTCACTCAATAATTAAATTGTTTTACCCTCTGCTTAATTTTTTACGCTAAATAAAATTAGTAGTTTAATATCTGCACAATGGCTTCAGAAAGCTTTTCAGCATTGGGCAGCATTGTTTTTTCAAGTATTGAGTTAAGCGGAATTGCCGGTAAGTTTTCGGCACCAATTACTTTAACAGGAGCATCTAAATACTTAAAACAATGCTCGCTAATGCGTGCAGCAACCCCTTGTGCAAAGCCATTATTAACAGGCTCTTCAGTTAATATAATTACTTTGCCGTGCCGTTTTGCCGATTCAAAAATCATTTCTTCATCTAAAGGCATTAATGTTCTTAAATCAATAATTTCAATTATGCCTTCATAATTTTTTGCGGCTGCTTTTGCCCAATATACGCCCATGCCATAAGTAATGATTGCTAATGTAGCTTGCGAATTTATTTTAGAATTTTCTGCGCTAAGCACTAGGCGGGCTTTCCCAAATGGAATAACATATTCTTCATCAGGTTCTATCGTTTTGGCATCTTCGGTACCTTTTATTTTACTCCAATATAAGCCTTTGTGCTCAAGCATCACTACCGGATTCGGGTCGTAATAGGCGGCTTTCATTAAGCCTTTTAAATCTGCTCCTGTGCTTGGATAAGCAATTTTAATCCCTCTAATATTTGCTAATACACTTTCAACAGAGCTTGAATGGTAAGGACCTCCGCTTCCGTAAGCACCAATTGGCACACGTAATATCATGCTAACCGGCCATTTACCGTTACTTAAATAGCAGCTTCTGCTTACTTCTGTAAATAATTGGTTTAATCCCGGCCAAATATAATCGGCGAATTGAACTTCAACAATTGGCTTTAAACCAACTGCGCTCATACCTACGGTTGATCCTACAATATACGCTTCTTGAATTGGAGTGTTGAATACTCTATGATCGCCAAATTGCTGTGCAAGTGTTGCGGCTTCGCGAAAAACGCCTCCTAAGCGAGCGCCAACATCTTGCCCGTATAGCAAGCACTCCGGGTGTTTTAGCATCAATTCTCTAATTGCAAAAAGCGCGCTATCAACCATTACTGTGGGCTGTTTACCTGAAGGAGAGCGTTCTCCTTTTTCTACAGTGATAGGTGTAGGCGCAAATTCATGTAAAAATAAATCTTCAGATTTAGGATCTTCTTCTTTTAAAGCTTTTTGATAGTCTGATTCTACTTTTTTGAGAGAATTTTCTTCAATTTTTTTAATTTCAGAGGCATCGACGCCCGATATAATTAATTGATTCCTTAATCTTGGTAAAGGATCACGCTTTGCAGCTTCTTCTAAATCATTTCTATACCATTCTTTTCTTACGCCACTCGTGTGGTGATTTAACAATGGTACTTTTGCGTGAACTAGTATAGGGCGGCGATCTTTTCTAATTGTTTCAATAGCATCTTTAATAGTATTGTAGCTTAAAATAAAATCGGTTCCATCAATACTTTTTATTTCTAATCCTTTTAACCCTTTTGCAAATTCGCTAATGTCTTGCGTTCTTATTTCTTTAGCATTGGCGCTTATATCCCACTCGTTATCTTGAACCAGGTATAAAATAGGCATTTTTTTTAACACAGCCATTTGCATAGCTTCGCTTACTTCGCCCTCTGTGCAACTAGCATCACCTAAAGAACAAACTGCCACCGGGTTTAACCCATTATAGTTTGGTGCCATATTGTTTTTTTCTAAGTATTGCAAACCCATAGCTACTCCAGTTGTAGGAATTGCTTGCATACCTGTAGCACTTGATTGGTGTGGTATTTTAGGCATATCATCTCTTTTTAAACTTGGGTGAGAATAATATGTTCTGCCTCCGCTAAAAGGATCGTTACGTTTTGCCAATAGCTGTAACATTAAATCAAAAGGTGTTAGGCCAATAGCGAGCAACATGCTATCATCACGATAGTAGGCGCTTAAATAATCTTGTGGCAGCAGCTGCAAGCCAAGCGCTATTTGTATGGCTTCGTGTCCTCTGCTTGTAGCGTGCACGTACTTTGCCGTTACCTCCTTGTTTGATTCGTACAGTTCAGACATTGCTTTGGCTGTACACATTATTTCAAAAGCTTTTAGCAAAGTGTTTTGTTGAATTTTTGTTTTCAAATTAGTTGGTTTAGTAGAAAAATCTTCCATTTTAAAATAACTGAGCAAGGTTTAAATTTATTGAATTTATTTGAAAAATAAAATTTATTGAATTAACAAAGCTATGTATAAAATTTGCGGCTTTTACCAAAATAGGTTCAGTATTAAGGTTTTAATTTTAGAGCGGTGAATAAAAAAGTTTCTAAATATTTAGTTTTTGTACTTTTTGCAATTATTGCATCGTCATGTAGGCATCACAAACACGTTCAAAAAACAACTAGTAAAGTAAATAATGAAACTGTTAAACCTTCGGAACAGAATCAATTAACTTTAAAATTAAATATTAACGAACACGAAATAAAGAAAAGCAAACTGTACAGTTTTATTGATGCTTGGTATGGAGTACCCTATAAATATGGCGGTTGCCAAAAAACAGGGGTAGATTGCAGTTGCTTTACTCAAAACCTATTTAAAGAAGTTTATACTAAAAATATTGCTCGTACTGCCGGTGATGTTTATAAGCAATGTAAAAAAATTAAAGGAGATAGTTATGAAGAGGGCGATTTATTATTTTTTAAAACCGACGGTAAAACAATATCGCATGTTGGAGTTTATTTAAAAAATGGAAAATTTGTACACTCGAGTACCAGTAAGGGAGTAATGATAAGCGATTTAAATGAAAATTATTATAAAAAATGTTTTTACGCCGCCGGAAAATTAAATGAATAAAAACAACTTAAATGGAAATAGAAAAGTTTTTAAATAACTCAATACCCAAAAGATTAAAAAACATCCGTATTGTTATAACGATTGGCTTGATTTTATCAATGTTATTAACGTTTAATTTATGGCATGAAAATCGCGAATTTCCAACTGTACCTATGCTTAATTTTAAAATAGATTTGAGTTTTATACATTTACCTTTGTTTATAATGAGTATCGTTTTTTTACTTTTTTCTGTTTTAACCGACAAACCAAGGGTGTATTTAGTTTTTGCGATTTTATTTAACATTTTACTAGTATTGCTTGATGTTAATCGCTTGCAGCCTTGGTTTTATTACTATAATTTAATTTTATTTATTTTATTATTTTATAATGGAAGGGTTGATAATCCAAATAAACACACAAGTTTATTTATCATCATTCAAATAATTATTTGTTCGGTTTATATTTTTAATGGCATATTTAAAATAACAAACAATTTTGCTGAATCGGGTTATTTGAATATTGTTGCATATTACAAACATTTGATAAGTAATAAACATTACACTCATTTTGAAAATGCCGGTAAATTTGTAGGCCCGTATTTGATTGCCTGTGGTGCTTTAATATTGTTTAGGGAGCTTCGCTTTATTGGTGTTTTTATCTCTGCTATATTACATGTTTTTTTATTAATCATCCTTTTTCCAGGTGGAATTAATTTTGATTATGGTATTTGGTTTATGAATTTTGTTTTTTTGCTAGTTATTCCATTTTTATTCATGGGCACAACAAAACAAAGACATTTTAATTTTTCGTTACTTTTTCAAAATGTGTTATTTTATGTAGGCATTGCTTTGTTTTATGCCTTACCTTTTTTAAATTTTTACAACAAATGGCCGGATTATTTGTCTGGTAATTTTTACAATAATAAAACAATTGAAGTGGCAATTAATAAATCTTCGAATAAACTCAGTTATTTTCAAAAATATTTTATAACAAATGAAAGAAATATATTAAACCTCAACGTAGGCAAGTGGTTTGCGGTAGAATTAAATTCAGAATGTTTTTTAAATGAAACGCAATTAGACAAAATTAAAGAGTGCTTAAAAAAATAATGCCTTGTTAAATATTGTCAATATTTTATGCGTCCTTTTAAATATAGGCCTTTAAGCGTAAATTTGTAAAACAAAAAACAAAAAAATGAATAAAATTTTACTTGCTATTAATGGACTTTTAGTACTTGCTGTTGTTTATCTTTTTATTAAAGTTGAATCTAATTCTAAATTAAGTGTTGAACAAAAAACAGCTCAAATTGCCAATAAAAAAGACTCTGTTAAAACCCCCGATGTTAAAATAGAATCAGTAGCTACGCCACCCACCGGAAAAATCGCCTACGTTAACATTGATGTTTTAAATGAAAAATGCGAACAAATGCTTGATTTAATGAAAGAAGCCAAATCACGCAAGACTAGCATTGAATCAGCGGTGCAAGCATTAAGTGAAAATTATCAGAAAAAAGTAATGGAATATCAAAACAATGCAAAAGCAGGCATCATGCCTCAATCTGAACTTGAATCAAAAGCACGCGAAATTCAACAATTAGAAAAAGATGCTCAAAACAAACAAATTCAAATGGACAATTTAACTTCATATATTGCTGAAAGAAATCAAGAATTTCAACATACGGTAAAAGAATTTTTACAAAAATGGAACAACGGGAGATATGATTTTATCATGTCATACAGCGAAACTGTGCCCACAATACTTTTGGGTAATGGTAGTTTAGACGTAACAACCGAAGTAGTTGAAAAATTGAATCAAAATTACAAAGCAATAAAAACCACCACTAAAAAATAAAATGAGCTTAAAAGACAAAATAAAACATGTTGAGGAGTTTCATAATAAATTTAAAATTGGAAATGCAAACGAACTCACTTTAATTTCAGAAAAGGATTACACCTTACGTTATAATTTAATTAAAGAAGAAAACGAAGAATATTTAGAAGCCTGCAAAAACAAGGATATGATTGAAATAGCCGACGCATTAGGCGATCAACTTTATATTTTATTTGGCACCATTTTAAAACATGGCTTACAACATAAAATTGAAGAAGTATTTGATGAAATTCAACGCAGCAATATGAGTAAATTAGATAAAAACGGAGAACCAATTTATAGGGCAGATGGCAAAATATTAAAATCAGAACTATACTTTAAACCAAATATTAAGGATATTTTACAGAAATAAGGAATCTTCTAATGTTAATATATATATTCAAACCAATCTGTGCTTTTTGGGTATTAAAAATTGGTGATTTTCGAATTTCAAAATTGATTTTTGCTAAATTAAAATTTAATTACCTACACTTTTCGCTATAGACCCAAATTTTACGCTCGTTTTTAAGGTAAGGGCAAAAACATCAAAAATTTACGCTGGTTCAAATAATGGAGGTAAAATTTACTCTCGTTTGTTTATTTACCCGATTTTCTTCGGTTATCTTCCTTGCAATTCATTGGCAATTTTCGGCTGTTGTCTTACCGCCTAAATGCCAAGGTTTAGTGTGGTCGCCCTCCATTTGTTCAATTTCATAATGTTCAGTGCAAACAGGATAAATTTCTTGTCGTTCGTAAGCTACACGCTAATTTGAAGATATAAATGATTGGTTTTTTAGTATTAATGCTATAAATTTCAACACATAATGCGGCTATGTTAAAAAAAAGACGTTCTTTTTAACAATATTTTTTTAAAATATCGCTTATATCTTTATTTTTGTGGCGAATTATAAAAATATAAAGATGTCAGACATTTCAAACAAAGTTAAGTCAATTATAGTTGACAAATTAGGTGTTGATGAGAAAGAAGTAACTCCAACTGCAAGTTTCACAGGCGATTTAGGCGCTGATTCATTAGATACAGTAGAATTGATAATGGAATTTGAAAAAGAATTTAACATTGCCATTCCTGATGAGCAAGCAGAAAAAATTGGAACAGTAGGTGATGCTATTGCCTATATTGAAGCAAACGCAAAAGCGTAATTAACCACCATACCATACATTATGCAACTAAAACGTGTTGTTGTTACCGGCCTAGGTGCTGTTACTCCTTTAGGTAGCAGCGTTAACGATTATTGGAATAATTTAATAAAAGGCCAAAGCGGGGCAGTAAAAATAACACGTTTTGACGCATCTAAATTTAAAACGCAATTTGCATGTGAGGTTAAAGGCTTTAATGTTGAAGACTATTTTGATAAAAAAGAAGCTAGAAAACTAGATGCCTACTCTCATTATGGTATAGCTGCCAGTGTTCAGGCAGTAAACGATAGTGGTATAGCTGCCGATGCAATAGATAAAAATGAAGTAGGTGTAGTATGGGGCAGTGGTATAGGAGGCTTAGATACCTTTCAAACTGAAACTTTTGGGTTTGCCAAAGGCGATGGTACGCCGCGCTTTAACCCATTTTTTATTCCAAAAATGATTTCAGATATATGCAGTGGGCATATTTCAATGCGTTTTGGTTTTAGAGGACCTAATTTTACAACAGTTTCTGCTTGCGCATCTTCAACTAATGCATTAATAGATGCATTTAACTATATTCGATTAGGGAAGGCAATTGCAATTGTTAGCGGAGGAAGCGAAGCTGCAATTAATGAAAGTGGCGTGGGCGGTTTTAATGCCTGCCAAGCAATGAGTACCCGCAATGATTCGCCAGAAACAGCATCGCGGCCTTATGACAAAGACAGAGATGGCTTCGTTTTAGGTGAAGGCGGTGGCGCAATCGTGCTTGAAGAGTTAGAACACGCATTAACAAGAGGTGCAAAAATTTATGCCGAAGTAATTGGCGGAGGTATGAGTGCCGATGCACACCATATTACAGCACCTCACCCCGAAGGACTTGGCGCAAAATTAGTAATGCAACGCGCTTTAAAAGATGCCGGAATTACACCCGATACAATTGACTATATTAATACCCATGGAACTAGTACTCCCCTAGGAGATGTGGCAGAATTAAAAGCAATTGTTGATGTATTTGGAAGTCATGCTTATGATATAAATATAAGCTCTACTAAAAGTATGACGGGTCATTTACTTGGCGGGGCTGGAGCAATAGAGGCTATTGCCACTATATTAGCAGTTAAAAACAATATAATTCCCCCAACAATTAATTTTACAACTCCTGATCCTGAAATAGACCAAAAATTAAATCTTACCTTAAACACCATGCAACAACGTACAGTAAATGTTGCAATCAGCAATACTTTTGGCTTTGGAGGGCATAATGCAGCAGTTGTGATTAAAAAATTTAATTATTGACAAATTGCCTTTAAAAACAATTTTATCCAAATTTAATTTAGGAATTTCTTTAAGCGAGAAAGAATTTAAGCAATGGATAAAACGAACAACAGGCTTTCCAGCAAAAAATCTTAATTTATATTACCAGGCTTTAGCGCATAGTAGCAGCGCCGGAATTGGATTAAACAATGAACGATTAGAGTTTTTAGGCTATGCTGTATTAAGCACCGTTGTTGCTGAATATATTTTTAAAATATATCCTACAAAAAAAGAAGGGTTTTTAACGCAATTGCGAAGCAAAATTGTAAACGGTACTCAATTAAAAACATTGGCTTTAAAATTTGGATTTGAAAAATTTTTTAAATCTACATTAAGCGAAAGCGATAAAATTAAAAGCACTGCTTATGGCGATGCTTTTGAAGCTTTTATTGGCGCATTATTTTTAGATTTAGGTTACGATAGAGCTAAAACATTTATTGTAAATAAAATTTTAAAAATTCACATTGACATAAACGAGCTTTCAAAGATAGATGAAGATTATAAAAGCCAGCTTCAAATATACTGCCAACGAAATAAATTAAAACTAGAGTATAAATTATTAGCTGAAAAGCAACTTAAAAGTGCAAAAATATTTAGTATTCAAATTACTATTAACGAGATTGAGTACATTACCTTTGAGCATTACAACAAGCGAACAGCAGAACAAAAGGCAGCGCAATTAACGCTCGAAATTTTAAATAAAAATGGCTAAACATAGCTTACAAAGCGACTTAGATAACGAAAATTTTTCGCTAATTGGCCTAAAGTCAAACAAAACATTTCAAGAAGTAATCTATGCTATAAATTCTATTTTAAACATTCAGCTTTCATTTTCATCTAATACAACATATAATTTAAAAGGAGGAAAATTATTTAATTTTGAATTATTTGATTTTTATGACGATGATTTTTTAATAGAATACATAGTTATTCCTAATGTCGGAGCCTTATTTGAAAAGAAAATAGAATTTACAGAAAAACAAAACTTGTTTTCAGAAATTGAAGTTGACGAGTCGTTTAAATTAATTAAGGAATTGCCCTATATTGATTATTTTATAATTATGAAAGGCGAGACTATTTTGCATCAACAATTTATAATATTTGATTTAATAAATAAATCAAATTACTTTACGCTTGCACAGCGTATAGAGCCTGATTTATTAAGTAGTAGGAAAAATTTAATTTTTTAAAATTTATACTAAGTGCAGATATATTGTAATCCAATCTACTCGTTCTTTATCGCTTTAGCCTCTTCAAAAAATAATTTAACATCTTTAGACTTAAATACATCTGAACATGCTATTATACTTGGCGTCAGCATTTAATTGATAAATCTAATCATTCCATATTTCCCAGCTTTTTTCGGCTTGTAATTTAAGCATGGAGTAGCCATTTATAATAGTTGCACCATTTTCTTTTGATTTTTTTAAAAAAGAAGTTTCTTCGGGGTTATAATTTAAGTCGTAACATAAATGAGATTGATTAATATAATTAAAGGGAATATTTGGAACTGAATTTACATCTGGGAATAGGCCTAAGGGCGTGCAATTTACAATCAATAAAAAGCTTTTCATAATAACATCATTTAGCTCGGAATAGTAAAAAACAGTGTTATTTTTTTTCTCTTGCTTTGATGTAACAAAATAAACATCTAGGCCAATTTGTTTAAGTGCGTAAGCTACAGCTTTTGCTGCGCCGCCACTGCCAAGTAATAAAGCTCTTGAGTGTTGAGGTTCTAAAAAAGGCTTTATGCTAGTTGCAAAACCAAAGCAATCTGTGTTAAAGCCAATTATTTTTTTTTGTTCTATTTTAATACAATTTACCGCTCCAATTTCTTTTGCTTCGCTACTTAACGCATCTATATATTGCATTACATCTTCTTTATATGGATTGGTAATGTTTACACCAACTAAACCTTCAATATTAAAAATATTTTTAATGTGTTTAATTTCAGAAATTTCAAAGTTTTGATAAGCACAATCACGAATGTTTTGTGTTTTAAATTTTTTATCAAAAAAAATTTTAGAAAAAGAGTGGTTTAGCTTTTTTCCCACCAGTCCAAATTTACGCATCTTTCTTTTTGTATTTTACTTACCAAACTTTCCTTTTAAGGCTTCAAGAGCGCTTTGCATATCTCCGGCAGTAGCGTTTTTTTGAGAGTTTTTAACCTTTACATTATTTGCAATTGAACTTTGCGGTTTAATTTTTGATTCGCCTTTCATACTTAGTCCTATACGCTTTCTATTTACATCAACTTCAACAACATTTACCCAAACTTTTTGCCCTACTTTTACAATTTTACTTGGATCGTCAACGTATGTATCACTTAACTGCGAAATATGCACTAAGCCGTCTTGATGTACGCCAACATCAACAAAGGCTCCAAAATTTGTAACATTAGTAATTATTCCCGGCAAGCGCATACCTTCATGTAAGTCTGATATTTCGTGAACATTTTCATCAAAACTAAATATTTCAAAACTTTGCCTTGGGTCGCGGCCGGGTTTTTCTAACTCATGTAATATGTCTTTTAAGGTAGGTAAGCCAATTGTTTCAGATATATAATTTTGAATAGTGATTTTTTTACGTAGTTCTTTTTGCTCTATTAAATCATCAATTGAGCAATTTAAATCGCTTGCCATTTTTTCAACTATAAAGTAGCTTTCGGGGTGAACCGCACTTTTATCTAAGGGATGCATGCCTTCTCTAATACGTAAAAAACCTGCACATTGCTCAAACACTTTTTCACCCATGCGAGGCACTTGCATTATTTTTGAACGTGATGTAAAGGCTCCATTTTTATTTCTATATTCAACTATATTTTGAGCCAAACTTGGACCGATGCCGGATACATAACTTAATAATTCTTTTGAAGCCGTATTTAATTCAACGCCAACAGCATTTACGCAACTAGTTACAACTTCATCTAGTTTATTTTTTAATAAAGTTTGGTCAACATCATGTTGATATTGGCCAACGCCAATTGACTTTGGGTCTATTTTAACTAGCTCTGCTAATGGGTCAGATAGGCGGCGCCCTATACTTACAGCGCCTCGAACGGTTACATCTTTATCAGGGAATTCTTCGCGTGCAACATCACTAGCACTATATACTGATGCACCTGCTTCGCTCACAACAATAACCGGAATTGATTTTGGCAGAACATCTATTGCTTTAACAAACTGTTCTGTTTCTCTGCCTGCCGTGCCGTTACCAACAGCAATGGCTTCAAGCTTATGCTTTTCAAGAAAAGCTAATATAATCATTTCTGACTCAAGTTTTTTGCGTTGTGGTTCATGAGGATAAATTACGGTTTCTTCTAATAATTTTCCTTCTTTATTTAAAGCAACTACTTTGCAACCGGTTCTAAAACCGGGGTCAATGGCTAATATTGATTTTTGCCCTAAGGGCGATGCCAATAGTAGCTCGCGGAGGTTATCTGCAAATACTTTTACCGCTTCGGTATCAGCTAGCTGTTTTGATAACAAGCGCATTTCAGCTTCAATTCCGGGTTGGAGCAATCGCTTATAACCATCTTCAATTGCTTCTTTAAGTTGAGTTACGCACTCAGCAAAGCGTGTTTTAATGATTTGCTGTTCTATTAAATACAATGCGTCTTCTTTGTCAATAGAAATATCAATAATTAATACATCTTCTTTTTCTCCTCGTCGCATAGCCAACATTCTATGGCTTGGGCAAGTGTGTAATTTTTCTTCCCACTCAAAATAATCTTTAAACTTTTCTCCATCTTCTTCTTTCCCTTTTATAACACGGCTTTTAATTGTAGCTGTTTTTTTAAATCGTTCTCTTATTAAATCTCTTATTAAAGCGGTTTCACTAACATTTTCAGCAATTATATCGCGCGCACCTTGAAGTGCTTCGTTTACATTTAAAACTTCGTTTTCTTTTGAAATGTATTTTTCGGCTTCTTCAATTACTAAATTACTTTTTTGTTCTAAAATAAAATTTGCTAATGCCTCTAAGCCTTTTTCGCGCGCAATTGTAGCTTTTGTACGACGTTTGGGTTTATAAGGTAAATATAAATCTTCTAATTTACTTAAGGTATCTGCATTATAGATTTGATTTGCTAATTCGGGCGTTAATTTGTTTTGACTTTCTATTGATTTTAAAATGGTTTCTCTGCGCTGCTCTAATTGTCTTAAACGTTCAATTTCATTTTTAATAGTTAATATGGCCACTTCGTCTAAATTTCCTGTTTGTTCTTTTCTGTAGCGAGATATAAAAGGAACGGTTGAACCTTCATCGAGTAGCTGAACTACAGCGTTTATATTTTGAGTTGTAGTTTTAACTAAATCGGCAATTTTTAAAAAAAGCTTGGTTTCATTCATAAAGCATAAAGATAAATCTGTCGAAATATTTAAATAATGTTTTTATTAACAAAAAAATTATTTAAATTAGCATAACGTTAATAAATATTCTTATGAAAAAAAATTTACTTTCAATTTTTTGTTGCGCTGCTGTTATCGGAAGCGCACAGATATTAAATCCAAGCTTTGAGGCTGTTAGCGGTGGCAAGCCGTTAAATTGGAATACTTCACTTTATAATTACAACACTTATTTTATTAAAGATACCTCAGCGGCTCATACTGGCAATCATGCGGCTTTAATTAAAGGTTTTTCCGGGCAACCATACACAGTGCAAGGGGCTGTTTTAGGTTTATTTTCAATTTCAGGAAAGCCTTTAACTGTTAGTGGTTGGTATAAATGTAATTTGATGCCGGGTGATTCCTTGGCTTTACAGCCCTATGCGTATCAAGGCAATACATCTTCAAGCACAAATTATTATTGTTATAATGTTACTACCAGCAACACCAGTGTTTATAAGCAAATAACCGCAAGTTTTACTTATCCTCCTATTTCGCCAACTACATACGACACATTATTCGTTGACTTTTATTTAAGCGGCACCGCAGTTGATGGCGGAGGAATACACATTCCGTCAACAGGATCTTGGGCTATTATTGACGATATATCTATGACCACTGCAACTGTTACCGGAATAAATGAAAATGGCGAAAATGGCATTATTGAAAAGGTATATCCACAACCAAGCGGGAATTTAACCTACTTAATTTACACTATCAATAACAATGCTAATTGTTCTTTAGAAATCACCGATATTACCGGTAAAAAAATGCTTACAGTATTTGAAAATGAGAAGCAAAGTTTTGGCCGTTATAAAGCAGAGATAGCAACAGAAAGTTTAAGCCAAGGTATTTATTTTGCAAAACTTAGTGTTAACGACAGGCTAATTGTGTATAAAATAATTAAAAGCTAAGACTTCTTTTAATTTACCAGCTTAGTAAGATGGTACCGGTTCTATATGGGATATAATGGGTAACCAAATTTGAGTTTAACACAAGTAAAATATATTATGCTAATAAAGTTGGTTATATTTCTATAGCCCCCTTGCTGGCATAATAGATGAAATAATGAATCAAGTCAAAAGAAAGAAGAAAGAATTTCATTTCTTTGTAGCACAGAATCATAAATTCTGCTGAGTGAGAGGAAGTGGATCAGCAGTTCTTTCGGTCACTTCGGCAAGCTCAGCGTGTGAAAGGGCGCAACATTCAACTATTAAAAAAACGCAAGTGCCCTCGTTGAATTTTAAAGGAAAAATTTTCGTCATCTAAACAAAAACTACCTAAGTATCTTTATACTAAAATATATTTGCGCTTGGCATTAGAGACAACGCCACATTCAGGTTTTACAACACAAGCTTATTTTGCGCCTTTAATTTTTTCGTTCATTTCTTTGCCTTTAGCTTCGTTACCTGTTATTAAGTACAACTTTCTTAAAGCTATCATTGTAGGCTTATCGCCCGATTTAACGTCTAAAGCTTTTTCGAGCTGAGGAATTGCTTTTTTGTATAACTCCATGGCCTTAGCTTCATTTTCTTTTTGCATTTTAGCAGCTTCGGTAATGGTTGCCGGTTTTTTATTTTGCATGTAGCCACCGTAATTGTTGTACATTGCTCCTAAATTGTAATAAGCGTTATACAACAGTTCTTTATTAGAAGGCACAAGCTCAATACATTTTGAGTAATTAGTTTCAGCCTTTGTAAATAAGTCTAAAAAATTTGCTGGTTTATCTAATTCCTTATTCGTTGCTTTGTCTTTTGGGTTTGCCATATTGTCGTATAAATTTCCTGCAACCAAATACAAAACTGCATTTTTAGGATCTTTTTCAATGCTTGTGTTTATGTTGTTTAAAGCCTCTTGACTTTTTCCTTTAGCTAAAAAAACATTTGTTTCGGTATTTAATAAATCCATATCGTTAGGGAAAGCAGTACGTCCTTTTTTCAAAATTTCGAGTGCGGCTGCACTGTCTCCTTTTGATAAGTTAGCGCTATAAATACTTTGGTAGTTATATGGCGAAGCTATTTTTAAGTCAATCATCTTTTTATTATACTCAATTATTTTAGCCGGAACCTTTGATTTTCCAGCTGCCACACAAGCATTATAAAAATTTGAAGTATCTTTTTTCATGGTCAGGCTCATATTTAAATAGCCTGTTTTATAAAAATAATCAGCAGCTTCGTCATATTTTTTTGCTTTATATTTTCCGTTAGCAATATTTCCCGCTTCCATTTTTATTTGCTGCGCAACCATTGCAAATTTTAAGTCATCTTCACTTAAAATACTAGTTCCTTTAGTTAAGCCATCAATTATTGTTTGCATATATTTGGGGTCGAGTTCTTTCATTTTATTTAACTCTTCATTAGCTAACTCAAAATTTGATAAGGGTGTGTTGCCATACGCAAGCATTACACGTTCATTTTTATCTTGAACGGTAGGCTCTAGTTTTTTAAGCTCTTGCGTAAGTTCGTATTGATAGTATGCGTAACTAATGCGGGCTTTATAAACATGCGTTTTAGCTTGATTTTTAGTATCTTCATTTTGAAGCGCTAAATCAACTGCCTCTTTTGCTTTATTTAGGTATGCAATATCCGGTTTTCCTTCTTTAACCGTTGTTTCATAATCATTAAGCGCTCGCCAAGCTGTTTGCACTTTAGCTTTTTGGGCCTCCATTATAAACGGAATAAATAAAACGGCAAAATAGTGTATCTTTTTCATATTTAAATTTTATTTTTATTGTGAGTGTGTAAATCTACATTGTTTTTATTTTTTAATTACATTTTAAATAATGATAATTAACATTTTTTATTCTTGAGTTTCAGATGTATTATTATCACTGCTGTTATCTGATGCGTTATTATTTTCAGTAACATCTTCTTCAGCATCATGATCTACTTTTGTAACAGCTGCTATTTCATCGCTTTCGGCAATATTAATTAAACGAACACCTTGCGTTGCGCGCCCCATAACTCTTAAAGTGCTTACATTTAATCTAATAGTAATTCCGCTCTTAGTAATGATCATTAAGTCGTTTTGATCGTTGACAACTTTTATGCCAATTAAATTTCCGGTTTTTTCGGTTATATTAATTGTTTTAACGCCTTTGCCACCACGATTTGTAATACGGTATTCTTCTACATCACTGCGCTTTCCATAACCTTTTTCTGATACAACAAGGATGTTACTTTGTGCGTTTTCAATGCAAATCATACCTATTACTTCATTTTTTTCTCCCTCTTCATCGTTTAAATCAATGCCTATTACTCCGCTGGCGTTACGTCCCATCGGTCTTACTTTTGATTCAGGAAAACGGCACACTTTTCCTAATTTTGTAGCTAACATTATTTCGCTGTTGCCGTTTGTTAGTACCGCTTCTAACAACACATCACCTTCTCTTATGCTAACGGCATTAATACCATTTGCGCGAGGGCGACTATATGCTTCAACAGTTGTTTTCTTTATAATACCTTCTTTTGTGGCAAGCACAATATAATTGTTATTAATAAATTGCTCGTCTGCTAAATTTTTAATATTGATGTAAGCTTTTACTTTATCATCAGGTGCAATGCTAATTAAATTTTGAATGGCACGTCCTTTGCTTTGTTTATTACCTTCCGGCACTTCATACACTTTTAACCAATAACAAGTTCCTTTTTCGGTAAACAATAATAAGTAATTGTGTGTTGAGGCTGTAAACATGTGCTCAATAAAGTCTTCGTCGCGCGTGCTGCTGCCTTTGCTTCCTTTACCGCCTCTGCCTTGAGCTCTAAACTCAGCTAAATTTGTTCGCTTAATATACCCTAAGTGCGAAATTGTGATTACAACTTGCTCATCGGCTATCATATCTTCAATACGTAATTCATCGCCAACGTAAACTATTTCTGAGCGGCGCTCATCTGCGTATTTAGTTTTAACTTCGGCAAGTTCGGTTTTTATTATTTCAAATCGGCGAGATTCATTTGCTAAAACATCTTTTAAATCGGCAATTGTTTTCATTAAATCATCGTACTCGGCTTTTAATTTATCACGCTCAAGGCCGGTTAGTGCTCGCAAGCGCATATCTAAAATTGCACGCGCTTGAATTTCAGATAAGTTGTATTTTGAAATTAATTCTTCTCGAGCAGAATCAGGGCTTTCGCTTTCGCGAATTATTTTAATAATTTCATCGAGATGATTTATAGCAATTAATAAGCCTTCTAAAATATGCGCTCTTTTTTCGGCTTGCGCTAATTCGTATTTAGTGCGGCGAACAATAACTTCATGGCGATGATCAACAAAATGATGTATTAAACTTTTAATATTAAGCAATTCCGGCTTACCATGCACTAAAGCTACATTGTTGATTGAAAATGAACTTTGCAGAGCAGTGTATTTATATAAATTATTAAGTACCACATTGCTAATAGCATCTCTTGTAAGTTCATATACCACTCTAATACCCTCGCGATTGCTTTCGTCGCGAATTTCACGTATGCCTTCAATTTTTTTATCGTTAACCATTTCGGCAGTTCGCTCAATCATTTCTGATTTGTTAATCATGTAAGGTACTTCTGTTACAACAATTCTTTCGCGCTCGCCTACTTGTTCAATATTGGCTTTTGCTCGCATTACAACTCTGCCTCTGCCTGTTTCCATGGCTTCGCGCACCCCTTCGTAACCATATATGATGCCGCCGGTAGGAAAATCAGGCGCCTTAATATACTTCATTAAGCCTGCAACATCAATGTCTTTATTTTCAATGTAAGCTAAAATTGCATCTATTGTTTCTCCCAAGTTGTGAGGAGCCATATTTGTAGCCATACCAACGGCAATACCTGAAGCGCCATTAACAATTAAATTTGGAATTTTTGTTGGCAGAACGGTTGGCTCTGTTAAACTATCGTCAAAGTTTGGTCTAAAGTCAACAGTTTCTTTTTCAATGTCCGCAAGCATTTCTTCTGCTACTTTTTGTAATCTTGCTTCGGTATAACGCATTGCTGCAGGCTCATCTCCGTCCATACTTCCAAAATTTCCTTGCCCGTCAACCAATAAATAACGTAAACTCCAATCTTGTGCCATACGCACCATTGTGCTATATACACTGCTATCACCATGCGGGTGATACTTACCTAAAACCTCACCTACAATACGAGCGCTTTTTTTGTATGGCCTGTTGTGCATTACGCCTAACTCAAGCATACCATACAAAACACGGCGGTGTACAGGTTTTAAACCATCTCTAACATCTGGTAAAGCACGGCTTACAATTACCGACATCGAATAGTCGATGTAGGCTGTCTTCATTTCATCTTCAATATTTATAGGAATAATTCTTTCTCCGTCTGCCATAAGTGTATGTAATTTTGTCGTTTTTTAATATTAATAAATTGCTCTTTTGTCAAACTATATCCTAACTATTAAAGTAAAATTAATTAATAATTAAGTTAAAATTTAAGCCTCTTAAAATACCCAAAACTCACGACATACAGTAAAATATTATCAACAAAATATTTGTTAAAAATTACCTTAATTTTAGTTATTAGAGTAATATAACAGTTGTTATTTTTAGATTTGGCATTATATATGTAAATTTATACTAAAGTAATTAACGAACTAAAAAAATTTTTATGGAAGCTAAATTTTCCCCGAGAGTAAAAGATGTAATCACATACAGCCGCGAAGAAGCTTTGCGCCTTGGACATGACTATATTGGCATTGAGCATTTAATGTTAGGAATGATTAGAGATGGCGAAGGAGTTGGTATTCGCTTACTAAAAAACCTTGGCGTAGATGTTCAAGATTTTCGCAAAACAATTGAGCATAGCCTTGTTCCCGGGTTAAGAAAATCAAATAATCTTGCAAACATTCCGCTGGTTAAGCAAGCCGAAAAAACACTAAAACTTACTTACCTCGAAGCAAAAACATTTAAATCTGTACAAATAGGAACAGAGCATTTGTTACTCTGCATTTTAAAAGATAATGATAATGTAGTAACAAAATCTCTACTTAAATATGGTGTTGATTACGATGCTGTTCGTGCAGAATTAGAAGGATTTACCGAGAACCCTTCTAAGATAGAAAACGCTACACCCAGCGATGGCGATGAAGAAGGAGAAGAAAACTTTCCGGGCTCTGGCTCAAGCGGGGCTCAAAAAAAGCCAAGCGACAGTAAGTCAAAAACACCTGTACTAGATAATTTTGGACGCGATTTAACCAAAATGGCTGAAGACGGAAAATTAGATCCGGTTGTGGGGCGCGAAAAAGAAATTGAACGCGTTTCGCAAATATTAAGCCGTAGAAAGAAAAATAACCCAATATTAATTGGTGAACCCGGCGTAGGAAAAAGCAGCATTGCTGAAGGCTTAGCGCTACGCATTGTACAACGTAAAGTAAGCAGGGTATTATTTGGAAAACGTGTAGTAACACTTGATTTAGCAAGCCTAGTTGCCGGCACTAAATACCGCGGCCAGTTTGAAGAGCGAATGAAGGCCGTGATGAACGAATTAGAAAAAAGCCCTGATGTTATTTTATTTATAGATGAAATACATACAATAATTGGAGCCGGCGGTGCCAGTGGCAGTTTAGATGCCAGCAATATGTTTAAACCTGCATTAGCTCGTGGCGAAATACAATGTATTGGGGCCACAACATTAGACGAATACCGCCAATATATTGAAAAAGATGGAGCCTTAGAGCGCAGATTTCAAAAAGTAATTATCGAGCCTGCTACACAAGATGAGTCGATACAAATTTTAAACAATATTAAAACGAAATACGAAGACCATCATAACGTAACTTATACCGACGAAGCCTTAAAAGCTTGTGTTACCTTAACAGCACGTTATTTAACCGATAGGCATTTGCCCGACAAAGCAATAGATGCTTTAGATGAAGCAGGCTCTCGCGTTCATATCACTAATATTAACGTTCCACAAAATATACTTGATATAGAAAAAAAATTAGAAGATATAAAAGAATTAAAAAACCAAGTAGTACGTTCACAAAAATATGAAGAAGCTGCAAAATTAAGAGATACTGAAAAACAATTATTATCGCAACTCGAAACTGCTAAAAAAGCTTGGGAAGAAGAAACTAAACAAAATAGAGTTATTGTTACTGAAGATAACGTTGCAGAAGTTGTTAGTATGATGAGTGGGGTGCCCGTTCAGCGAGTTAATCAAAATGAGAGCGATAAACTCGTAAAAATGTTTGAGTTACTTAAAGGACGTGTAATTGGACAAGATGGCGCTTTAGCCAAAGTTGTAAAAGCTATACAACGTAATAGAGCAGGACTAAAAGATCCTAACAAACCTATTGGTTCGTTTATTTTTTTAGGACCAACCGGCGTTGGTAAAACACAACTAGCAAAAGTATTAGCAAAATACTTATTTGATAATGACGATGCACTTGTTAGAATAGACATGAGTGAATATATGGAAAAATTTGCTGTTACACGCTTAATCGGGGCGCCTCCGGGCTATGTTGGTTATGAAGAAGGCGGGCAATTAACCGAAAAAGTTCGTAGAAGACCATACTCTGTAGTATTGTTAGATGAGATTGAGAAAGCGCACCCTGATGTGTTTAACATGCTGTTACAAGTGCTTGACGATGGCCAACTTACCGACAGTTTAGGACGAAAAATTGATTTTAAAAACACTATTATTATTATGACAAGTAATATTGGAGCACGCCAGTTGAAAGACTTTGGTACCGGAGTTGGTTTTGGAACTTCGGCACGCGAAAATTCAAAAGACGATAGCGAAAAAGGTGTAATTGAAAACGCATTAAAAAAAGCGTTTGCACCTGAGTTTTTAAATAGGATTGATGATGTTGTTATGTTTAACTCGTTAAGCAAAGATGACATCCATAAAATCATTGATATAGAACTTAATGGATTGTTTGGTAGAGTTAATAACTTAGGCTACACCATTAAAATTACAAATGAAGCTAAAGACTTTATTGTAGAAAAAGGCTACGACGTAAACTATGGCGCCAGACCATTAAAACGCGCTATACAAAAATATTTAGAAGATCCTATGGCCGAAGAAATAATTAAAAGCAGTTTGAGTGAGGGCGATGAACTAGAAGTTGACTACGACAAACAAGAAGACAAAGTTGTAGTAAAGACACATAAATCAAAGCCAAAAAAATCAAGGAAAGAAGATAAAGCATAGCGCTAATAAAAAAGTAGTTAAAATATTTAATACCAAGTATAAATATATTGTAGCCCAATCTACTTGTTATTTTTCGGTTATACTTCCTCAAAAAAATCTTTGCGTAGCAATGGCTATGCAAAGATTTTTTCGTCATCTAAACAAAAACTACCTAAGTATCTTTAAACTAAAATATATTTGAACTTGGTATAACCACTTTTTTTATACCTCATATTAAAAAAAAGCGAAGCTCTTTTATAAGCCTCGCTTAGTAGAACGGGTTTGCATGACATCGAAGCGGTTTGTGGCCGACTTCCTTGGCATAAAAAAGCACCTGTTCGGTTATTGAAAAGACCTCTAGTTTTAGTTTGACTTTTTCTCCCCGCAAAAATACCATTATTTTGGCTTTTGCGGGGTTTTTCTTTCAACTTTGCCCAATCCCCCGCCACCAAAGGATAAAAGCCGTAAAAGCGAAACGTTTTGACACCTCAGGAAACCGTTTTTACGGGTTGTTCCTCCTTTGCAAAGTAAAAACCTTCCGCCATCTTTTTAGGCAATAAACGTACAACCCCATGTTCGTAAACCAAGCCCTCCGGAAAGATTGAAGATTGAATGATCCGTTTGGTTTGAAGATCGCCTTTTAGCCAAATATCTTTCAATTTCGAGATTATTTCGACACTTTCCTTTTTAACCAAATTATGGTTTGTTAATCCGGCATTGGTTTTATCTATCATAATTTCAACCTCATTTTTCTCCTTCTCAAGTTTAACCTTGTACTTCTTATAAATGCTTTCATTAATTTCTCCTAGAGCAAATTGTTCTTCTATGGTCTCGAGTTTTTGCTTTATTACAGTAAGGTTAGCTTTATAAATACCTCTGCTTTTTTCGTTGACGTGGTCAACTTTAATAAAATTCGCTACAAACTTTTTCTTTACTCCGGGATTTTTCTTCTCATCTAAGCGGATGTTGTTTAATAGATCAGTAAACAGATTATGGATAACTACTGCACTTTTGTTTGTGCAACAACCTAATCGAGTACATTTATAATAATACAGTCTCTTTTTCTTTACCAGATATCCGGTCATATTTGTGTTGCACTTTGCACACACTATCATTCGTCTGAGTGGTAAATTTTCATTATCGCTCGTGTGTTTTGTTTGATTCTTTTTTTCGTTTTTCAGCAGTTCGTTAACTGCTAAAAATATTTCTTGTGATACTAATTTCTCATGCTTCCCGGCTACTACTTTTCCTGCTAATAATTTATTAGAAAGGATGCCGCAGTAAAATGGATTTCGCAAAAGATTTGAAATATAGCTATGCCCAACCTTCATTCCACCCGCTATTAATTTGTCCCGAATTTCTGTTAATGATAGCCGTTCGTATAACTTCCATAAAAACACTTTTCGGATTAACTCTGATTCCTTATTCAAAACAATAGATCGCTTGCCGTTTATTGTTACAATATCATAACCTCTTGGAGGCTTTACGCACCATTCGCCCCGCAATAACTTATCCCGCATTCCAGCCATTGATTTTTCTCTTCTTAACTGATTATCATATTCGCTAAAAATGAATTGAATGTTTTGTTGCAAGCTTCCGCTTGGAGTTGATACATCTGTTGGCTGTGTTACTGATACAACGCTTATTCCATTGTGCTTGAGTTGCTCTGTAATGTATATTGCATTAGCACCGGAGCGAGAGAATCTATCTACGCTGTAAACAATAATGAATGCGATTTTTTCTCTGCTTTTTTGCACAAAAGAAAGCATGTGATTAAACTCTTCACGCTCATCAGTCTTCGCACTTTCATAGGTTCCGCCAAAGTATGCCATTACTTTGTATCCATGCTTCCTTGCATAGCTGTCGCAGGCTCGTCTTTGAGTATCTAGGCTCATGTTATTTTCTGCTTGCTCTCGGGTTGATACTCTTGTATAAATAACACAAGTATTTCCACTGTTTACTTTTATTAGTTTGCCTTTAGCAAACTCTTCAAATTCTTTAAATTGTTTCATAGGTCATTTTCTTATTTATACGAAACCTGCATGTTTTATTATCCCACGTTGAAAAATATTTTGAAATCCTCGCAAACAAATGCCAGTAAATGCACTTTACTGGCATTTGTTTGAATTTAACTGGGTGATTTTGTTTCTTAATCAGGCACTTTCACCTTTTCAAACAAAAGACACTTTTTGAAAAAAGTGTCTTTTGTTTGATTTTATAACGATGCGATTTAAAATTGCACGACAATTCCCACTGTTTAAAAGTAGTTGAAAACTAAACAGTTGTATTCTTGACAGAGGGGTGCCTGCCTTCGTAAATTAGATAGATTTTTTGAAAAATTAATCGCAGCAGGTATTAGAAAATGTAAATAAACGAAAACATATTTATTTAATAAGAAACCTTCTTGCTGTGAATATGTAAGAAGGTTTTTTATTTCATAAAAAAACCGAAGCCTATGGAATAAAGCTTCGGAGTAGTCAAAAAAGAAAAAAAGATTGGTCTCGGATTTTCTTTAACGGCTGCTAAGGTAGAAAAATGTTTTTTTCTACCAAATTTATTCCTCAGGCCGATGATTAGGTGCCTTAGTTTCAAATAGCCTAATCAAGACATATTACAAATCATGGCCACAAATCCACCAAAAGGAGACGGACACCGTCAAGGCGCTGTGCGTGAGCGTAGTCAGGTTTATAACCCTAAAACTGATCAGTGGGTCAAAAGAGACTCTGATACTGGTCGTTTTATTGATGTAAATCAAAACGGCAAACCTCACAAAGGCGTAAGGAAAGAAAAGTAATTTTCTTTCAAAAACCTGAACCTTCCGGGTTGAGAGTGAAGGAATTTATTAACTAAAAAGAATTTGCATGGTAAATATTTACAACATGAAAAATCAAAACGCAACAGTGTGCGCTGGCAAAGTTTGTGCTACCGTACACGGAGATGCAGCTAAGATTGTAAATGCTATTGTAATTGCTGCTGTATTAATTACAGCCGTTGCAGTGGTATTGAAAGCTGTTAAGTAATCAAGTAGAGCCTGAGAAAACTCAGGCTCTTAATTATTAATTTAAACTTTATAATAAATGTTTTACTACAAAAATTTAAGTGGTAATTCAGGAGTTAGAAGATATGTTTCTGATGCGACTTCCATTACTGTGGAGTTTAGTACAGGCTCTGTATATAAATACACCTATATCAGTGCTGGTAGGCACAACATTGAACAAATGAAACAACTAGCCGAAAATGGGTTTGGTCTAAATAGCTTCATTATGCGAAATGTTAGAAACAATTACGCTTCAAAGTTCTAGATCTGAACTTTTCTTGAATTAAGAAATCCCCTCTGATAATAGTTATTGGAGGGGATTTTATTAATAAATTATTCCGGTTTCGAATAAAATAAAACAAGTTATGCGAACGCTAACTGCTGACCATAATTTTCAAGGTGGTCTTTAGCAATAGAAACATATTCTTTTTTAATTAAATTCTTTTTACGCTCTGACCACTCTTCAATTTTTTGATAAATTTCATCTACCCCCATGGAAGGATTTTCCTTAGTTAAAAATGCAACTGTTGCTAATATTTCCAACGATAATGCAGATTGGAAACCATCAATTAATTTCATTACAGATTTTAACCTTTGTTTTTGCTCAGCTGTAAGCTGTTCATTTACCCAAATTTTAACTTCATCTAAGGTTTCATAGTTCATTAAAAGTGGTTCAAATGGCTTCGCCTCTCTTTGTTCTAAGCCTTTTATATATTTACCATTTAAAGCATAAAGAACATGCTCCACTTGTGGTGAATATGGCCCATAATGATGCGCAACAAAATTAAGTTTCAAATTTTCACCAGAACGCTGAATAAAATAAGCTAACTTATTTGCAACAAATACACTTGCCGGTTCTCCTGAACCTTCATAATAAAATAAAGAATAAAGTAACATTGCTCTTGCAGGTGTTAGTTTCGTTTCTTTTTTTGAATCTTGTTCTTTTAATAGCTGTTTCACATTCTCGTCTGGCTGAAAAATAGAAACTTCAACTTCATTTAAAGGTCTTAATGCTTCTTCCATCATAAGTTTTACTCTATCCCAGTTCAAACCTCCATTCCCACAGCCTAAAGGGGGAATTGCAATGCTTTTTAATTTAAGTTCCTTAATTACTTTTACCAGATCCACTAATCCTTCTTCAATGTATGAATATTCAGAAGGTTTTCTCCAATCAGTTTTAGTAGGAAAATTAATTATGTATTGGGGGCCGTCAAATTTGTTAGTAGCAGTAACTAACATTTTGCCCGGCACAACTTCTTTTGCTTTGCAAGCTCTATGATAAATTTTATAATTTTCCGAATAACTTTCTTTGAATTGCAAAGCAATTCCTTTCCCCATAACACCTACGGTATTAACTGTATTAACTAAAGCCTCTACTTCAGCACTTAATAAATTACCTGTAACATACTTAATCATCAGTAATACAAATTTGTGTTGATTGATAAAGGAATAGTTAATCCTATTTGCTTCATCAAGGTATCAACAAAGTTAAACTTCTCTTGATTATATACAACTATTCCGTCTATTAAACTTATGGGCACATGGGTGTGAATAAGAAATTCAGCCTGTTTACGCCTCATTCGGTCTCTATCTCCCTGAATCGGGCTCCACTGTTTTTCCACTACCATACCCCAATCAATGGCATTTAAATCATCTAAATTATTATAAAAAGTGGTAATACTGTTTTTTGCATGCCCGTTAGTAAATACAAAAGGTAATCCCTCTTCCGCAACTCTTTGTGCATTTGAGATAAAATAAACTATTTCACTTTGAGGAAATCTAGCGACCCCATAGCCAGTTTTTATATTATATAGCATTGGAGAATGCGGTCCTAAATAAAATGGAACATATTCTCCCAAATTGCCACATCCCTCAATTTTAACAGGGTAATCATGTCGATCAGCTATTAATTGAGTATTTCCAATATTTACGTAATTCGGGTCATGATTAGCGTGACCTCTAGTATAAATACCGTTTCGCAAAATATATTCAACGTTTTGATAGTGAACTATTCTGTATATAGGCGTAGGTATGGGAATTATGCCGGGCATTAATATATTTTAGTTATAAATTTTCATTTAATAAATCAAAAGGGCTACTCTTAGTCTTTTTAACTTTAAACAATCCATCTTCAATTAATTTATAATATTTTTCATCGTTAAATAATTGTTTGTTTTTCGCAATTAATTTATCCATTGTTTCATCACTAGGAGTGTAAGCATCGATTAAACCTTTCACAAAACGTTTCACCTTTTCCATTCTTTGATAAATTTCTTTATATGTATCTTTAGTCATAGCTTGAGGAGATTGAACCTGCTCATTGTAATCAACATAAAAACCAATCTGCCTTATTAAATCTGCATTCTTAAAAAAGATCATTTCTGTTTTTAATAACGCTAATTTCCTTAAAAAGTAATACTTTAATGGTAGGGGCAAATCATCTTGTCCAACAAATAACTTCATGTGTTCCTGAATTAATTCAGGGTTTTGTTTTACTTTTTTAAGCCATTTAATTAAATCATCACCAAAAATACCAATCGAAAACATAAAGTAGGCAATAAAAAAACGAATACGATGATTACTAAATATTGTATCAATTCCTTTCACACTTCGAAATTGATATCCCTGAGAATCCATAAATACAATAATTGATTTTATTGATTCTTCAATACTAATTAACAGGTGTGACGTTGCCGCACCGTATTGTTCAGCAGTCGATAAAGTATCCGCTATTTTCCATTGTTCAGCAGCATTACCTTGTAAGAACTCAAAATACTTAGAGCACTCTTCTTGCGTTAATGTTTGTAGAGGTTTTGATGCCATGGTTTTAATTCATGCTACTTAAATTCTTCAAAAAATGTTGGATCGATATCAAAAACAGTCTTCGGTTTTAATCCCAATTCATATTTTTCGAATAATTCAACTAATTTTTCTCCGTCAACTAACTCAATTGGTGGAACTCCATCACGTATAGCCTCATTTCTAGCTTCTTTAGTAAATCTTCCAGTAGTTAAAATAATTCCTTTATCAGCCCGCCCTTGCATCGCCCCTCTAAAATTTCTAACAGGCTCTGAGCCTACTGATTCCTTATAGCGTTTACATTGAAACAACACTTTAAAGCTTACTAAATCATTTATTTCTAATAAGCCAATTCCATCAATTCCATTGTCCCCTGACTTACCGGTAACTTGTACGTTTTGAAAACCGCACTCAGTCAATAAGCGTTTACATATGCGCTCAAATCCTGCTGGACTTAAACTTTGAATTATCGATAATAAATTATGTGAATGTTCTTCTTCTTCAGTAGAAAATTCATCTTCAACAACTTTTGATGTTTTTCCTTTAGAGGTGTTTTCTTTATTAGAGAAACTAGACTGAACTGTTTTAAACAAATCCATCACATCTTTCTCACTTAAGTTAGCCCCCAAGCCTTTATCCGTTAATTTCCATGTGCCGCGTATCTTGGAATCAATATAGCCTGCCTTAGTTAAATATAACCTTGCCCACTGAATACGATTTCTAACTCGAGATTGACCACTATTAATTGTTTCTTCAACTTCAGCATCAGAAATTTTTAATTTATCAATAATAGAATCAATAACTTCGGAAGTAACACCAGCACCTCCCATATCCTTTAGTGTATTGAGTATTGGATTAATGTATATTAAAAACTGTGGTCCTTTCATAATTATTAATTTAGCATTTATGAGGAATTAGTTCGTCTTCTATTGCCTCCTTTTTTCGACAATTAGCAGAGTGGTTTGTGTTACCTTTTGCAAACGTTTGTTCCAACAAAAATGGAACTCCTTTATGCTTATTTAGATAATTTTTTGTCCTACTATTTGTCTCAATCCATTCAATAAAAGTGTTTGCATATTTTGAATTCGATCTTGATTTATGACCTTGTCCTTGCTTGACAATTTCTAGTAATTCTATCGGCAATTCTATCGGTTGGTCACCAAAATAAAAAAAGTATTCCGAAAGAAGTACATTTTTTCCATTTGTGTCGGTTGAGTAATTTCCCGCTGCATGCACTCCTTTTCGTTGAATTAATTTTCCTTTTTCATAAAAATAAATACAGTCACCCGCTCTTCTTCTCAGATCTTTATTAGAGAGCTCCGGAATTTTATTTGGATACTTTATTTTGCATAGATTGTCATATTCTTTTAATGTTTTAACATCAGTTATCTTCATAGCATAAACAACCTTGTTTTGCATGCCATATTTTTTTGATCCTGTACCAACTACCCAATCACCAATTTTTGCGTTACGCCTTATTACTGGCTTACATATGGCCAAAGTGCATACTCCCCAATAAGGATTAGGAGCAGCGCCATCATCAACCGGAATGCAATATGAGTATAGTGTTGCCATAATTATTTATATAAATTAATCAAAACAAATAATACTAAAAGAATTATGCCTGAAATTAAAGTCCATATAGCAAAACTGTTTAATCTCTCGGCATTTGCTCTCATTTTTTTCGCCTTTTTATCCTCACCATCCGTCAGTTGGTATGAATAAACAATAAGATGATTAATTAACTTAATTGATAGCTTATGCATAATTAAACTCAACAAAATAGTTGTGGTTAACAATAGCCAAGATGTTGCTAAAACCCAAAGACACTTAATATTATTAAAATCAATAAAGTCTTTCAAAAATGTAATAGAAATACCCAGTGCTCCGGAAGAGATGTACAATATATTTTTATCAAGTGTAACTACACTCGAATCGTATGTTTTGTAGAGTTGCTCAAGATACTTTTCTGTTCTCTTGTCTTCATTGCTTTCTTCAACTAATTTCCCTTTCATTTTGAATTTGTTTTTGGTGGAATAGGACGAGGTGGAGGAATGAAGTAAACGAAATTATTCTTAAGTTCATTCATCACACTATCAAATTTTCCTTCAAATTTTTTATTCACAAAATCATAGGAACCGATTAATTTTTCATAAATCGGATTTCCAAATATTTCCTTCTCATCAACAACTCTCTTAGATGCAATATTTGAGGCAAAAACATCCTTAATCTTTTTAAGAATTACAATCTGATCATCTGAAAAATTGTATGTGTGAATATATGACAAATAGTTTTTTTCAATTCGCTCCTTTGGAGTAGGGATTTTCTTTTTTCCTAACGCGTGTAAAAGAAAGTCCCATGCTGAACCTTCTGGAAAATCATACATTTTTTGCAAATGCCCTTCGTCTAAAAAAGTATTAGGCTTACTAAGCCAATCGATGAGCTTAGCAACTTCATTGTCAGTAGGAATATAGTCAACCTGACCTGCTTTAGCTTTTAATTCAGTCATTACAGGTTCCTCAGTCTTCCGCAATTCCTCTTCGAATATTCTCTTTGCTTCTTCAATTGGAATATTATCAATAACAGAAATTGAATCTCCGTGAATTTCTACACGTTGAATTAAATTTGCAGGATCAGGATTGTCAATCAGAAAATATTCACCCTTAGGTTTTGGAGTTCCTGGTACTTTTGGTTTTTGATCTCCCGGTTTAACTATTTTCTTATTTTCTTTTAATGTCCCTTTTCCATTATCTTCCATTCTTCTGCATAACCCAACAAAATCTAATACAGTGAAACTGAACTTACCTGTTTTAGGATCAAGACGTGTACCTCGACCCACCATTTGAATATACTTTCCAACTGATTTTGTTAACGCAGCAAATGCAATAAAACGAACGCAAGGAATATCAACTCCTGTACTCAATATATCAACAGAGGTAACAATAAATGGTTTTTGATATGGTTTTTTAAACCAAGCTTTTAGTGTTTCGTTCAGCTCATTATTTTCTGAAATTACCGCTTCGGCATAGTATGGTTTGTCTGAATTATCATTCTCAAAAACCTTATTTACCGCTTTAGCCAACTCTATGCAGTGCGCTTGACTTACACCAAAAAGTATAACTTTTTCTCCGTATTGCGTATTCTTTTTAATTTCTTCAGCTATACGCAGACAGTTTTCTTCAGATATAAATTTGCGATTAAGTTGCTCTAGCTTTAATTTTTTTTCAGCACCTAATGAAATTTGATATTTCTCTTGTGGGTCTAAGACATGATCAAAGGAAATGCCATTATCTTCCGCTTCTTGGATGAGCGATGACAATAATTCTATTGGCTTGTAGGGAGCAAGGAAACCTTCGCTAATACCCTTTTCCATATCAAATTTAAAATCCGGCTCACCAGTCTCGCAACCAAATAATTTGTATGTATCTATTATTGCCAAATCTTCTTCGTCAACTTCTGTCCCTTCTTTTGGCGAGGCTATTCTTGGTGTTGCTGTTAAACCTACTCTCGGACAAAGAAAATGGTCAAAGATTAATTTCCTATTTACATTAATACTTCTATGACATTCGTCAACAATAATTAAATCATAAAAATTTGAAGGCAAATCACTATGAATTAATTCTAAAGTATCAATTACAACAACGTGAATACTGGCATGTTTTCTAGACTTAAAATTTGAAGTTGTAATCCAACTGCTTGTATGTTCTCTGCTAATTAATGAAAATCCATCATCAACAGATTGCTTAGCCAACATACGCCTGTCTACTACAAACAAAATACGTTTGCATAACCCACTTCCTAATAATGCTTTTACAAGTGCAACCGCTGTTCGGGTTTTACCTAACCCCGTTGCCATATGAACAAGCATTTTTTGTTTACCTGCTTTGTAATTTTCAATAACAGTGCGAATACATTGTAATTGATAGTAACGTTCTTTTCCAATAGTTGGATCAAAACCACCGGCAATAGTTGTATCTATAGTAATATCTTTATTGGAAGCAATTTTTTTCTGTTGCTCAATCTTGAGCTTCATCTCTTCCAAAGTCATGAAATTTGTTACTTGCTTAAATTCTCCCGCATCCAAACCTTTCCAAGCATTATCATAAAATAAAATACGTTCAGCACTACACGCATACAAAAAACGAGGTTTAAGCATTTGAGTAATAATAGTACGCAGTTTCAACAAGTCTTTATTTTCGTTATCAAGGTTGTTTTCAATAACAGCTAATACTTCTCCGTTTAAATCTTGTAAAACAATATCAGGACGAATATTCTTAAGATTCGGATAATCCTTTTTGAGATTTTCAGGAATGTCGTAAATCTGCTGGTATAATAATGTATCTTCTATCTTCCACCCATACTCATTAATTAGTTTAAGTATGATTGGTAAATCGGTAGAAGTTGCTTCGTTAATTTTCTTGCTCATCTTCTACTAATATATTTTCAGGTTCTAAAAATTCAACTCCCCAAACATCTGCTAATATCTGGTTGATTTTCCTTTGAGCTTCGGTTTTCATTTTTACCAAGCCCTTCAAAACTTCCATTTGTGCATCTAACTCAGCGACAATTTGTTTTTGAATTTCTGGATCAAAATAATCAATAGATACTGCCCCCAATTCATCTGCATTAATGTTAGCCTGTCCACCTGCCGGTTTACAGGTTCTTTTGAAATACTCTCTGTATCTTTTTGTTGTGAATAGATATTTAAGAAAGAAAGGATTTAATGCTTCTTTTAATTTTAATCGGATTAAATAACCAGCCCAACTGCCCTCCATTTCAAAATCAACAACCGAAGATTTACCAACTAAATCAACACTGTTTGTTCTATTGAATATAAAATCACCGAACTCTAATAATCTCTCTTTACTTAATTTGTCATCTGTGTATTTTAGATTATCTAAATGCCATCTACCTAGTGTATCAAGATTGTTCATTCTAAGAACTGGATATTTGCCTTCACTTTGAAGTTTTACGGATAAACCGTATAAGCTATCTTTAATAAATGTGTTGAGAGTCCTTTTGTCTTGACTTTCCGGAATAGAAAAGTCAAAATTATTTTCAATTTTTTCCACCCCTTCAATAATCGCTCTTTGTTTTTCAATTTGGCTAACTATGACGTTTTGCTCGTCTAAAGTTGGCACAGGGATTTCAAACTCCAAAAAATCATCTTGGTGAAACCTTTGTTGTGCTGCACCTGTTGGATTTTTTTCAATTATTTTATTTACAAATATTTTCGATTGAAGAACATAAGCAAGATATTTTATGTTTTCGTTAGACTTGAAAACAGGAAAATCAGTACTTACAATTGAGTCAATTAAGCCGAAAGGAATAAAACCAATTGAACCTGTATGAAGACCTAATCTCGAGTATATCAGATAATCCGAACCATCATCTATGATTTGATTTTGCCTTTTAGTTGCGATTTCTTCGCCTTTAACAATATCCCGTAATTTAACTTCACCTGTATTAGATACTGTTAGTTGCTTATATCTCTTTTCATCATCAATTTGAATAAAGTTATGATATTCTGTCAAAACATCTTTGAGTTTTACACTTGGATATTTCTGCTTAGACTTTAAAATCTCCTTAATCACATTCAACTCCTTATGTTTTGAAATAAGGTCGTTGTCTAAATTGCTTACATATTCTCGGGCAATGTCAGCTTCCAGTGCATTACTTGGGTTGAGTTTCACCAAATAAGGCAAAATGTTTTCGGGTTTGCTATTCGTTAGTTTTTTATACACTTCTTCCACGGTGGTTGCACCGTTTGGTTGAATGTGTTTGAGTGCATCTGTCCATTCTACAATTTGGCTGTCGCTAATGGTGCTTTTGTAGTTAGCAAGGTTAAACGAATAGGTGTGTGCCTTGTCAATGCGTTTGGCTATTTCGTTTTGTATGCGGTTTTCCAGCATTTGGTCAAAGGTTTTTAGTTCCATTGACTTGTCTGCTTCCGTAGCTTTTTTGGCTTTTATCTTTTTATCAAGGTCGGCTTCTTTTTTCTCTCTTTCAATTTTGCCTTTGGCTTCCATATCGGCACGGGTTTCCGTGCGGATTTTTTCTTTTATGCGTGGGTCAAGTGTTTTAATCCATTCCGCAGGAATACAAAATTGGTTTTTGCTTTCAGGCGGTTGTTTGCCGTGTTTCACATATTCGTGCCACAGCGTTAAACATTCAATGAGTTGATTTCCTTTTTGTTCCTTGCGGTTGGTTCCCATTGTATAACCATCGTTGGTTATTTTGTAAAACCACACCCATTGGGTGTTTTTATTTTTTTCTTGCGAGTTCTCATCAAAGGTTACTGAGTTTGCAGAAGCACCTTTTTCAAAAATGAGAATACTCGTTTTAGGACCTTGTCCGCTTTTGCTCACAAACAAACCTTGTGGCAGAGAAATAACGGCTTTCAGTTGTGCTTCGTCCAAGAGCATTTTACGCAATGCCTTTGCACTAAACTGGTCCCAAGTATGAAAACCTTCTGAAACCACAACGGCACATTTTCCACCCGCTTTGAGTTGCTCAAACATCAGTTTCACAAACAAAATAGTGGTTTCCGATTCTTTGGAATATTCGCCCCAAACATCAGGGTAACTTTCTTGGTCACGTTGTGCGCCAAAAGGCGGATTTGCCAAAATAACCGATTTGCTTTCGTGGTCGGTTACGGGTCTGTATTTCGCCAAACTGTCGCCTTGCTCAATGTTGGCAGGGTTTAAGCCACGCACATAAAAGTTGATAGCCGCCATTTTGCGAATCATTCCCAAGTATTCAATACCCGTTACACCGCTTCGGTAAAACTGTGTGGTTTGTTCAATGCTCGGAAAGTCTAATTGATTGGATTTAAAATATTCGTCAAACCAAGCCGACAATTCAGAATGTGATTTTTCTCCCGGCCATTCACGGTCGGGGTCAACTCTACGCATTACAAATTCAAAAGCATCAAACAAGAAACCACCCGTACCACAAGCAGGGTCAAAAATTATATCGTCAAAAGTCGGCTCTATCATAGCCGTCATAAATTGGCGAATGTGGTCAGGTGTTCGGAATAGTCCAACATCTTTTGTTCCGCCAGTTTCACTCAAAGCCGATTCAATGGCATCACCCAAAAGGTCGGTTTTCAAAAGTCTTGTTTCTTCAATGTCGTTGGCAACTATGCTGATTACTTCGCCAAGGTTTCCGCTGTTTACATTGTTGGTGAAATTAGAATTACTGAAAACTTCTTCTATCAAAACCAATTGGTCTTGCACTTTTTGGGGCAAGTTTCCTTCAAACACTTGTCTTGCACTAATTAAAATGCTTGAATAGAAAGGAAAAAAGTTGTCGTTGAGTTCTGATAAAATTTGGTCGTTAGAAACTGTTGGCAAATAAGAGAACAAACGATTTTCGTTTGTTTCTTCAGGTGCGTCAGCACCTTTCTTTGGATTTTTCCATTTGTAGTCAGCTGAAAAGAGTTTGCGTAAAGGCTTAAATTCTTCGTCTTGTTTGATTTTAGTTTCAAAAATCCGAAGCAATAAAAGTTCAATAATATACTCCACTCGTTGAACAGGCGTACCTGCTGGTCGTAGCTTATTATGAAGCTTTTTTAAAGCATTGTTTGTTTTATTGTCTGCGTAATGTACTGTCGAACGTCCCATACTTTCCTAATAATTTTTGTACTATTTAACTAATCTGAAATACTAACGAAAAGTACGAATTTTTTCTTCCTGATAATCAGATAATTCAAACTTGTTGATAATCAATATTTGCTGAAAGTTACTTGACAGGTTCCCTCAGAGGGTAGAATTAAAAAGATTGAAAAAAACAAAAAATATAACTCCATTTCACTCCTTTTAAGGAAAAAACAGAAAACTCGCTCCCAAACCGGGAAAGTGCCCAAAACCACCACCGTTACTTTGCTTCTGTAAAACGTCAAAACATAAAAACAGTTAGCAATGGCAGCAAGAGCAACGGGCAAATCAAGTGGGATTATCATCAGAAAGAAAAACATTGAAAAAGATGAAAAAACATTGAAAGAGTTTTTTCAAACCGACAAAGTGTCCATAACAACCACCGTTACTTTGAAGAGTGAAAGTAAAACGTCAAAACATAAAAACAGATAACAATGGCAGAAGAAGGAAAAAATAAAACAAGTAACATCCTTGAGGGAGATCAGGATAAAGGAATTCCATCATGGTTAGTGCCAATCCTCAGCGGATTAGGTAGTATGGGCGGTAGCTATATGCTTTGGGTAAAACCATTACAGGACAACTTTAAAGCTATGGCGGAACAAATAGAAGATCTAAAAGATGACATCGCAGAAATTAAATTAAAGCAAAAGCAGGTGGACAGAGACTTCTATAGTAAGCTGGAACAGGCCTTAAAAGGATTAGAAGGAGAAACGTCAAAACGTTTTAACGCTTCAAAAGAGGAGGAGGAAGAAGATGAAATAATCTCCTTAAACAAAAAAGAGAAGTATGTAAAACCAACTAAGAAAAAAACATCAATACTCAGATAATATGGAAAGCGCCACATTTAAAAGATTTATTGTTCCATTAGATGTTTTGACTGATATCGTCAAAGTAATACTTGAAATGGAACTGAAAAATGAAATAACATCAGTCAATGAAAATAAGGCTTTCATTGAAATTAAAGTGGAGTATCAAAACGGATTGGGCTTCCATCAAAAAGCAATAGCCAACATCGAAAGCATTTTAGCTGATTATAACCATTACCGTTTTGAAGAAGAAGAAACCGATTGGAGAAACAGTTAAGATGAAAAAGACCTGTGCATATTGTAATAAAGAATTTGAAGCAAGACGAGTGGATAAGCATTTCTGCTCTGCATCGTGCCGGCAATTAAATCATTTGCAGAAGAAGGCTATTACCTTATTTGGAAATGAAAATAAAACTATTGAGGATACTGCTTTAGTAACTGTTCATCAAACGACTTCTGCAATTATGGAGGAACCGGTTGTTATAAAAAAAGAAAAGACAGTTGAAAAACAATACAAGGAAATACAAAGCAGGTTTGTTGATGATGTAATATCACAATTAAAACGCAGAAGTATTGAAATTTCTATTCAGGAATATGTGGAGAATAATAAAGCATATGCAAAAAGCATATCATGGATCAATGTTCGCCTGCGCTGCCTGATTGAAATTCTGCTTTTAATTTCCGAAAGAAAAAGTTTGCCATTAGCCGACTTAGTTGAAATTACAAATGCCTTTACTTTATTGCTAAAGTCTGAACATCTGAAAAAAATATCAGAACACTATCCTTATCACAAACTAATAAAGGATTTAAGAGATAAACTAAAACACATTTATTTAGAAAACGAAGACTCAGACTTCGTTCAAATCAAACTCGTCCGGAGAGTAAAAATTGACCTGATCATTTATCGCTGCGAGCTCAGGTCGGTTGCATCGAAAGTAAAATTCAGCGAATTAAATTTTAAAACAAAAGAAATATGAGAACAAAAGAATTTGAAGTACCGAATGATTTTATCTGCGAGTTTGCAGAGGCATTAGCAGAACATGAATTAACAAATGAAATCAACGGAGTAACGGAAGATGGAGAAATCCTGATTGAGGTAAGTTATGAAAAAGAAGAGCGGGCTGCTGTATTTGCCTTGACCGAACTTCTTGATGATTACTACGAAGAAGAGGAGGAACAGGAAGAAGAGGAAAATTAGCCAGTTTTCTGGAAATACCTGAAACTATAAAAAGGTCTCGCCTGTGTTCCGCACACGTTGGGGCTTTTGGCGGGACTTTTTTATATGAAAGGTATGGATTATGTTAGACAGGCTGAAAGTCAATAATAGCAATAATTTTGGAGGATTTAAAATGAGAGTGATTGAATTAAATAAGAAAGAAAGTGTGAAGGAAGTAACACTTGAAAGAGCAAGAGAGTTGTTGAATAATAAATCCATAAGTGATGAAGAGTTAAAAAAGCTTATGAACAACCTGAGAGCATTTTGCTGGATTGTAATTGAAATCAGGCAAAGTATAGAACAAAAAAATAATACGCAGAATTCTTTTGAGGAATTAAAAGAAGCTGCATAGTAATAACCATAAAAATGAAATCCATGAAAGAAAACAAAATCAAAAAACCTGATTCAAAGATGATTCAGGATGAATTAAGCGAAATGCAAGTGTTTGAGCAATTTGCAAAAGGAAGTAAAAAAACAAAAGGCGCAGGTAACAACTGCGTCATTTACACAAGGGTATCAGGCAAGGAACAGGAAGAAGGTTATAGCTTGGATACACAAAAACGAGAGTGTGAAGAATTTGCTGAGAAGAATGGGCTAAACATTCTTGGCTACTTTGGCGGAACTTATGAGAGCGCAAAAAATGACGAGCGTAAGGAGTTTAACAAAATGCTTCAATCCATAAAACGAAGCAAACAAAAAGTGTCGTACATAATTGTTTACATGCTCGACCGATTTTCAAGATCGGGTGCAAACGCCATTTATATCAAAGAGCAATTAAAGCAACAAGGTATTTACATTCAATCAGTGCGACAGCCAGCTGATGGTTCGACCTCCAGCGGTGATTTTCAGCAAAACATTCAAATGATTTTTTCGCACTACGATAATCAGTTGCGAAGAGAACGCTGCATGGCTGGTACAAGAGAAGCTTTGATGCGAGGAATTTGGTGTGCGCACACTCCGATAGGTTATGATAAAATTATTGTAAACGGAGAAACTAAACTCGTTGTAAATAATGAGGGTAAATTATTACGCAAAGCATTTTACTGGAAAGTAAATGATAACCTGAACAGCGAACAATGCGTTGCTAAGCTTGCTAATATGGGATTAAAAATATCCCACCAAAGAATGTCGACCATTTTTAGAAATCCTTTTTATTGCGGTTTGATTTCGCACAACCTTTTAGAAGGTCAGTTAGTTGAAGGCAAGCACGAGAAATTAATTTCAAAAGAAATATTCCTTGCAGTAAATGAAATTCAAAACAAGAATTCCTTTGGTTACAAGCAAACGCCTGAGCAAATTAATATTCCTTTAAAGGTTTTTGTAAAGTGCGACAAATGCGGTGTTGGGTTAACTGGATATGTTGTAAAAAAGAAAGAGCTATGGTATTATAAATGCCGGACAAAAGGATGCTGCGTAAATAAGGCTTCCGAAACGTTAAACCGTCAATTTGAAAACGTTTTGACGGATTTTGTGCTTGATCCAGAGAACCTAAATTTAATGCAGGAATTGCTGATAACCGAGTTTAACGAACGCACTAGGGATAACGAGGAAGCCGTTATATTACTTAAAGAGCAATATCAGGAAATTAAGCGCAAATTGGAGCGTTTGGAGGAGCGTTTTATGGAAGAGGAAATCACTAAAGAATTATACATTAAATACGTTGAGAAACATAAAGAGGAACAGGTCAAAATTCAACGTGATTTGCAGGATGTCGAACTTAGTGCTTCGAACCCGGAAGATTGCGCTCAGCTAATTACAAGCTACGCCAAAGACCTGCGCCAAATGTGGCTTTCTGCCGATTATATGCAAAGACAAAAACTACAAAACTACTTGTTTCCACAGGGGCTTCGCTACTGCAAGGAAAAAGGGCTAGTTCGTACCGAAGAATACAACTCGGTGTTTTTGTGGATTGCCCATAAACAGCGAGAATTAGGGCAAAAAAAATGCGGCATACCAAGTTTAAACCTTGATGATGCCGCTTTGGTAGCGGGAGATGGATTCGAACCAACGACCTTTGGGTTATGAGCCCAACGAGCTACCCCTGCTCTATCCCGCAATATTTTTTAATTTGATAATGCGCTTTATTTGGTGCTGCAAAGATATATTTACTTTCTTTGTAAAACAAATAATTTGAAATAAATATTTTTTAATGCCCACAATATGCATAAAGCCGGCTTTGTAAACATTATTGGTTGCCCAAACGTAGGTAAATCAACCTTATTAAACGCACTAGTTGGCGAAAGATTGAGTATAATTACTTCAAAAGCACAAACTACGCGCCATCGCATTATGGGCATTGTTAGTGCAAATAACTACCAAGTTGTATTTAGCGATACACCGGGAATTATTCAGCCACAATACAAACTTCAAGAAAAAATGATGGAGTTTGTTATTACCGCTTTTTCTGATGCAGATGTATTTTTGCTTATTACAGATGTGTTTGAAGATATTAAATTGCAAGATAGTTTTTTAACCAAGCTCCAAAAAACTAAAGTACCTATATTGTTGCTTATTAATAAAATTGACATCGCAACTCAAGAACAGTTAGAACAAAAAGTGAGCGAGTGGAAACTAAAGCTGCCCCTGTCAGAAATATTTGCTATTTCAGCATTGCAAAAGTTTAATATTGATAAAATCCTTTCTCGAATAATTGAATTGTTGCCAAGCGGTGCAGCATTTTTTAATAAAGATGAGCTTACCGATAAGTCTGAGCGTTTTTTTGTATCTGAAATTATACGAGAAAAAATTTTACTTAATTATAAAAAAGAAATTCCTTATAGCGTTGAAGTGCTTGTTAACGCATTTAAAGAAGAAGATGTAATAATTCGAATACAAGCCGATATTCTTGTTGAGCGTGATAGTCAAAAAGGAATAATAATAGGCAACAAAGGCGATGCTCTTAAAAAAACGGGCACTTTAGCCAGATTAGAAATGGAAAAATTTTTTAATAAAAAAGTATTTCTTGAATTATTTGTAAAAGTTGAAAAAAATTGGCGAGCCGATGATAAAAAACTTAAACGTTTTGGTTATTAATCGGCACGCCAATAGATAGTATATAATACTTGTTATTTAGAACCTATCGGGTTTCCATAAGAATCAATTTCAAGCACATCAAATCCAAATTGCGCCATTTTATTAAAGTTAGTGGCCTTATCGCCAACAACTACAATTATCATTTTATTTAATTGTAAATACTTTTTAGCTAAAGCATTAATTTCAGAATTTGTCATTGCATTTAATAATTGTGTTTGTTTTGATACGTAATCTTTTGATAAATTAAAGTCTAAAACACGCTTAATAAAAAATAATTTTTGAACCTGACTTTCGTATTTTAAAGCATCGCTTTGTGCCATTGCATTTTTAGTGAAAGTCAACTCTTCATCATTAATCCCTGACTCGGCATATTTTTTTAATTCAGAAATTATTTCTTTTATTGTACTATCTGTTGTATTTGCTTTAAATCCACCTGCTATTTGATAAAAGCCAGGGTATTTTGAACCACTAAAACCTGCTCGTGTTCCATAAGTCCAACCTTTTACTTCTCTTAATAAATAGTTAACGCGGCTATTAAATGCTCCGCCAAAACTATAGTTCATTACGTTAGCCTTAAAAAAATCGCCTAATGCATCGTAAGGAAGCGCAATATTTCCAACTTTAATTTCACTTTGAGCCGCGCCTTTTTTATCAACAAAATAAATTGTAGTTTTTGAAATTGCAGGAAGGGAAGGTTCTACCACTACTTCGGTAGTACCATTTTTTAATTTACCTAAAAATACCAATTCTGTTTCAATGTCTTTTTTAGCAATATCACCCGTTACAGATACCGATAAATTATCGCGGGTAATTTTTGAATTGTAATAATTTTTCACATCATCAATAGTTAATGCGTTTACTGTTTCAACTTTGCCAATTGATGGAATACTCATTATGTGATTATTTCCATATAAAATAGCTCTAAACGCTTTTTCGGCAGTGATTGATGCGTTAGTAAGCTGTTGATTAATTGCATCTATTTGCTGTTTTTTCTCTACTTCAAACTCTTCGCTATCAAACTTAGGATTAAACAAATACTCTTCTAAAACTTTTAATGTTGGTTTTAATTTATCTTTTAAACATTGTACTCTAACACTCAGCTCCTCGTCATTTGTATAAAAATTAATTTCGCTACCTAAACGACTGAGTTGATTTTCAAGTTCTTCTGACTTAGTTTTAGTAGTACTTTGCGATAGCATGCTGGCTGTTAAATTTGAAAGACCAGATTTTGCAATTGGCTCAAAACGGTGTCCTGCTTTAAAACTTAACAGTATGCTTATTTTTGGAATTTCGTTGCTGGTAACTCCAATATAATCAATTTCGCCTGCTAATTTTCCTTTATAAAAATCAGGTACCGGCACAGGTTGAGCTGCCGGAGGTACAGGCATTTTTGAACGGTCAAAATTATCTTTTGGCTCTTTATACGTTAAGTTTTTGTATTCATCGCTTTCTTTTTCAATTGTACGCTCATACATTTTCCAATTGTCTTCCTTAATTTTTAAATCACCTTTTGTTTTAGGCACGCAACTAAGCGCAACATAATTTTTATCTTTAATATACTTTTCGTAAACTCTCATTACATCGGCTTTTGTTATGCTATTATACATTGCTAATTCTTTTTGTAGGTAATTAGCATCGCCTGTAAAGGTAAAATTAGCTGCTAATAAAGCTCCTTTGCCTTGTACAGTTGCAACTCTATCAATATAATTGCTATAAAAAGTTGCTTTAAACTTTGCTAAATCATCATCGGTAACGCCGCCTTTTTTCTCCCATTCATCAAGTGTTGCTTTAAACTCTTTTTCTATATCAGCTAGTTTAGCATTAGGATTTGCTTTTATTGAAAAGTGAAAGCTTCCATCTAATTCGCGTGAATATTGAAAAGCATTTGCGCTTACTGCTTTTTTTGTTTCAATAAACTTTTTATAAAACGGTGAAGCCTGCCCATCTGATAAAATATTTGCCAATACATCTAAAGCGGCATTGTCTCTGGTATTATTTTTTACTGAAGGGTACGCAATTGATAACATTGGGAAACGCACGTTGTCTTCATAAGAAACATAACGGGTTTCAGAGAGTAAAGTTGGTTTTAATGTTTGAGGGCGAACATCTTTACCTTTTTCAATGCTTCCAAAATATTTATTTACCAATTGTAACACGTTGTCTGTATTTACATCTCCTGAAATAGTAAGCACTGCATTATTAGGACCATACCACCGCATATAAAAGCGTTTTAAATCATTTACATCTACACGATTAAGATCTTCAATGTAACCTATGGTTGTCCAACTGTAAGGATGTCCTTTTGGAAATAAAGCTTCGCCTAACTTTTCAAATACAAGGCCATAGGGAGCATTGTCATAACGCTGCCCTCTTTCATTTTTAACAGTAGCACGTTGTACCTCAAACTTTTTTTGTGTAACACTGTCTAGTAAAAAACCCATGCGATCGCTCTCAAGCCAAAGCATTTTTTCGAGTTGATTACTAGGAACTATTTCAAAATAATTTGTTCTGTCTGTATTGGTTGTGCCATTTAAAGTTCCACCCGATTCAGTAATTATTTTAAAATGTTGCTCATCAGCAACGTTTTTTGAGCCTTGAAACATCATGTGTTCAAAAAAATGAGCAAAGCCGCTTCTTCCTTGTTGTTCACGAGCGCTTCCAACATGATACGTTACATCTACATAAACTATCGGATCGCTATGATCTTCGTGAACAAGCACTGTTAAGCCATTTGGCAGCTCATAACGTTTGTAAGGTATAATTAACTCATCACCTTTTCGTTTAACCTCTTCTACAAACCGAGGGAAAGGCATAATTGTAGCATTATTGCTCAAACCTTGTACTTTTTTTTGTGGTAACATTGATGTGGCAAGTAAAAAAAATGCCACTGTAAATACTTTCTTAATCATTTTGTGAAATTATATGTTGGTTTAAATATAAATTTTTTAAGCGAATGGCTTGTTTTTTTTATACTGTTGATATAAAAATATTATGAACGGTAGTAAACAAGGTTGTTAACTATAGTAATAAGTTCTATTTAATATCAATTATTATTTTTTGCCGGATTTACAGTTGAGCTACATTCTCCAAATCCTACTCTTATGCCATTATTAGTTTGGCAATAGCCGCGTAAAATAACCGTATCACCATCGTTAATAAATTTTCGTTCGCTGCCATCGTTTAATTTAAGGGGTTTGGAGCCTCTCCATGTTAATTCGAGCATGCTTCCAAACTCGCGAGATTCCGGGCCACTAATAGTTCCGCTTGCCATTAAATCACCCACATTAACGTTACAGCCGTTAATGGTATGGTGCGCCAACTGCTGCTCCATGGTGTAATACATGTATTTATAATTGCTTTCGCAAACTTTGGTTTCAGTAGCATTTTCGGGCTTTATTAAAACTTCAAGCTTTATATCAATATTTTTATTGCCGCTGTATTGCAAGTAAGGAAGTAATTGAGGTATTTGCTCGTATCCTTTTGTTCTAAAAGGCTCGAGTGCATCAAGAGTAACTACCCAAGGCGATAAAGTGCTTGCAAAGTTTTTTGCAAGAAAAGGGCCTAATGGTACATACTCCCATGTTTGTATATCGCGAGCACTCCAGTCGTTAAATAACACCATTCCAAAAATATATTCGTCAGCTTTTTGAGTAGAAATGCTTTCGCCCATTTGCGTTGATTTGCCAATAATAAAAGCTGTTTCTAATTCAAAGTCTAACAATTTTGTTGGGCCAAATACCGGTTTTTCACTATCGGCAGGTTTTTGTTGACCTTTTGGGCGGTGAAAAGAGTGTCCGCTCACTTGTATGCTTGAAGCGCGCCCATGATAGCCTACCGGCAAGTGTTTCCAATTTGGCAGCAGTGCATTTTCGGGATCGCGAAACATTTTTCCTACGTTGGTAGCATGGTCAACGCTGCTGTAAAAATCAGTATAATCACCTATTTTTACAGGCATTAACATGGTAACTGCACTTTGTTTTTTTAAAACTTTTTTTTGAAACACCAAATCTGTTTTTAAAACTGATTTCTCATCGCATAAGATACTTTGAATTTTTAACCTAATTTCTTTAGTTTTTGATTTTCCGAGTTTGATAAAATTATTTAAATATTTTTTATCGAACACTTCGCGATTAACTTGCAATAAACCGGCTCTTTCTAATTCAAATAAATCAATAATATAATCGCCAATTGCCGAACATACATGATGTTTAACGGTATCATCGCTATACACTCCAAAAGGAATGTTGTAAATACTAAAATCTGAATTTTGTGGAATTTGAATCCAAGTGTTTAGTGGTTGTGTGCTCATAATTTCAATAAATTATTTAGTGCTTTTAATAAATCGTTTTTTAATTCGGCGTTCATATTGTTTGTGCTGTTGGCAATGCTAAGAGCCTGTGTTATTATTGTATTTGAAATATTATTTTCGCAATTTTCAATAACTGTAATTGCCTCAATGCTTATTTGAATGTTTTTGCTAAGGGCAAGCGTTGTAAAAAACAATAAATGCTCGCTAAAATCAAGCCCTGACTCCCAACAAGCTGCTATAATTTTTGATTTATCAATTTCGTTTGCGCTTGATTCAATTGCCGAAATTAATTCTTTTATGCAGTTTTTTTGTTTAAGATTATGCAAAATTTGATCTCTCACTTCAAAGGGAATATCATTGTTAGTGAGCGTGTCTATTTGGTCAGTAATAGAAATGTTGTTGTTTGTATTTAGGATAATGGTGTTGTATTTTTCATTATCGAATAAATCTTTTGGATTGATTGGATTTGGATTTAAAAAATCATCGTTGCTCATAATTATTTACAAAAGTTGATTAATAATGCTTTCTATAGAAACACCTTCGGCTTCAGCTTTATAGTTGGTTACAATTCTATGGCGTAAAATAGGAGTTGCAATTGCTCTTACATCTTCAATATCAGGGCTAAATTTTCCGGATAATGCAGCATGACATTTAGCACCAATAATTAAATATTGAGATGCTCGTGGGCCTGCGCCCCATTGGATATATTTTTTTGTTATTTCGCTGCTGTACTCACTTTTTAGGCGGGTTTTATTTACGAGCTTAACAGCGTATTCAACTACATTATCAGCAATAGGAATTTTCTTTACTAATTCCTGAAAAAATAAAATTTCATCTGCATTGAGTATTTTTTGTAATGAAACTGTTTTACCTGCTGTTGTTTGTTTTACAACTTGCAGTTCTTCCGCAAAGCTAGGATAGTCGAGCCAAATATTAAACATAAATCGGTCGAGCTGTGCTTCCGGTAAAGGGTAAGTGCCTTCTTGTTCAATAGGGTTTTGGGTAGCCAATACAAAAAACGGACTGTCGAGTTTATAGCGTTTTCCGGCAGCAGTAACTTGTTTTTCTTGCATTGCTTCTAAAAGAGCTGCTTGTGTTTTAGGCGGGGTTCTATTAATTTCATCGGCTAAAATAATATTGCTGAATAATGGACCTTTAATGAATTTAAAACTTCGCTGCTCGTCTAAAATTTCGCTACCAATAATATCACTTGGCATTAAATCGGGGGTAAATTGAATGCGGTTAAAGCTTAATCCTAAAGCATCGGCAATAGTATTTACCAATAAAGTTTTTGCTAAGCCCGGCACACCAACTAAAAGGCAATGACCGTTGCTGAAAATTGAAATTAATAAATTTTTTACCGTATCGTTTTGCCCTACAATAACTTTAGCAATTTCGGCAGTAAGTGCTTTATTTTTATTAACTAATGCTTCAATCGCCTCTACATCGCTTTTATAATTCATAAATAAATTTTTTTAAAATTAATCATTTGTTTTGTAAAATTTGTTTTTAGCAAGCGTTATGTTAATATTCTAGTGCAATGTAAACCGCTAGATGATCACTGTATCCGTTGTAGTATTTAAAATGACTGCCATAGGTTCTGTTTGGTTTAATTTCACCTGTTTTTTTATTGTTAAACATTACAAAATTTTTATCCATTATAAAGGCATTTCCTTGTTTGTATTTTAATCCTTTTGTTTTTAAAAAACCTTGCGATAAAATTATTTGATCGAACAGTTGCCACTTTCCTCTGTTTTCGTGCGTACCCTTGTTTGCTTTTGCTTTTTCATAATATGGGTTAAATAATTCGGCAGTATTTTCTTTTGGGGTTTCAACGGCTTTAAGCTCATTTAATACAGAAGTGTTTAGTGGGGTATCGTTTAAATCGCCCATAATAATTATTTTACTGTTGTTGTTCTTAGCTAGCAATTTAGTTATATTTTCTTTTAAAACTTGAGCTGCGTATATACGTTTAACTTCGGTAACAGTTTCTCCGTCTCGTCTGCTAGGCCAATGGTTAATAAAAAAGTAAATGATTTCGTTAGTTTGTTTAAACTTTAATTCAATTTGTAAAATATTTCGTGTTTTATAATCACCTAACTGAATATTTGTTGCGTTTATTTCTGAACTAGCAATACAATCAAATTTTTTTTGATTGTAAATAAACCCAACATTGATGCCTCTTTCATCAAGTCCTGTGCTAACTAGTGCTTTATAATTTTTGTTATTTAAAGTGTTTTTATTAATTAAATCGTTTAACACAGTAATATTTTCAATTTCACAAAGTCCAATTATATCCGGCCAATTTTTATCAATGCCAATTGAGTCGAATACTTGAGTTATGTGGTTAATTTTATTTTTATATTTTTTTGTGTTCCATTGAGATTCTGCGCTAGGGTTAAACTCATCATTTTTTGTTATTGGATTGTGAATTGTGTCGAAAAAATTTTCGCAATTGTAAAACATAATGCTTAGCTTAGTTTGAGCTGTTTGTTTTACAAAGCAGGAGATAAGTAGTAGTAATAAAATTTTTTTCATTTTAATTGTTGTTTGAAATAATTTAAATCAATTTGAATGAGAAGATTAATGCTAAAAATTTTAATTGTTTTTAAATGTTAAAGATGATTGAGTTTAGTTTTTTTTATTTACTACTGCAAAATTACCTTTTACTTCAAACAGCCAGTTTGAATCGAATATTTTAGGAAGAAAGCGTTTGTATAAAGCCATGCGTTGATTTTCTACGCCATCGGGTTCTCCATCTTTGCCAATGGCATTAAATTCAAACACGCGCACTTTAGGGTGTTCAAAAATATAATTTTTAACAATTTCAACGATTGTATTCATCACTTGAAATACTTCGCCCCGGTTTGTGGTAACGTATTCTTCACCGTCAAATTCGTCATCTATCACTCCAAACACAATGTTAGCGTGTAATATATTATCTTGCAATCTTCCAAACCTTACCTCGTACCGTAAGCCGCTTTTGGTATTAAAATAATACACTCCCGCGCTCGGAATTCCGGGGTACTCAATGTCTAATATGTTAGCATATTTTTGCAATTAATTTAAACTAGTTGAGCTGTTTTTTTAAATCTATCAGCTAATATAAGTTCTTTGCTACCGGCACTATAATCGTAAAAACCTCTGCCTGATTTTACACCTAAGTGCCCTGCTGTTACCATATTTACTAATAATGGGCAGGGTGCGTATTTTGGGTTGCCAAAACCTTCTTGTAAAACTCTTAAGATGTTTAAACAAACATCTAGGCCAATAAAGTCTGCTAATTGTAAAGGTCCCATTGGGTGAGCCATGCCTAGTTTCATTACCGTGTCAATTTCACTAACGCCGGCAACGCCTTCGTATAAAGTAATAACTGCTTCGTTAATCATTGGCATTAAAATTTTATTTGCAACAAATCCGGGATAGTCGTTAACCTCAACGGGTACTTTATTGAGCTGCTTAGAGGTTTCCATTATTAAATTGCAGGTTTCATCGCTAGTGCTGTAACCCCTTATAACTTCAACCAGTTTCATTACCGGAACAGGGTTCATAAAGTGCATGCCAATTACTTTATCTGCTCTTTTGGTAACAGATGCAATTTGTGTTATTGAAATAGATGAGGTATTGCTTGCCAATATGGTAGCGGGTTTGCATATTTCATCGAGTTGTTTAAATATTTTTAATTTTATTTCTACATTTTCGCTGGCCGCCTCAATTACTAAGTCGGCGTTACTCACGGCTTTTGATAAGTCGGTAAAGGTTGAGATATTTTTTAAAGTTTGTTGTTTGGTATTTTCATCAATGCTTCCTTTTTGGACTTGCCTGTCTAAATTTTTCGTAATGGTGGTTATTGCTTTTTGCAATGCAGCGTCGTTAATGTCAATTAATGAAACTTTATAACCAAATTGGGCAAAAGTGTGTGCAATGCCATTTCCCATTGTGCCACTTCCTATAACTGTAATATTTTGCATGTGATAAATATAATTGAATATTTTAGCAAATATAAAAAGTTTTAAAACTATTTTATCAACTATAATTAATCGCGAAATTTTTTATGCTCTCTTTTAAGAAAAAAGCTGCACTTGATATTAAAAATTAGCTGTAAGCGTTTATTTTTTTCGAATGCTTATAACGATGGGTACGCCACTAAAGTTGTAGTTTTCACGTATTCTGTTTTCAAGGAAACGCTTGTAGCTTTCGCTTACATATTGTGGTAGGTTGCAGTAAAATATAAAAATTGCGTCGCCCTTTACTTGCGAAACATATTTAATGCGAACTTCTTTGCCTTTTACCATCGGCGGCGGCGTTACCTCAATTACAGGAAGTAAAAAATCGTTTAACTCAGAGGTGCTGATATGTGCTGTTTTACGATCGTAAACTTGTATTGCCATTTCAACAACTTTAAGCAAGCGTTGTTTTTCAAGCACTGAAATAAAAAGAATAGGAATGTCTTTAAAAGGTGCTAAGCGTTGTTTTAATTCTTCTTCAAATTGCTTAGCGGTATTTGTTTGTTTTTCTATTAAATCCCACTTATTTACAGCGATTATAACACCTTTTCTATTCTCTTCAATAATACTTAATATGTTTAAATCCTGGGCTTCAACGCCTTGACTTGCGTCAATCATTAAAACACAAACGTCGCTTTCTTCAATTGCTTTTATGGTTCGCAAGGTGCTATAAAACTCTAAGTCTTCGTGCACTTTTGCTTTTTTTCGAAGTCCGGCAGTATCAATTAACCAAAAGTCGTAATTAAACTTATTGTAGCGTGTGTGAATAGTATCGCGTGTGGTTCCGGCAATTTCAGTTACAATGGTTCTGTGTTCGTTAAGTAATGCGTTAGTTAAGCTTGATTTTCCTACGTTAGGCCTGCCAACAATTGCAATTTTAGGTATGTTGATTTCCTCTATTTCTTCTATTTTATTGGGCAACATGGCTGTTAAGGCATCTAACATTTCGCCTGTTCCAAGCCCATTTACTGCGCTAATGGCATAAACCTCTCCTAACCCCAGTTTGTAAAAGTCAGCAGCAAAATGCGAACGCGCATGGGTATCTGCTTTATTTGCAACTAAAATTGTTTTTTTTCCACTTTTGCGAATAATATTTGCTACTTCACTATCAAAATCAGTAACACCTTCATTTACATCAACTACAAAAATTAAAGCATCGCTTTCTTCGATGGCTACTTTTACTTGTTTACGAATTTCAGTTTCAAATGTGTCATCGCTTCCGTATATATAACCGCCGGTATCAATTAAACTAAAAGGAATATTTTGCCACTCGGCCTTGCCGTAATGCCTATCGCGGGTAACCCCTGAAACAGAATCTACAATGGCTTCGCGTGTTTCGGTAAGCCTGTTAAACAATGTGCTTTTTCCCACATTAGGCCTTCCAACTATTGCTACAATGTTTGACATATTTTGCAAAGGTAATATAACATTTAGTTTTTGCAAGGCATTATATCAACTTACAGTAGTTAAAAATCAGGTTAGAAAATAAATAAATATGCTTGCTTTAATAATTACAATTGCTCTTCAAATTTAACGAGTAATTTAAATGCCTCTTTAAATTTAGTTAATGGCAAATTTGCCTCTGTATCGTAAATATCATGGTAGGCGCTACTTCCACCCATGGTATATATAAAAAAGGAAGGTACTCCATTTTCTGTAAACCAATAATGATCGCTATTTTTTGCTTTTCCTCTTTTTTTTAGGATAGGTAAATAGCTGTTTTCAGTGTTTATTTTGTTTAATAAATTAAACTGTTTTTCAAATTGATAGGCGTTTACTATCATTGCGCCATCTCCGCCTGTTCCTAGTAAATCTAGATTTATTAAAAACTTAATTTTTTTTAACTCTATTATTTGTGATTCAATAAAGTGTTTAGAGCCAAGTAAACCTGCTTCTTCTCCTGCAAAAAATATAAAAATTAAATTGTGTTTTGGTTTATTTTTACTAAAATGTTTTATTAAATTTAGTAATAAACTTACGCCACTGGCATTGTCATTTGCTCCCGGAAAATAATTTGTTTTGCCCACACCGCCTAAATGGTCGTAGTGCGCCGTAAATACAATAAACGAGTCACTATTTGAATTACCTTTAATTGTGCATGCAATATTTTTGCTTTCAAAATTATTGATTAGTTTTGATTTTAGTGTTACATCAATGGTTATTGGCTGCTCGCGTATTTTAGTTTTTAAAATTTCAAAAACCGAAACGTTTTCTTGTTTTGTTGATGCGCTAAACGTAAGTTTTTGCTGTATAGAAAGCATTATTTTATCTGTTGGGAGATTACTAATATAGGTTGCGCTATCTTTTTGTAATAACGTGTAATGTCCGTTACAAGAGGCCGATGAGGGAGTAATAATAAAATCGGTTCCAAATTTTAATGGGGTATTGTTTATGTGTAAGGTTGGTTCTTTTGTGAAAACAACAATGTTGTGAAAAAAACTTTGGGTGTAGCTTGATTTAAAGTAAGGAAGGGCATTGTTTTTTTTTAATTCGGTTGTAATAAATTTTTCGGCAGTTTTAAGTCCGCCGTGTGTATAGCCTCTGCCAAACATTTTTTTAGAACAAAGGTTTTTTAAACAATAGCGCGCATATAAACTATCTTGCGCTTTAGAAACCGAAAAAAGAATAAGCAATAAAACGATGCGACTCATTATGTAAATGCGCTTTTAATTACGTTGATAAAGTGCTTAACTGTAGGGGAATTTGCTTGCCAGTTATGTTTTACTGAAAGTTCATTGAGTATAATTGTAACATCATGGAGCGATGCAGCTTTTGAACAACACTCGATGGAAGTAATGTATTCGCTTTGATTATGGGTAAATAATTCATTTATAAATCGAAATTTATCATTTATCCCAATTTTAAAATCAATGATTTTTGCAGTAGTTATTGTTGATTGATAAGTGTTTTCAGCTAAAGTTATAACACCTTCTTCTTTTTTTTCATTGCTGTCAAAGGTCGTTTTTTCTTTGGGTTTAATTACTGCGTTTTTATTTTCTTCAACTAAAGTAGATTCAGCTGCAACTGTTGGCACAGAAATTTCAGCGCTTTGTGTTTGAGATTGTTTGCTTAATGCTTGCTTAACAAATTTAGCTATTGTTACTGATTCATTTAGTTTGCTTAATTGATGCTGAATATCGCTATATTCTTCCTCGTTGGTTTGTTCACCTTTTAGTTTAAAAACTTCTATTTTTAAATAAAGTTCGCTAATTTGCAGGTTAAGGTTGCTTAATATTTCTTCAGTATTCATATTGTTAAGCTTGCATTAATTATAAAAGCAAACAAAAAAATGACGTGTTTGTTAGCCTACTTAGTTAAACTATTTCTTAAAACGATTAATTTTGCTGAAATTGATTTAAATTTTTCAGCAGTCATATCCTTAGGGTCTTTAATAGCTGTTATTTCTTCGTGAATAGGCTTAAGAGAATTATTTAAGTTAGCACAATCTTTTTTGTCTTTATAGTCGTTTAAGAGATTTAATAAGTTACCTAAGTGAAAGCGTTGCTCCCAAAGATGTTTTTGTGCTTTTGATTTAACGGAATTATCTTTTGTTTCTTGCTCCAACTGACAAGTAATGTACAAGCTTTCAAGCCAAGAACCGGCAAAAATTATGGCCGCAGTATATACGCGTTCATTAGTTCTTAAATACGAATCGCTTTTCACAAAAATCTCATCTAAAATTTTAAATAAACTGTCTTTGTTGCTGATATTATTTTCAGCACGCTTACCAACCATTCCGCTTACAGCATTTTTTAAACCAAGGTTATCACTTATTTGTACAACACCTTTCATGTATTTAAGTACTTCTTGTCCGTTATCATGAACCATGGCATAAGCCATATCAATGTTATAAACACCTAAGTTAATCGCTTTTGAAAACTCGGTGGTGTAATTTTTTATGTTGCTTGGATCGTTTAAAAAGGAGTTATTAAAAGTCATACCCCACTTTGCTAGCTCTTGCATGCTATTAGCGGGTGAAGGAATGTTTGCAATAGCAAAGTCAAATTTAAATTTTGTGGTATCGCTAACTGTATATTTTGTAGTGTCTTTTACAACTTTTGCGGTATCAGATAAAGCATCACCCGTTGCTTCTGTTTCTTTTGAGCCGCCACACGACGACAAAAGTAATACAACAAAGGTAAATTTAATTAGGTTAAAGTTTAATTTCATGTGTTGGTTTTTAATTGTTTTTTTATTGCGTGAAATATGTTATTTATTAATTTTGAGGAACAAAACTACAATTTATTGCCAAAGATAAAAATTAATTTTACCATTGTTAATTATGCCTAAAATTGTTTATGTTTTTACGCATCATCAGTTCAGTATTTCGCAATAAACCGTAAATTTGAAATCAAAATAATTTAAATGGAAAACTTTAAAAGAACAAATATTGATCAGTTGTTGTCAGAACAAACAACTACAAGCGTAAAACAGCGCTCTATACTAACCGCTTCATTTGCGTGGATGTTTATTGCACTTGGCGTATCTGCTGTCTTAGCAATGCTTTTTGGGCTAAATGATGCTTTATTAACTTACTTATATTCAGTAAATGATCAAGGTCAGGCAAGCCTTTCTGTATTGGGTTGGGTAATTATGTTTGCTCCCTTAGGCTTTGTGTTGGCAATGTCATTTGGTTGGCAAAAATTTTCATTTCCGGTATTGTTGGTTTTATTTTTTGCATATAGTGCTGTTAATGGTATCAGCTTAAGTTTCATATTTAAGGCCTACAACATAGCCTCCATAACAAAAGTATTTTTATCTACGTCGTTATTGTTTGGTGTTATGGCTATTTTAGGAGCTACTACAAAAACTGATTTAACTAAGTTTGGGTCGTTTATGATGATGGCACTGTTTGGCATTATTATAGCATCGCTAATTAATCTTTTTACCCGCAGCGCAGCAATGGATTATATCATTAGTATAGTTGGCGTTATTGTGTTTACGGGTTTAACAGCTTACGATGTTCAAAAAATAAAAAACTTAGAAATAGAGGCCGACGGTACGGCACGTGCAAAAATTGGATTAATGGGTGCATTAACTCTATACTTAGATTTTATCAATTTATTTTTATATCTTTTACGTTTATTCGGAAGAAGAGATTAATAAAATTTTTTGTATTTAATGGAGTGCAGAAAAAAAATATACTTTAAATTAGTTCCTCTTTTCTTATTTTTAATTTTTGAAAATCTAACACTTTCGGTATGCTTACTGTAAAAAGTAATTATATTCTAAAATCCGTTTGCTAGTTTATTCATATTAAAATAACATTCAAATTCAACAGAGCTATTAATTGATTTTACAAAAAGTCAGTATCACAAATCAAACCCTATTGAGGCACTGCTTCACTAAGTGAGATTAAAAAATGTTTTTCGTATGAACGCAAATTTATTTTTTGTCTGAATTGCTTAAGCTATTATACTCGTAACGAAGCTTAATTATTCGAATACTTTTGTTTATAGGGTCGCGTATTACAATAGAATTTAGTAACCCTAAATTGTAATCGCTTACGTAGCTAATTTCTTTAACAAGAGTTTCATTTTTAAAATGTTTCTCGGTAAGTAACTCGTTTTTTTCATACTCGTAAGTTATTTGCAAGTTTACTGTGTTGCCTGTATTGCCTTTAAACTCAGCTTTAACAAGTCTGCTGTTATTATTATATTTAAAGACGCGGCTTTGTGTAATCCAACCGGCAGCGGTGTATGACTCGTTTAATGATGTGGTTTGACCAATACTATCAAGGTTTATTATTGTTTCTTTATAAGGTCTATTTTCATTATTTAATGTTATTTGCTTTACTTGTTTTAGGTTATATTTTTGATATTGCATACTATCTTCGCCTAGTAATTGCTGCGACCCAAGTATGAAAATACTTTTATCTTTACTTAAATTGTTTTCTTTATACCGTAATTCTTTGGTTAAAAAACCATCGGGAGTATATCTATAATATTTGCTTTCGTAATAATTTCCACCGTCGCAATATCGGCTTAACACTATATTTTTAGCATTGTAAAAATAAGTTTGACTAACGGTATCATAAGAATAATTATTAATACTGTATGTACTGCCGTTGCTAATTAAGCGGCGATGTTTATATATTGGCCCTGTAGTAATTTGCTTTTCAATAGTTTTTGCAATAGTAGTGTAGTAATATCGGGTTAAAAAACCTTGTTCGTTAAACTCGTAAGTTTCAGTTAATTTTTTATTTACGACTTCTTCAAAATCTTTTTTATCAGAAATTTCATAAATAATACGCTTAATACTTTTGCTTTTTATCACATCGGGGTTAAAGCGGTGCTGTTTATCAAACGCACTTTCAAACGTAGGAAGTAAAACCTGAGCCAATACAACATAACTTTTTACAGTAAATAATAAAATATATGTTATATATTTTTTCACTAGGTTAAATTTATTATTTTAAGTGCGGCCTCTATTTCGCTAACCGGTTTTGCACAAGTAGTATCTTTACAAACAAAAATGTTTGTTTCATCAACTACATAACGATTTTTTAATAAAGGCATATTTGAAGTGGTTTCGCTTACTGCTAATATTGCATTATTTAAGCCTGCTTGATAAAGCTTTTTTAGTTTAATATCAACATCTTTACCAACAATTGTAATTTGTTGAAAAAGATAAGATAAATGTGTTGCTAGTATAGCCCAGTTACTGTGCGAAGATCCATAGTTTATAATACTTTCGGATAAGCTGCTTAGCATTTTTTTTGAACGCTCTAAATATGAATTATCGTTAAAATAGTGTGATAAAAAAAATAAATTTAAGGCCATTTGTGAGTTTGATGATGGAATTACATTATCAATTATCTCAATAGTATTAGCGATTAACTGTTTGTTATTTAAATTCGTGTAATAGAAATAGTTTGAGTTTTCGTCGCTAAATTCATTTATCACAAAATCAGCTATTGCTTTAGCCTTATATAAAAAGGTTTCGTTTTGTGTAATTAAGTAAACGTTCATGTAGGCTTCAATTAAAAAAGCGTAATCTTCTAAAAAGGCATCTATTTTAGCTTTGCCGGCGTTATAAATGCGATAAAAAGCAGTATTGTTTTTTTTGTAATATTTTTCAATAGCTTTAATGTTATTTAAGGCAATTTGCTTATAGTTTGTGTCGTTAAAAGCTAAATAAGCTTTGCAATAAGCACTGCAAGTAAGTGCATTCCATGATAATATAGATTTATTATCGCATTTAGGTTTTATGCGCTTAGTTGCTGATGTAAGCAATATTAATTTGAAATTTTGAATTTTATTTTCGAGTTCGTTAGCAGAAATTTGAAAAGCGTATTGAATTTGAGTTAAGTTTTCGTTTAATGTTAAAATATAATTGTCGTTTTCCCAATAACCAGTTTCATTAATATTATAGATTGCAGCAAACAAATTATAGTCTTCATTCAATAATGCTTCTAATTCATATTTTTTCCAAACATAATATTTTCCTTCTTCGTTTTCGCTATCAGCATCAAGGGCAGTGTAAAATAAATTTTCGCTGTTTAACCATTCGTTTTTAATAAAATTCAAAGTTTCAGTTGCAACTTTTTTGTACAAGGGATTTTTAAAATGAGTAAACGCTTCGGTATATAGTGAGCAAAGTTGTGCATTATCGTAAAGCATTTTTTCGAAGTGTGGTACTTTCCAGTAAATATCAGTGCTATAACGAGAAAAACCACCGCGTAATTGATCATAAAGACCACTAAAAGCCATTTTTTGAAGCGTAAGCTCAACATGGTTTAATATGTGCTTTGTGTTTTCTTTTTGTAATATAGCATAGCGCATTAAAAACAAGTAATTATTTGGCAGTGGAAATTTTGGAGCTCTATTAGGGCCTCCATTTATTATATCAAAATGTTTTTGCCAAAAATTTAATGCTTGCTCTAATGTATTTTTAGTAATAGTATAATTACTATCACTTTTATAATGCACTAGCGCATTTTGTTTTATGCCTTTAGTTAATTCGTTAGCATAGCTGTGCATTTTTTCAGGGTTTTCTAAATGCAATTGCGTTAACGTTTTTAATACATATATCCATTGCTCTTTTTTAAAATAAGTGCCGCCATACACCGGTTTACCATTTGGCAAAACAAAGCAGTTTAATGGCCAACCTCCTTGCCCTGTCATTAATTGAACAGCTTGCATATAAAGCATATCTACATCTGTTCGCTCCTCCCTATCTACTTTAATATTAATAAAGTGGGTATTCATTAAGGTTGCCACTTCCTTATCGTTAAAACTTTCATGCTCCATTACGTGGCACCAATGGCAAGCGCTATAGCCAATGCTAATGAGTATAAGTTTGTTTCGTTTTTTTGCCTCTTCAAATGCTTGGGGGCTAAAAGTAACCCATTGCACAGGATTATAGGCATGTTGCAACAAGTACGGGCTTGTTTCATTAATTAATTGATTTGGAGTTTGACTTTGCATTATTATTTGCAAAGGTAATATCTATAAATGTGAAAAAGCAGTTTGTTTTTTAAAATACAGCTTAATGGATAGAATTTACGATGTCTTCTTAATAACTACATTATTTTTCTAAACAATAAAAATAATAGTCCCGACATTATTATTGTAACGGGTAATGTTAGCACCCATGCTAAAAGAATATTTTTAATGGTTTTTTTCTGAAGGTTTTTTAGTCCCTTTTTAGCAACCATTGTTCCTGCAATGGCTGAAGATAAAACATGTGTAGTTGAAACCGGTAAGCCAAATCCGGTAGAAAGCGCAATTGTGCTGGAACCCACTAATTGAGCAGCCGTGCCTTGTGCATAGCTCATACTTTGCTTCCCAATTTTAGAGCCAACTGTTTCTACAATTCTTCGCCAGCCTACCATGGTTCCTAGTCCTAATGCTATTGATATGGCTATTTTTACCCAATTAGGCGCAAAATCGGTTGTGTTTTTTAATTTACTTATTAAATGTTTTACCTCGTTTATTTCATTAAGAGAGAGGGCAATATTTTTTCCGGCAATTAATTTTTCAAAATTTTTACCAATTACTATTATATCTTTTCTTAAAGCCGCTTTATCTGCTGTTGGCATTGAGTCAACACTATGCTGTGAAGATATTAATTCAGAAATATTAAGCGTTGCTTTTTTAATTTCTCTGTACCATTTTATATCCGGTTTATTTACTATACGTGAGCTATCTGCAATATTAATATATTTAGAAATTTCTGTGTTTACAGTATTTAATTCCGCTAATTTTATGTCAGGATTAATTACAAAACTTTTAGGTACAAAAACAATAAGCACTAACATTAACAATCCTATACCTTTTTGACCATCGTTACTGCCATGCGTAAAACTTACTAAACCACAGCACGTAGTTAGCACCCAACGAATCCAAGTAGGTGGTGTTTTGCCGGGAATAGGTTCTTTATAAATATATTGGTTTCGAATAAGGCGTTTAAAGAGGTACATAACAAATATAGCAACTGCAAAACCAAATAATGGCGAAAGTAATAATGCTAATCCAATGTCTTGTGCTTTAGTCCAATTTACTGAATTTTTGCCATCTGCAATTGATAAGGCTATGCCTATTCCTAATATAGAACCAATAAGTGTGTGTGATGATGATGCCGGAAGACCAACGTACCACGTGCCAAAATTCCAAATAATTGCAGTAATTAACACTGCCAAAATCATGCTTATACTGTGATATATATTAGCATCAACCAAAACTTCGGTAGGCAGTATATTTACAATACCCATTGCTACACCTAAGCCACCAACAAATACGCCAACAAAATTGCAAATACCACTAAACACCACTGCTACAGTTGGTTTTAACGCATTTGTGTAAATAACGGTGGCTACTGCGTTTGCGGTATCATGAAACCCATTAATAAATTCAAAAAAAATAGTTAAGGCAACGCAAACGATTAGTAATATAAATAAGCCCGTAGATAAGTCAAACATAAAAGCAATTTTGTGTAAAAGTAGTTTTATTTTAAAGTGCTATTGTTAACCTAATGTTAAGAAATTATGGCTATGTAGTTTGTTCTATTAGTTTAAACAACACTGTTTCAACGCTTTGCCTGTTTCTTTTTAACACGGTGATCTCGTAACCATCAACAGTTTTTTTATCATTTGTTGCCGGTATTCTACCAAAAATAAAGTTTACATACCCAGAAACAGTTTCGTAATGTGGATTTAAAGGTAGTGCAAGCGGTAATATTTCGTTTAGTTCGTTAATTGGAACTTGAGCGTTAATTATAAATTCGATATCGCTCTTCTTTTCAATTTTTGGTTTTTCTTCATCGTGTTCGTCTTGAATTTCACCTACTAATTCTTCAATAATATCCTCCATTGTTACTAAACCTGCTGTTGAACCAAATTCGTCTGTAACAATTGCCATTTGTATATGTTGTTTTTGAAAATCGCGAAGGAGTGCGTTTATTTTCATGCTTTCAGGTACAAAATGTACCGGTCTCATAATTTCTTTTAAGGATTTAAATTTATTTTCAATAATTGCTTTTAAAAGATCTTTTGTGTGAACTATGCCAACAATATTATTCGTGTCGCCAAGATAAATTGGTATTCTACTAAAACCCTCGTCAATTATTTGCTTTGTAATTTCACTTTTGCCTAGCTCTATATCTAAAGCCGACATTCTATTGTGAGGTACCATTACTTGTTTAACCGTTCTGTCATCAAAATCAAAAACATTTTGTATTAATTCGTTTTCACTTGGTTTAATGGCTCCTCCCTCTTCACTTTCAGTTAAAATCAATCTAAGTTCTTCTTCGGTGTGAACTTCTTCTTCTGTAGAATTGTTTACTCCAAATAGGCGTAATGCTAAATTTGAAGTGTAATTTAATAACCAAATAAGCGGACTAAATAAAAAATAAAAAATTCGCATTGGCCAGGCTATAATTAACGAAGTAATTAAACTGTACTTTATACCAATCATTTTAGGAATTTGTTCTCCTAATGTAACATGTAAAAATGTTAGTAGTGTTAATGCAATTGGAAGCGAAATGCTATGCACCGTTACCGGATTTGAAATAATATTATACTTTTCAAAAAAACTTATAACAAATTTTGATATTACAACCTCGCCAACTGCCCCTAAAGCAAGTGATGCAAGTGTTATTCCTAACTGTGTAGCAGATAAATAGGCGTCTAATTTTTCAACTAATTTTTTTGTAAGCTTTGCCCTACTAACACCTTTTTGAATTTTAATATCTAATTGAGATGCTCTTACTTTCACAAGCGCAAATTCGGCAGCTACAAAAAATCCGTTTAAAAAAATAAGTAAAAAAGTAATTAGAATGTCTCCCACAATTATATCTTGTAAAGATACTAATTTTATTGTAAGTGTTAAATAATAAACTTTTTTGAAAACAATACGAGGTAGTAACGATTTTTATTAAGTGTTGTAGTGTTTTTTTAATGGCGCATAAGTCTTTGGGTACGCATAATTGAAGGGTGATGGAGATTCTTATTTCCTTTTAAATTTGCTTTTACCCATTTACCGTTTTTATATTCCAAAATTTTAGTTTTATTTTTTTGGGTGTAGAATAATAAAGGAGCTCCATTTGAACTGGAATTAATAAAAACAGATGCTATATTTTCTTCAGTAAGACTCTCGTTATCAACACCAATCCAATCAAGACCATTAAATTTAAAAACTGAAATTTTATTTTTACAAGTGCTACTTAAAAAAGCAGTATAAACGCATTTTTCAGCTTGATTGTAGTAAATGCTTGTTTGGTTTACATTTGTTTTTAAAAAAATATTTTGTCCTAAAATTTGCCATTCTTTGCCATTATAGTTCATAACAGTAATATTGTTGTTATTTAATGAATCTACAAAAGAAACGTAAATATTATCTGTTGTTTTATCAATGGCAATTGCCGGGAATTTTATTGCTCCTTTTGAAAATCCCTTTTTTCCAATGCTATTCCAAGTACTTCCATTGTAACTAATAACGGAACATTTATTATTATTTTCTTCATCTTGATAAGCTAAAACCGGCAAGTTTTTTGCATTTATTGTTAGGGAATACGGACCTAGTTTTCCACTAGCAACAGCAGGTTGGCCCACGTAAGTCCATGCCGTATCTTTTATTTTTTTTACACTAACGTGTTTATTATTAATACTAGAACTTTCAAATGCTGTATAAATCACGCCTAAAGAGTCAATAGTTGTAGCATTTGTTATTATGTTTTGCGATTGTGTGCTAAGTGCCACAGAAATAAACAGAGTTATAAATTTACTTTTCATTATTTTTATTAAGTTAGGTATTGTCGAAGCGGAGTTGGAATTGCAACTTTTTAGTGAATAATTTTTTATTAATCTCAAGCTATATTTTCAAGTTATACCAAGTATAAATATAGCAAAATTATTTAGTTGCCTATTCATGTTTTCTATTTTGATACGATACTTGGTGCAACTCTTTTACAAAAATTGGCTTTAGCGGTTTTGCAAATGTGCCACCAAGCTCATTGGTTTATTTTGTTTTGTTTTTAAATGTTAGGTATTCTTTTTGTGTTAAGGTCGTGTCATAAAGTCCAACTTTTTCGCCTGCGTGTTTGTTAATGCCCGTGTATTCTAAACTTGCGTCTTCGTAGCGTTTAAACTTGTAAACCGCATCGTTCATTAAGGCAGAGTTAAAAACGCCTAAGCTTACTAATAACTCAAAATCTTTTACATATAAGCCTGTTACCTTGCGAAAAAGCGCAGGCTCAAGCTTTGTAATCACATCGTTTAAGCGGTGCTCTCTATAATCTGTTAAGTACATAAAAATTGGAATTCTTGTTGCAAACTTGATCAATTTTTCTTGAATTTGTTTTCGTAAATTTTTGTATTCTTTTTCTTCTTCGGTAAGTTCTTTTTTTTGTTTTGCAGACATGCCCTCTGTGCCTTCTTTTTTGGCTTTTTTAACGGCATCTGATTTGTTGATGATGGTTTCTATTTCTTGATTCAAATTTCTAAAACCTTCAATGTTCATCAAGGCTTTCATGGCTTCTTCGTTGTTCATTAAACGTTGCAATGTGTTATTGTCCACATTCACAAGCAATGCACTTTCCCAACGTCTGGCAAGCAATGTTGCTGTTGTTCCACTCATGGCAATATCTAAAATTCCTGCGGCATCTATTTGTTTCATGGAGCTACCGTCATAAGCCAACACAGGCAAGAAGTTTATAAATTCTTCAACATTCTTTTCGGGGTTGCTTTCGTTGATGTTTAAGTTGCAAGCGTATTCAGCAATTTGTTTTAAGGCTCGGTTGGGTGCAAAGTCAAACACATAACATTCTTCTTTTAAAATTTCTTCTTTGTTGGGTGATTTGCTGTCGGGGTTTTTGATTACCCAAGGTGTTTGTACCCTAAAAGCTGCTTGAAAATAAGTCTCGGGACTTGATGAATTTCTAAGCATAAAAATTCCTGTCCATGGTTTTACCGAAACGCCTGTTGTTAGTTTGCCACAAGAAAGGGTAATGGTTTTTGATTGTAAGGGGTCGTCCATTCCGCTTAAAACAGGTTCAAGTGCTTTTACGCCAATGCCAGCTTCTGTGCCAGCTGCAATAATTACTTTGTAATCGTGATAAAACTGGTTGTTGCGTTTTTTCAAAAGATTTGCCATGGCGTGGCACGAAGCCACCGAAGGTAAAAACCAAAACGTATGATTCAATACGCTTTTCAGTCGTGCATCAGAATAGGGCAAAGGCGGCTTTTCTGTTTTTAATTTTAGCGTATCTACAATTTGTTCAACAAACGAACCACGAATCAGATCCAACCACTTTTGTACATCATCTTCATATTTAAAATGTGCTTTGCTTCCTTCGCCTTCGGCTTTAAAAAAGGTATTCAGGTCAAAGCCGTCAAACTCGCCCAGCTCCGCAACTTTGGTAATGGTTTCCGGAAGTTGGTAGGTAAGCATGACCATTCGGGGCAGACTTGCATACGGATTTGCTCCATCTTTTTTCTTCCAGTTTTCTTTAGCTCGTTGTTCGTCTGAATAGGTCCAGTTAAAAATTTGTTCTTCGATAAACTCGCCTGAGTTGATAGCACGAAACGGTGTACCGGACAAATACAAAAAGTGATTGGCTTTTATGGGTAAAACGCCCTCCAGGGTATCAATGCCATCTTCTAGCAAGCCCTCTTTTTCAATATTTTTAAAATCTTCAATTTCTTTTTCTGCTTCGCTGTCTTTGCCAAACAGGTGTTGGGCATTTTCTCGCCACGCCCCAAAATGGTATTCGTCAAACACAATACAATCCCATTCGGTATTATGAACCCACTCGTTTTTTACTTTAATACTTCCGTCTTTTTGTGTTCCTAAATAATCCTGAAACGAACCGAAACAAACTAAATTGGTTTTTGATAAATCAGTTTTCTTTGAAATATTCTCGGCTTCATTTTTTGAGAAGAAAGTCCAAGCTTTAAAATCGGTATGCGTGTTTAAATCTTCACGCCACGCATCTTCTACAGCAGGTTTAAAAGTTAAAACCAACACGTTTTTCCATTTCATTTGTTTGGCAAGCTGATAGGTGGTAAAGGTTTTGCCGAAACGCATTTTTGCGTTCCAAAGAAAGTGAGGTGTTCTATTTGGGTTTTCCTTTTTATAGCTTTTAAAGTAAGCCATGGTTTTAGTGACCGCTTCTTGTTGCTCGGGTCGCATACCAAAATTCAGCACCCTATTTTCTTCCGTGCGTTCGCCGGTTTTTATTTCATGAATGGCTTGGCGCAGTTGATTGAGCGTGCAAACAAACCATTCCCCATCCGGATTTTTAATTTTATTCCTGCGAAGTAAGGCATGAACAGTTTTATCGGTAAAGCTGCTGCCATCCGGCTTCATGGAAGTTTCTTCAAATACAATTTTAAATTCGGCTCGGGTGGCACCAATTTGTTCTTTGATGCGCGTTTGAGCATCTCGGTCGGTAAAACCGATTTTGATTTGCCCTTTGCGCTTGCTGTCGTTCGGCAGTTCATAAGCATAAATGGTGGGATTAACGCCGGGGCGTGGAGGAAAGAATTCTTTTTTACTCATACGTTTTTAATAAGATTAACTATCAAACTTATCATAATATCCTTTTCGGAAGGATTGCTTTGAGCTACCAATAAAGCTAATGTTGTTAACCCCGTATCATTAATTTTTATTTCGCCCGATTTTTTTAAATGATATTTGTTTCTTTCTAAAAACCATACAAATAAAAAGGCACCAATACGTTTGTTGCCATCTGTAAACGAATGGTTTTTTATTACAAAATAAAGTAAATGTGCGGCTTGCTCCTCTATACTTGGATAAACATATTTCCCTCCGAAAGTTTGAGTAATGCTTTGCAACGAGCTTTTAAAGCTTTTGTCTTTTTCATTGCCAAAAAGAGCAGTTGCTTCTTTTTTTTGTATCAATTGTTTTTTTAGTTCATCAATTGCTTTTTGTGCTTCGGAATATTCAATTTCATACGTAATTTTTTCATTCAAATTTTCTACCTTTAGTTTGTTGCTATCAAATTGATTAAGCAATACAAAACTAGTGGTGTAGCTATTTATAATTTCCAATAAACCTTTTGCTTCATTTATTTGTAAACTTTCTGCTTTTGCACTTTGGCTGATAAGTTGAATGGTTTGCTGTAATTGTTCTAAACGTTTTTGATTGATGGCCGCGCCTTTAACTAAATAATCTTTTAGTCGTTGTGTTGCCCACTGACGAAACTGCGTACCTCTAATTGAATTAACGCGATAACCAACAGAAATAATTACATCCAGATTATAATATTTGGTGTCTTTTGTCTGTGTTTTTCCCTTAATAGCACCGTGTTGAGTGGTATGTGCAAAATTTGCACACACCCTATTTTCTTCTAATTCTCGCTCTTTAAAAATATTTTTTAAATGCTTTGTTATTACTGTTCTATCCCGTTCAAAAAGTTGTGCAAGCTGCTCCTGGTTTAGCCATACCGTATCTCCATCAAACTGAACCGTAATTTCAGTTTGTGCATCTTTTGTTTGGTAAATTATTATTTCACTCATTTAATTAAGTTTTATCTTTTTTTGTCTGTATCAGGATTGACCGGATTAATGGATTTGCAAGATTGAATCCTATCCATATCCTAATCCTATCTATATCCTAATCCTGCCCATCTTCTAATCCTGAAAATCCTGATGCTGACTATTTTCCATTGGCCGTATCATACTTTCTATAAAGGCTATCTCTTCTTTTGTTAGTTTATATTTTTTGTAGAGCTTATTCCTCATCATTATCTACCGCTTCGCTTGCATTAATATCTTTAATTCTTGAATCAATAAATGCCCATTCTTCTTTTGTAATGCCCCAACGCTTACAAAGCATCTCATCGGTATAAATATCTTCATAATTTCCTAAATCGGGAATGAAAATAAATTTGTCTTTTGTTACGTGTTGTGAAACCACAGTTTGCAAAAGCAGAAAACGAACAATTTTTGTAAACAAATATGTTTTGTATGATTCTACTTCTTTCTTTGTAGAAAAAGCACCTGCAACAATAAATGATTCAGTGCAACATTCATTTGGTTTTGCAATTCGTGTATTTCCGTCATAGTAAAATCCAACCGGTTTTGAAAAATCAGTTTGTCCGGCAATTGGTGCTGGTGGCACTAACAATTTCCATTTATCCAATAATTTATTTTCGTCTTGCACATCTTTTTCTGAGGCGTATTTCAAACCAATTCTTTGAATAAACCAACACGGTATTCCAGAGTTTTTAGGTGTGTAATTTGTCGGTAAACCAAAAGGCTTTCTTGATGACACAACAGAACTTAAATTTTTTCCACCATTTTCCTTTTTAGCCAAAACTTTTCTGATGATTGGAAGTGCCTGACTATGGCGGATGAAAATTGGAAATTCATTTAAAACACGTTCCGTTTTTTTTGCTTCGCCATTTATGTAATTGGTTACTTCGCAAGTTCCAGCATTTTCTTTATCCCAAAGGAAATAACAAATTCCTCCTGCCACATCAACACCCGGAAACACATCGTTTGAGTTTTCAAAATCAACTAGTTTTCTAATGTGCTTATCGTTCAGCATTTCATTTCTAAACTCGTCTAATCCTTTACCCCCTGCAAACCAGCGAGCAGGAATAATCATTGTTAAATATCTTGGCTGCAATTTTTTAGCTTGTTCAACAAACTTGTGATAGATTGGGCTTGCGCTTCGTCCGTGTCCTGCATCACTCAACTGATAGGGTGGATTTCCAATAATTACATCAAATTTCATATTTTCTCCTTTTTTAGTTTTTTTGTTTGTAAAGTAGGTTGAGACGCTATGTATAGCGTCTGTACCTAAGTGTATAAAGTTGTAAGCGTAGGTTTCGGCATCCTCGCCACGGTCATATACTTCTTGGCTTGCTCCGCACCGGGTGCATTTGCCTGCCTCCCACGTGTGTTGCATGCGTTCGTAGTGTATGTTGCCTTGTGCGGTATCAAAAGTTTCGCATACGGAGTATTTGCCATTGGCGGTTTTGCTGCAATACACGCTACGGCGGCTTAGTAGTGCGGTGAGTTCCGTAATGGCAATGCCGTAAAGTTGCTTGCTAAAAATGTGGTTAATGCGTTTTTGTTTGTTGGGCATTTTCTTTTCTAAGCCCTTCATTAAGCGTTTGGCTATTTCGCGCAAAAACACACCGCTTTTACTCACAGGGTCTAAAAATTTTGCATTGGGGTTGCTCCAGAGTTTTTTGGGTAGTAAATCCAGCATATTGTTTACCAAACCGGGTGGGGTAAATACCTCATCGTTGCTTAGGTTAGCCAAGCAGGTGAGCACATCGGGGTTGTATAAGTTAGAAGACATTTTGAAGTTAGAAATTAGACGTTAGACATTAGAGAGTTTTGCGTTCATTTTTTTTAAGATTGTTACACATATTGCGGTTAATTCGTTTGCTTCTTTTAAATGAGTATCTACTATTTTCCAATTCTTTTCTTTAATAATTTCAAGCCAAAAACAACATTCATCAACTTCTTCCAAAACAATATTCATTTTAGCAATAAATTCTTTATCGCTTCTTGCCCTGTTAGAGGCTCTATAGTTTGCCCCTACCGAAGTTGCACTTCTTACCAATTGGTTCATCACTACTTTTTTAGAAATAGAATAATCCATTTCTTCAATTAAATTAATGATTGAAAGTGAAAATTTTTTAGTTCTATCTTGTAATTCCTTGCTCATATTTCAAACTTCTAATTTCAAACTTCTAATTTTAAAAAATGAATTAAAGGAAAATCTTTTACAGGCTCATCAATGGTAGCAGCATTGCCTTCGTCATTAAACAGAGCTGTTTGAAAAGATTTCTCCACCAAAAATTTAAACATATAATCTCTGCGTTTCAGCATGGTTCCGTTTACGGCACTCCACTCGCTAAAAATAATAGGCTGTTTTGTTTGCGGGTTGGTAAAATCCAAAGCATCGCCCCACAAAATATTTCGGTGCAGTATAAAATCAACACTACGCAATGCTTCGGGCTTGTATTTATCGGCAAACAAAGCCTTGTAGCGCTGTGTAAAAATACCCAACAAACGTTGGCGACATTCTTGTGCGTTATCTTCTAAAATATCTACTCCGTAAATACTACACACAGCGAGAATAGCATAACGTTCCCACTCAATTTGGATGTGGCTGTATTTGTGTTCTACTACGTTTAGTTTACGGTTAAGTACTTCGGCAAGGAAGTTTCCGTTACCGCAAGCAGGTTCAAGGAAACGGCTGTCAATGCGCTCGGTTTCGTGTTTCACAAGGTCAAGCATAGCGTTTACCTCGCGTTGGTTGGTAAACACTTCGCCGTGGTCGGCAACGCGCTGTTTAGATTTAACTTGCTTGTTTTGTTTTGTTTCTTCGTTCAATTTAGACACTTAATTTATTGCTTGTTAAAGTTAAATTTTATTTTGCGTAACATTAACATTTTGCCTATAATATTTTGGTCTGTTCAATGCCATGCAATCTGTCTTTTAGGATTGCATGCCACTTGCTCATTACGTATAAATAAAATAAATGAATTAAAAAAGAAGCGTATAATTTAATTTAAAGCAGTTAATTTTTGACGAAGTGCAGTAACAGAATTTGAAATATCTTGCACGGTTTCAATAGTTATATTTTTTAAATCGGTTTTTGATTTATACATTACTAACAAATTTTTTAAATCACTCACTAAAAAAAGTTCATTTTCTTTTAAATTGCAAGCTTCAAGCATTACAATTAAATTATGAAGCGATTCAGTTTGATTTAAAACGGCTTTAATTAAACTTTCAGTTTTAAGTTCGTTTGCCATACTACATCCTACAAAAAGCCCTTCAATCCATGCGCCGGCTAAAATAATTGCCGAAGTTGAAGAGCGGCCATTGTTTTTTAGTATTTCATCGCAATTTTTAAATGCACCGGTTATTATTTGAAGTGTAGAATCTTTATTTGATTTATTAGCGTCCATTCTATCAAACATAGATTGATCAAAGGCTTTACTTACGCCAAGATTTGTAGCTAGTGTATTTACACATTTTAAAAACATTAAACTTTCTTGGGTTTGCTCAAATGTATTGGCAACGCTTAAATCCGTTCCATAAATACCAAGGTTTGCGGCTTTTTGAAACTCAACAGAGTATTTACTAACATTTAAAGGATTGTTAAGAATATCAGGATTATATTGCACTTTATTTTCATCAATGAGTTTGATTATTTGAGTGCGGTCAGGAACGGTATTAAATACATTTTGGGCGTTAAATTTAGTTTCCATTACTGCTTTTTCTTTTTCAATATCTGCAGTGTCGTCATCAACTTTTTCTTTATCACTGCAAGAAAAAAGGCTAAATAAGGATAAACCTAAAATTGTAAGTTGTATGAATTTTTTCATTAGAAGTGAACCAAATATACTATTTTTTATTATTACGAATGCCTTTATCGTAATAAATTCTGCTCATTTCTTTTCCATTCTTATCAAAAAATACCCATTCCCCGTTTGGCAAGCTTTGTTTTTTTCCTTTTCTACGATCGTTTACAACAGTGTAATTACAAATACTTTGAATTTTTGCATTTGTATAATACGAAATTGATTTGCCGGAAAGATTTCCGTTTTTAAAATTTTGAATTTTATTTATTCCGCCGGTCTCGTAATAATAAGTCCATTTGCCGTGTTGGTGACCTCTGCGGTATTTTCCTTGGGCATCAATAAAATTACCGCGTTCGTACCATTGTGTGTATTTACCATGCTTTACGCCGTTTACATAATTAACCACTTCGCGCGGCGAACCGTTTTCGTAAAAGTAACTCCATGTGCCGTATTTTTTACTGTAATCATTATACTCGCCATTATAACTTACTTTACCGTTGCAAAACCAGCCTTGCCATTTGCCTGCCATGCTATCGTTTTTAAAAAAACCTTCGTTACTTTTTGTACCGTTATCGCACCAACTAATCCATAGCCCATTTGCTTTTCCTTTTATGTATGGGCCTTCTTGTAATTTTTTTCCATTTTCCCACCAGGTTGTCCATGTACCCGTTTTTATAGAGTTATCATAATCACCTTGGCGCCACTTTTGTCCGGTGCGGTAATAGTATTGCCAGGTGGAAACCTGTTTGTTATTTACAAAGTTTCCTTCACTTTCAATTTTACCGTTTGAGTAATAGTAAGTCCATTTTCCATTGCGTTGATTATCGTTAAAACTACCAATCATTTCAGGCTTTCCTTCTTGTGAATAAAACTTCCAAACGCCTTCTTTTTTTCCTTCAATAAAATTTCCTTCACTTTTATTGATATGATTCATGTAATACGATGAGTAGTAGCCATTCAGTTTTCCTTCACGGTAATTAGCTTCGTAGTCAAGCTCTCCATTGGGGTGAAAAAAACGCCACAAGCTATCTTGCAAGCCGTTTTTATATGCTCCCATGGCTCTAATAATTCCATTGTCGTAATTAGCCGTAACTGTTCCATTTCCATTGGTTACAATTTGACGGCCTTTTTCGTTCCATAGCTCCCATAAATATTGAATGGTATCTTTAAATTCTTTTTTATATTTTTTATTGCCATTTTCGTAGTATTCTTCCCAAATACCGCAAGTTTTTCCATTGCACCAATTTTGAATAGCGAGCATTTTTCCTGATTTATAAAACAATTCAACTTTTCCAATTCGTTTATCTTTTTCAAAAGATCCTTTACTTTCAATTTGTTTATTATCAAACCAATATATCCATTCGCCTTCGCGCTTTCCTTTTTCAAATGGTTCAAGTGATTTTAAAATTCCATTTTCGTGATAGGATACCCAAATGCTATCGGCTAAATTATTAGTGTATTTAGTTATTTGGGCTAATTTTCCGGATTTGTAATAATAAGTATTTCTTCCCCATTTTTTTCCATGCGAAAAACGTTCTACAGCTTTAATTGTGCCATCGTTGTAATAAATAGTCCAAATACTGTCTTCTTTACCGTAGTTGTAAAAACCCTTTCGGTTTACGTTGCCATTCTCGTAAAACTCAGTAAATGCTCCGTGTGCCAAACCTTTATAATAATCTGTTTCTGATTTTAATTTTGTTTGTTTGGCATCGTAAAATTCTTGTTTAAGTTGCCCCTTTAGTGTTATTATTAGTATAAAAAATAGTAAAATGTAATTACAACGCATTATGTCAAATTTAATGCGATTATAATAAGTGAACTCAAATAAGTTACATGAATTACCAACAAACTTAGTTTAATACCTAAGATTATTGTTTTAGGCAATAATAATTAAAGTATATATTCTTCAATTATTAGTTCTTTTCTATTCTCTTGTTTATTATGCCTTTGGGTGTGTGAACTTGAATAAAATAAATGCCACGTGCTAAATTTTCTAGTTCAATATTGTTTGAAGTTTTAGCTACGGAAATTTCTTGCCCTAAGTAATTGTAAACAATAATTTTAGTTATTTCGGTTGATGAAACAATATTAACATTGCCACTTGTTGGATTGGGGTAAATGTTTATTAAATCAGAAATGGCAGTATTTTTATCTGCGCTTGTTACAAGGCAAACAGGAACGTTAACTGTGCCGGTGTATGTACAAAAATTACAAGCGTTGAAACTAATATGATCTATTCCAAAATCGTTATACATGCCATTTGTATTCATATCTTCTATTGTAATAATAGCTGTTGTGTTCGTCCCTGAAGCCCATAACCCATTAAATGGAATCCATGTATTTGATGTTGGAGGCGCGTATATAGTTCCAATTGATACGCTATTAATGCGAACGTTTAGTTGTGCTCGACCGTAAAGTGGAAAAGCAGAGTCAACACTTTGTATATAAAATGAAAAATTATAATTTGAATTTGAATTAACAGTAACTGTTTCGCTCCATGCAGTTAAACTAGGATTTGTAGCGCCATCTAATAATAAATAATTTCCGCTTCCACCATAACCTAAGCCATAAAAGTTACCATATATTGGATGTGGATTGGTAGTTATCCATGTCCACCCGGTAGTATTTGGTGATAAATACGGAGGAAATGGTGATGGTATTTGTTGGTATTGGCTACTAAAACCTGAATAGCCTACGTTAAAATCTGGGTTTTGTATTAAGTTATTTGTATCAAGTATACAATTTGTGCTATTAGCTGTAAATGAGTAGTTGCCTGGCGCTAAATTATATATGGTTGACGATGTTGCGCTTGCTGTTGTTATGCCATTGCTCCATGTAAAATTATAATTAGGCGTTGCAGTGCCGTTTATTAATGCTGTTGCTGCTCCATTAGAGGTGCTTGAACAAGTATATGTAATATTTAAATTGCCACATGAAGAGTAGTTATTGCTACCTCCACTACCTCCACTGCTACCAGGGGTACAATTACTGTCTAATTTAATATAGTTGGTTATATAAATTAAAGGGAGACAAGGACTTGCAGTATCTTGGTATGAAACCGTATATAAACCAACGGCAGGCAAAACAACAGGTGTTGACGTTGAGCTAGTTACATTAACATTGCCGTGCCAATTAACTGAATTTGCGGTTGAAGGTGGAATTACAGTAGCTGTTGTGCCACATAAAAACAGGGTATCTCCTTGTGTAAGCGCAAAAGTATTGGTATTTACAGTAAAATATGGTGTTGGACTTGAGCTTGTTGTAAAATCAACATAAGCGTATCCTCCATGATCTCCTATTGTGCAATCGGCTGCAATTACTTCTATAGTTATATTTTTACCAACTTGGCTACTTAAATCAACGCAGTAGGTCTGCCAATTTTTTATTAAGGTAGGAAAATAAGCAGTGGGAGAAAGATAAAACCCGTTACCGTTAGTCCCTGAACACGGTGCCCCAAATATAGATTCATTTGCTTGAATAAATTTTTGGTTTATAATATTACCTAAAGCGTTCCTTATATTAATTAGTAAAAATGGTTGATTTGTACAAATGTGTCCGGCTGTTTGGAAAATTGGTAAATATGCAATGTTTAAAATATTATTACTAGTAGTAACGCTAAAAGTATTTTGCGCTATTTTACATACTGGTGAGGAACCCGAAACGTAATAATTTAACTGTGCTACATAATTGCCACCGAGTGGTGAAACTATTTTTTGAGGTATTACAAATTCAAAGTAAGTTGTATCAACAACAGATGCAATTGAACTAGCGTATAAGCTTGGAATAATAGAGGGGGTGGGCATTGAAATCATATTAAACCCTCCTGTTAACGTCCAGCCGATAAAGTTGCCCACTTCAAAATCAATATTATTATTGCTAGCACTTGAGACAGATAATAGACCTTGTGTTTTTAATTGAGTATTGCTTTCTTGTAGTAGATGATTTTGTTTTTGCTTTTCTTTAAAAATCTTTAACTCACTAATTCCAATAGGAGATAAGTTTTTTCTATTGATGTTTTGAGATAGCATATTAAATACTAATAGAAGAAAAAAAAGCATTGTTGTAATTTTTGTATTCATAAGTTTTTTATTCAATTAAAATGAATTGATTGTAAATGGAAATCAAAACAATTAATTGAATTTGGTAAATTAGTAAATGCAATTATTTACTTATTAAAGTGCTAAGTTTATTGAGTAAGAAAATATTTCCTTTTTATAAATTAACTTTATAATTCTCTAAAGGCATTTTACACTCAGCGTTAGGAAACGAATAAGATTTTATTTGCATGATAAAAATGAATATTTTTTTTATACCAAGTTCAAATGTATTTTAGACTAAAGGTGCTTAGGTGGTTTTTGTTTAGATAATGAAAAAAATCTTTGCGTAGTAATGGCTACAGAAATATTTTTTAAGGAAGTATAAACAAAAAATAACAAGTAGATTGGGCTACAATATATTTGTACTCAGTATTAGAATTTTTCTAAATTTTATACATGAAACTTACGCCCTGTTACTGATTATTTTTGAGTATTAATTTTTAGTGTAAACCATTTTTTTCATCGTTGCGTCTAGATTATAAATATCTAAAAACAGTTTAAGATTGCCAATACTATCTGTTTGTGCAGTATAGTAGTTTACATAAATAGGTAAGGGTTTTCGTAAATTTATTTTAGTTTGAACTTGTCTGCTAAAGTAGGCTGAAAGAGTGTCATACGGCGTTTTTAATGTATCATCTCTAATTAAAAATTTTGCAAGTGTAATAAACTCTTCAAGCCTTATACAACCGTGACTTTGAAATCGGTAATATGTTTTAAAATAACGTTTACTATTTGTGTCATGTAAATAAACGCCGTATTTATTGTTGAAATTAAATTTACATATTCCTAAACTATTGTCACTTCCTATTCTTTGCCTAATTCTTATTGGGAAATAGCTCTTCGTATATTTTTTCCAAGGTAGTTTACCAATGTTTTCAACGAGTGTATTTCTCCCGGAAATTACTTCGAAATTCTTTTTTCGTAAATAACTCGTGTCGTACTTCATAATTGGTAAAATCTCTTCGGTTGCAATTTTAAATGGCACATTCCAATAGGGATAAATATCAATATAATTTATTTTACTTTGTAATAATGGCGTGGGTGTATCCGGCTTGCCTACAACTACTTTGCTTCGCATCACTAAAGTGTCTTTTTTATGTTTTTTGTCCCATTCCCAAACATTCATATTGGCAGAAGGGATATTTATTTCGGCATATTTTTTAGGCATTTCTTTTTCACGCCAGCGCAAGCGTTCAAGTGCCATTTCTATTTGCCTTATGGTATTTTCTTTATTTAAACCTAAGGCTTGCCTTGTGTATTTTCCTAATTTCCCGTCAGGATCAAGGTTAAATGTTTTTTGAAATTTTTTTATTGCTTTTGAAAGCTTAAGACTATCATTTATTTTTAAAGAATCGTTATAAAAACCTTGCGTAATAAACCGCTCTTTTAGCTGATTAAATAACTCTGTCTTTGTTTTTTCTGGATAAAAAGATATGCTGTCCCAATTAATATTTTTATTAGCAACAACAAATTTATTTAGTGCCTTTTTTAAATCTTTATAGTTTTTGTCAATTGGCTCCAGCGAGTCAAATGCTTTTTTAATGTTGTTTTTTTCTAATCCATATTTCACAATATTAATCCAGTTCGAATCTAGTCTTTTGGTATTCCATTCTAACAAAAGAGTATCGTAATTAAATCTGCCTCTGTTAAGGTGTGCTGCAAATTTCAGCAATGCATCATTTAAGTATATTTCAGAAGCAACTAAAGCGGTAACATTATATGTGCTGTCAACAGCATTATATAAAATTTTAGAAAGTGAATCTATTTTAGTGTTCCAGTAATCTTCAGGGTAAAGCCCATATAATCTGGCATTTTTAATTAAATGTATTAGTGAATCTCCTAGTTTATTAAATGCGCCTTTCGAAATAAAATTGCTTTGTAAGTGATGGCTTATTGCTTTGTAAAATGGAAAGCTGTACAGTGTGTCTGAACAAAAAACCAAAAAAGAATCTGTTTTGTTCTGTTCATAAAATTTTGATAATAAGGTTTTAAACTCCATTTCAATATCTTGTTTGCTTTTGGCGCGGATTTTTTCAATTTTTTGATGACTGTTAGAATTGAAATAATTACACGAAATAAAAAAACAAAAAAAGGCTAAACCAAATATTAAAAAATAAACTTTCAAGCTTAATGTAAAGGTAAAAAAAAACGGACGATTTGTGTATCATCCGTTTTTAAGCAATGTTGAATTTAAACTCTAAACTGTTTCTGTTATTTTTGGTGCTGCCGACATAATTTCGTTGTTAGCCGCAGAAGCATATTGCTCAAAGTTTTTAATAAATTGTGTGGCTAAATGCTTTGCTTTTTCGTCGTATGCATTTTTATCTTTCCAGCTATTACGCGGGTTTAATAACTCAGTTGGCACATCTTTACAAGCCTTAGGAAACTTTAAGCCAAAAATAGCTACGGTATCCATTTCAACCGCGTCTAAATCGCCATTTAAAGCAGCTGTGATAAGCGAACGAGTGTAACTTAATTTAATTCTGTTTCCAACACCATAACTTCCACCAACCCAGCCGGTATTAAGCAACCAAACATTTACATTGTTCTTTTTTAATTTTTCTCCCAATAATTCAGCGTATTTAGTGGGATGCAATGGCAAAAATGCTTTTCCAAAACAAGCGCTAAATGTTGTTGTAGGCTCGGTAATACCCATTTCTGTCCCAGCTACTTTAGCAGTATAACCACTTATAAAGTGATACATTGCTTGTGCAGTAGTTAGCTTGCTAATTGGCGGTAATACACCAAATGCATCGCAAGTTAAAAAGAAAATATTTTTAGGCACATCACCAACAGCAGGGGTAACTGCATTGTCAATGTATGTAGAAGGGTAGCTTACACGTGTGTTTTCAGTTTTAGAAATGTCGGTATAATTTACTGTTGTAGAGCCTTCATGGCAATTAATATTTTCAAGCAATGAGCCAAATTTAATAGCGTTAAAAATTTGTGGCTCTTTTTCTTTACTTAAATCTACGCACTTTGCGTAACAACCCCCTTCAAAATTAAATACACCCTTGTCGCTCCAGCCATGTTCGTCATCGCCAATAAGCTTTCTGTTTGGATCTGCGCTTAAAGTTGTTTTACCTGTGCCTGATAGACCGAAGAAAATAGCAGTATCACCATTTTTTCCAATGTTGGCTGAGCAATGCATCGACAATACCTTTTTCTCATGAGGTAAAATATAATTTAAAACTGTAAAAATTGATTTTTTAATTTCTCCTGTATATGCCGTACCTCCAATCAACACAATTTTTTTTGTAAAATTGATAATTGCAAAATTGTGCTGGCGCGTGCCATCAATTTTAGCATCAGCCTTAAAACCGGGTGCGTTAACAATTAACCAATCGTGTTTAAACGATTTAATTTCCTTCTCCTCAGGGCGCAAAAATAAATTGTATGAAAATAAATTACTCCAAGGGTGCTCATTTACTACTCTAATATTAATACGATATGTTGGGTCGGCACAAGCATAGGCATCTCTTATCCATATTTCTTTGTTACCTAAATAAGCTAGCATACGGTTATGCAAAGCGTCAAACTTTTCAGGTTCAAAATTATGATTTACATCGCCCCACCAAACACTGTCTTTAGTGTTTTTATCGTTTACTACAAATTTATCTTTTGGCGAGCGCCCGGTAAACTCTCCGGTATCAATAGCTAAAGCACCTGTGTCAGTTAAAACACCTTGCCCTCTAGTTATAGTATCTTCTACAAGTTCGCTGGGGTGTAAATTCCAATAAGCAATTTCAACATTTCCAAGCCCGATATCGTTTATAGAAAAATCATCGGCTTTAAGTCCTATTTCGTTCATTTAATTAAGATATTAGTTAGGCCAGCAAAGATACAAAAAAAACGCCCATTTTTTGGACGTTTTTTTAACATTACTATCAACTTTTAATTAATTAACGTTAACATATTGCCCTTTTGAGGCTAAATCTTTTAATTCTTTAATTAATGCGCTTTGTTCTGTTGAGTTTAATTTTGATAAGTCTAAACACATTTCTGTCTCGCCCTCGCGTCCTTTTCTAGCTTCGGTATATTTTATAGTTTTAGCTTTTAAAAATTCTTTAACTGCCTCGTAGGTTTTTCCGTCAATTCCTGTACCCGGACTTCCAAAACTAATTTTTGCACTACAATTTGTGCTTTGTGTTGACGCTTGCTTGCTTGAAGGCGTTGTTTGCGTTTCTTTTGATTTTAATTTGCAACTCGATAGTGCAAAAGTTAAAAGACTTGTATAAAAAAGTATTTGTTTCATTTTTTTTTTGTTTAGTACAAATTTGAGTATTTATTTTGATTTTAGAAAAGAAAGCCCTAAAATAATCCATGCTATAATTAAAAGCAATCCGCCAATTGGCGTTATAGGGCCAATTATTTTTCCAAAAACCGAACCGCTTGGTACTGCTAAAACTAATAAATAAATCGAACCACTGAAAAATAAAATACCTAAAAGCAATAAGGCAATAGAAAGGTTTAATAACTTGATATTTTTATCTTTATTGTATAAACTTAACACAAGCATTAAAATTGCATGAAACATCTGGTATCTTACCGCTGATTCATAGCCGTTGTATTGTCTTTCGCTAATTAAACCTGCATCTAATTTCATTCTTAAAAAGTGTGCTCCTAAAGCACCAAGTGCAACAGCACTTGCGCCTATAAAGCAGGTAAAAAGTAATTGTTTTTTAAAAAGGCTATTTGTCATTTTTAATAAGAAGCCTTTGTATCGCTTCTTCCTAAGTTTTTACCATAGCCTTGCGATACGTTATATCTTAGTAAGAATTCAACAGCTCCATAACGGCGCGATGCCGGTGTAAGTGTAGATACGTTTACATCGTATGAAATGCCAAATGCATATTTGTAGTACTGTAATAGCGCTGTTGGTATAACGGCATCTTTGTATCGGTACTGCACGCCAATAGCAAAGGCAAACGCTTTTCTTAAATCGGTAATTGTTGATTCATCTTTAATAATAAATTTATACAAAGCACCTAATATTAATTCGTTATTCGTTCCTTGTCTTTGGTAAATAAAGGTTGGCATAATTGCATTTTTTGTGTTAGGAAGGTTAAAATCTCCACTAAAATAAACGCAATAGCGCGCATAAAGTTTTTCTGAACTCACAATAAACGAATTGTTGGGTATGCCGTAATGGTATGCCGAAAAACCAAAATTAAATTTACTTCCGTCTTGAGCACTGATAAAACGTTGGCTTTTTGCATAATGAAAATTAAAACCACCACCTAAGTCGTATGACATTACACCACTTGCCGGCGCTATTGGCTCGCCGGTTGGTAAACTTGAGTTGTAGGATAAAGTGCTGTAATCATACTGGCTGTCCCAACGCAAATTACTTGCATTAATTGTTCTGTAAACAATACCGCCTTGTAAGCCGGCACTTAGCTTAAAATATCTACTAATGCGCTGCGAATAAGCTAATCCTAAATTTGGGCTTAGGTTAGTCATGTTTGCATTGCCTGCTTGATCTCTAAACATATTAAAACTCGCTGTAAAATAATTTGATTTAAGTTTTTGACGTTTAATAGTTTGTTCAAAGCCAACACCATAGGTTTGATAGGCAACACCAACAGTACTCCATTGATTACGATAAATCGCAGTAGCTCTGGTATCATATTGAGTGCCCGCTAAAGCTGGATTAATATTGCTTTGCAACTCTGCATACTGCGAAAAGTGAATGTCTTGCGAAAACATACAGCTGCCAAATAAGAGAAAGCTTAAAAATAAGCGTATTTGATTTTTATTGTACATAGTTTTACCTTATAAGAGTTACATTTCCTTTCATTGTATAGCCGTTTCCATCATGGGTTTTTCCTTCAAGTCGATAAACAAAAACGGCAGTATTTAATAATTCTCCTTTGTAAGTACCATCCCAACCAATATTTATATCATTAGTTTCAAATACTTTTTCGCCCCATCTATTATAAATCATAAGGGTTAAACTTTCAAGGCATTTACCTCTAACGTATAAAACGTCATTGTGCCCATCGCCATTAGGCGAAAAAGCATCGGGAATAAACATGTCTCCGCATTTAGTGTCTACAATCACCCACACGCTATCGGCTGAAGTACAGTTTTTACTGTTTGAACCAACAACCCAAACTAAAGTACTTTTGATCGGACTTATAGTAATTGCAGTGCCTGTTGTAGGTGGCGGTATAAAATAATTGTTGGCATACCACTGATAAGAATTTGCTCCTCCAACAGTGTATGTTACGGTTGCACCATATTTTATAGAGTCAGTACTTGCTATACTTCCGGGTGGTATCACAGTAACATTTGGTCTATCAACAACTTTAATATAATTTGCCCGCCCTACTGTTCTGCAACTACCTAAAGGAACTGGGTATGGGTTACAAACTGTAACTTGTATGTTGTACGAGCCTGGTAAGTTATAGCAAACAACCGGGTTTTGTACGCTTGATACCGAAGGGGTTCCTCCGGAAAAAGTCCAAGTATATGTTTGAGGCCCTCCTGCAAGTGTATCGGTATTATTTAAAAACACAATACAGTCGCGCGAACAAATAGTGTCGTTAGGTAAGGCTGTTGTAAATGAAATAGCTGTTACAGAGCGGCAATCAACCGATCTTACAGAAACCGTGTCAATTTCTTTACACCCCGGTATGCCATTGTAGCCTACTACTACGGTATAGGTATTAACATCTGGCAGTCGTTTAGGTGCTGTTACAATAATAGTGTTAGTGTTAATGCCTGAATTTGGCAAGCCTGTTGAAGGTGTAACAATTGACACCGGATTAGTATATGTTGGTGGGGCATACCAAGTAAATGTTGGAACTACACCATTAGGTAAATTAGTATTTGTAACAGAGCCTGATAGCGTTAAAGTTGTATTAGGACTACCTAGTGAATTTCCAACATAACACAGCGTATTAGTTGCAACTCCAGCAATTGTAGGTATGGCTGTTGCAAGTATAGGTCGTGGCAATACGGTATATGAAGCTAATTTTGGTAATGAAACACAAGCCACAGCATCATACACTTCGAGCGTGTACGTTCCCGAGTTTTGAGGAAATGCGTTTACACATGCCACCATATTATTATCAAGGCTTGGAGGTGGAGCATTTGATGGTTCTGTCCACATATAACTAAATGCAGAAGATGGGCCTGTAGCCAATGTTCCCACTTGTGATGCACAAAGTTTAAGTGTATCACCAATACAAAGCATTGGTTGCGGGGGAGTAACTTCTACTGTAAATTGCGGCATAACAGTAACACAAATAACAGCGCTTCCACTACAAATAGCGGTGCTACCGGTAACAGTGAAACACGTTGAGGTAGGCGGACGCACAATAACTTGAGGCCCTATACAAAGGTTCATATAATTAAAACTGCACGGCACCCATGAATAAAAACTTGCACCCGATGCAAAAATAGTATCGGGAGAAGATAATTTTGGATAATTGGAAACGATACAGACTGTAGGATTTGACTGAGTTAATTGAAGGTTTAGTGGCGAAGCTACACCAATAGTAACAATTGAAGAGGTTAAACAGCCTGTGCCATTGTCTGCTACAACTGAATATGTACCAGGGCCAACTGCAACAGAGGGCTGATTAATTGGTACAGAAAAAGTTCCATTCGACGTAGTCCATGTATAAGAAGTACCTCCGGAAGCACTAACTGTTGAATTAAAGCCCGGACACACCGCTGTATAATTTGCAGATGTTACCAGCGCGGCAACTGAAGATAATTGAATAGTTATAGATGCCGTACCTGTACATCCTGCCCCATTATCGCCAATTACTGAATAAGTAGTTGGCATAGTTGGCGCTGCAACAGCAACTGATGATGATATTAAGGTTAAACTAGACATTGGTGACCACGTGTAGTTAACTGCTCCATTTGCAGTAAGTGTTGCTGTTTGGCCAGGGCAAACACTTGCCGAGGTTGTGCTTAAATTAACCGGTACTGCTGCTGCAACGTTTACATTAGTAGATATGGTTCCTGAACATGCACCTAAAGTAATTGAAACACCATAAACCGAGTTTACCGTTGGGCTTACAATTTGTGTTTGTGATGTTCCTAAAACAGCCGCAGATGGAGCCAGTTGAACCCATTGATAGGTTCCTCCGGAAGGCGAAGCAGTTAAGGTTGATGATTGGCCTACACAAACTACAGAGGGAGAAGCAGTAATACCAGGAGTAAATGTTTGAACAAACACACTAGTTGTAGCAATTGCAGTACACGAGCCTACACCACCAGTAACAGTATAACCTGTATTAGTAACAGGCGATACGCTTATAGTGCTTGTTGTGGGTCCGGTATTCCAAGTATAAGAGCCTGCCCCACTCGCTGTTAAAATTGTACTTGAACCTGCGCATATCGTTGCGTTAGCTGGAGCAATAGAAATAACAGGACTTGCCACTATACTCACTTGTTGAACGGCACTATAAGTTGGTGTTGCACCAACAAACCCAACTACAACAACGCTATATGTCCCTGTTGATGGAAAACTAACAGTTGCCGATGTGCCGGTTGGTGTTGTGCCGGTAATTACAGCTCCTGAAGGTGATGAGCCCCACATGTACGAAGTTGTTCCTGCTATGGTTGATGTTAATACAGCTGACATTGTTTGGTTAACACATGCAACAGATGGTGTGATTGCTAAAGATAAATTAGCTGCAGAAAGTGAAATTGAATCAATTGCTACTGAAGGATCATTTCCTGTGGGGTCCATATTTTGCCACCTATACCCTATTTTTACATTGGCATTGTTGTTGGCAGTTGCAGGGAGTACTGTATTATAATTTACCCACTGACCTTGAGGCGCACAACCTGCGTTTCCGGCAGGTATAGCCGGTGTAAATAAGATAGACCAAGTTGCCCCACCGTTTTGGGAGTATAAAAACTCAACGTAGTCAGATCCAGCAATACCACCCAACAGATACGAAAAATTTAATGTAATATTATTATATCCCGTGCAGTTAATTAACGGAGATTCAGCTCTGATATTAGTATTTGACGTTCCGCCGGCAAGATAAGCCGCACCTGGGTCAACTAATGGTAGTGGTGTTGAAATATTTGAACCAACGTGAAGCGAGCGATTAATAAGCGCAGGATTATTTAAACAACCATCGCCGCAAGCACCAACGGCCATCCCTGCTTCAGTAGCGCTAATAAACCACACGTTTGATTGGGCACCATTGCCGGGTGCTGTTGCTAAAGGCGTAACAGACCAAGCACCGTTAGAGGGGGTTGCAACTGCGCCGGCAGCTAAATTACCTTGTGAGCATCCGGTGCCAAAATTTTCAGTCCAAAAAACTTGAGCCTGAAGCTGTTTACTTGTTAATAAAAGTAATATTATAAAAGTTAGTGAGTGTATTGTTCTACTCATAATGAAAAATATTGGCTAATTTAAGTAAAATTATTGTTTTAAACCTTACGAAAAATAAATTAAAAGGTTGGTTTACTAACTCAATTATGTTTATATTGCTCTTAATGTTAATTAATCATTTTTGAAAGAGCATCTACCCACAAACTGTTGTAGTTTAAACTTTCAACTAGTGTTACTTTTTCTCCTCCATTTTGCTTAAATAACTCATCGTACTCAACACCAATTTCGTATATCGTTTCTAGGCAATCAGCCACAAATGCCGGCGAAAAAACTAAGATTTTTTTATGTCCTTTTTTAGCAAGGTCAATAATGATTTTATCGCTGTATGGTTTAAGCCACTTGTTGTCTAGCCGGCTTTGAAAAGCACTCGTGTATTTATTTTGGGGTATGTTAAGCGCTTTTACCAGTAAACGGGTAGTTTCAAAACAATTAGCCCTATAACAATATTGGTTGTTTTGATTAATACTATTGCAGCAGGTATCCATATTGCATGTATTTGCACCATAATGAGTCGAGGCTTTTAAAATTTGCCGCTCAGGTAAACCGTGGTATGAAAAGAGAATATGATCAAAATCATTTAAGTTATGTTTATTTGCTTCAAAAAGCAGGGCGTTAATAAAAGCAGGATGATCATAAAACTTGTTTATGATATTTAACGATGGAATCACTTCCCAGTTTTTAACTATTCTTAAAACCTCTTCAACTGTGCTGCCGGTGCTAGAGCTTGCATATTGCGGGTAAAGAGGGATAATATGGATTTTTTGAGGGTTTTGTAATCGTAGTTTTTCTAGTATAGTTTTAATACTCGGTTTTTGATACCTCATTGCCATTTCAATAATGTATACATCACCTAAAACTGCTTGTAATTTTTCTTTTAAAAGGTTGCTATTAATTAAAAGAGGAGAGCCTTGTTTTGTCCAAATATGCTTGTATAGTTTTGCTGATTTAAAACTTCTGAAGGGAACGATGATAAGATTTACTAAAATAAAGCGCAGTACCGGGTGAATGTCAATAACGCGCCTATCGTTTAAAAATTGAGTTAAGTATTTTCTTACTTTTTTAGGGGTTGGGTTGTCAGGAGTGCCTAAATTAATTAATAAAACAGCTTGCTTTTGCATAATTAATAACTAGTGAGGAAGATTAAATTCATTATTATTAGGGGCAATTTGATTTTCGCTTTCTGTTTTTAAAGCAGTTTCATTTTTTATTGGTTTTAGGTGTTGTTTACCAAATCGTTTTTGAAAAACGATGATGATGCCAACGCCAAGCGATATTGAAAAATCTGCAAAATTAAAAATTGGTCTAAAAAATTGAAATTCTTCTCCTCCCCATATAGGCAGCCAATTAGGGAAATGTCCATTTATGATAGGGAAATAAAACATATCTACAACGTGTCCGTATAAAAATTTTGCATAACCCCCACCGGCCGGCAAAAACTGTGCTGTTTGCATATCATTGCTTTGTCCAAATAACAAACCATAGAACATACTGTCTAAAATATTTCCAATTGCACCGGCTAAAATTAGCGAAACAGCAAAAACAAAGCCTGCGTGTTCTGATTTTTTTACAATGTGTATAATATAAAATGCACCTCCAACACAAGCAATAATTCTAAATAGACTTAGTATTAATTTACCATAACCGCCCCCAAATTCAAAGCCGAAAGCCATGCCGGCATTTTCGGTAAACAACAACATGCACCAATTGCTTGCTTTTGCAACAATGCCAATTGGGTAATTGAGTTTAATGTAAATTTTAATGAACTGGTCTATAAAAAGTACAGCAAATATTGTTAGTAAAGGAATTTTATATTTAGCCCACATAAAAAATAACAAAGCCTATCTTCATTTTGCGACAAAGATAGGCTTTTATATAAATAGAAATTAATTGTTTTGATTTAGTTTTGCGTCTATTCCTAACGTAGCGTGTGGAACAGCACGCAAGCGTTCTTTAGGAATTAATTTTCCGGTAACGCGACAAACGCCATAGGTTTTATTTTCAATCCTGATAAGCGCATTTTTAAGATTTACAATATATTTTTCTTGGCGCTGTGCTAATTGAGCGGCTTCTTCTTTACTCATTACATCGCTTCCGTCTTCTAAAAGTTTAAATGTAGGCGATGTGTCGTCGGTGCCATGATCATCTTCATTACTAAGTGTTTGTTTTAATAAATCGTAGTCGGTTTGAGCTTCAGAAAGTTTTTGGAGTATTAATTCTTTAAACTCTTGTAATTCTTTGTCGTTATAGCGCGTACGGTTGTCAGATTTATTTACAAATGGTTTTGGCTCTTCAACTTTATGTTTTTTTATTAATGGTTTACTTATATCTATTTGCAATGGGCGGTTACGTATGTATGCCTCCATGCTTCCTCCTCCTGATTTTCCCTCATTTTTTTTGCGGCGACCTCTTCCTCTTTTTTCAGGCACTTCGTCTTCATCTTCATCTACTTCAGGCGAAGCTCCTTCTAAGTCAACAAATGCACCATCTTCTAAATCGCCTTCTACGGCATCATCATCATCTTCATTTTTCTCGTAATCGTCTTTTACTTCAACGTCGCTGTCATCATCTTCTTCTGGTTCAATATCATCTTCTTCGTCATCGTTTTTGTTTGATTTAGCCTTTTTTTTAGGAGATATTTTTGCTTTTTTTGAAATAGCATCAATAGGTTTACCTGCTTTGGCAAGCGGTTTAGTGGGTTTAGCTTTTACAATTTCAGCTTTTTTTGCAGGCTTAATTGGCTTAACAATCTTTTTTTCCGGCTTTGCTTTTGCAAGTTTTTTAGCAGCTTTTTTTTCTGGCTTTGCCTTTGCAATTGGTTTAGTGGTTTTTTTGGCAACCTTTACAGCAGGCTTTTTCGGCTTTTTGCTGTCTTTTTTCACATCTTTCTTTTTGTCTTTCTTCTTTGCCATAACTTAATTTAGTTTTTCTATTAATATTAATGTATTTATCAATTCATCGACTTCTATTTTTGTTGCGGTTGCTAAGGGAAGATCTGATACAATTTTTAAATCGCTTGTTAAAGTTTCATTACAAATATAATTGAAATTCGATTTGATTGCTGCATCTAATAAATCATTTTGCTGAATTTTTACCAATATTTTATCAGTTAGGTCAAAACCTTGATCTTTTCTCATGTTTTGTATGCGATTTACCAACTCGCGTGCAATACCCTCTTGTTTTAAGTTTTCGGTAATTGTAATGTCAATAGCTACTGTAAGTGCCCCTGAATTAGCAACCTTCCAGCCGGGTATATCAACCGGAATTATATCAAAATCTTCGGGTGTAAAAGTAAATTTGGAGCCTTGGTGTTCCCAGTTAAATAGACCGTTTTTTTCAATTTCTAAGATAATTTGCTTTGGGTTTTGTAGGGCAAAGGTTTGAAAATCTTTCATTTTTTGTCCTAACATTTTACCTAATGTTTTAAAATTTAGCTTAAGATTTTTTACAATTTGAACTTTTTCTTCCGTAACAAATTCGAGTTCTTTTACATTTACTTCACTTAAAATAATATCCTTAACTGTTTCAATTTTTGCTTGAAAGTTTTGGTCAAGTATTGGTATTTGAATTTTTTGTAGGGGTTGCCGTACTTTTATATTCTCTTTTTTTCTAATTGAAAGAATCATAGAGGATATTTTTTGCGCTAGCTCCATTCTTTCTTCCAAAGCTTTATCTTGATGTTTTTTTTCAGCTACAACTAAATTACTTAAGTGAACTGATGCTGCATTTAAAATACTTGTAGCGGTGGTTTCTGAATTTACATTTTTTAAATTGCTATATAACCATTCGCTAAAAAACGGAGCTATTGGCGACATTAATTGCGCCAGCACACTAATACACTGATGAAGCGTTTCGTAAGCTGCTTTTTTGTCTTCACTCATTTCACCTTTCCAAAAACGGCGACGGCTTAGCCTTACGTACCAATTGCTTAAATGCTCATCAACAAAGTTTTCAATAAAGCGGGCAGCTCTGTGAGGTTCAAAACTTTCGTAGGCTTCGGTAACGTTTTCAATTAATGTTTGTAATTCTGAAAGTATCCATCTGTCTAGTTCTGTTCTATTACCTATAATGGTGGCATTATTTTCATTAACAATAAAATTATCTACGTTAGCATATAGTGCAAAAAAATTGTAGGTATTATAAAGCGTTCCAAATAATTTTCGTTGAACTTCAGAAATTCCTTCTGCATCAAATTTTAAATTATCCCATGGTGCTGCATTAGCAATCATGTACCAGCGCGTTGCATCTGCTCCAAACTTGTGAATTGTTTCAAATGGGTCGGCAGCATTGCCTAAGCGCTTGCTCATTTTATTTCCGTTTTTATCAAGCACTAAGCCATTGCTAACAACATTTTTATAGGCAATTGAGTTAAAGCTTAATGCACCTATAACATGAAGTGTGTAAAACCAACCACGGGTTTGGTCAACGCCCTCTGCAATAAAATCTGCCGGAAAGGTTTTATTATTTTCGATTAAATCTTTATTTTCAAATGGGTAGTGTAATTGGGCGTAGGGCATTGCACCACTATCAAACCAAACATCTATTAAATCACTTTCTCGGTAAAGCTTTTTTCCGTTACGTTCTAATATTATTTCATCGGCGTAAGGCTTATGTAAATCAAAGCTTGAGTAGTTTTCGGTTGAAAAGTTACCCGGTTTAAAATTCATTAATGGGTTGCTTTTCATTGCACCTTTATTAATGGCATTTTTTATTTCGCTTTGTAATTCTTCTGCACTTCCTATGCAAAGTTGTTCGGTTCTATCTTCGCTTGTCCATATTGGCAAAGGAATCCCCCAAAACCTTGAGCGCGATAAATTCCAGTCAAGTGCATTTTCGAGCCAATTGCCAAAGCGACCTGTACCGGTACTTTCTGGTTTCCAATTAATTTTTTTGTTTAACTCAACTAATTTTTGTCGGTTATCAGCTACGCGCACAAACCAACTGTCGAGTGGATAGTATAATACGGGTTTATCTGTACGCCAGCAATGCGGGTAACTGTGTTCGTAAGTTTCTTTTTTAAATAATTTACCCTCCTCTTGAAGTTTTAAAACAATGCGTTCATCAACGCTTAAATAAACTTTTAAATCTTTTATTTTTCCGGCGGCTTCGAGCGTTTGTTTTTGTTTTTTAAATTCTGCTTCTTTTTCCTCTTGCGATAGATAAGCTTCTTTTACATATTCTCCACCATATAGAAAAACAGTATCATTAATTTCAGGCAAAAATTTTCCGCGCTTATCTACTAAGGTCAGGGTTGTTATATTGTTTTCCTTGGCGGCTTTATAATCGTCTGCACCAAAACTTGGGGCAATATGTACTATACCCGTTCCATCAGTTGTTGTAACAAAATCGGCACAAATAACTTTAAAAGCCTGTTCGCTAGGTTTTACAAATGGTAGTAATTGTTCATAAGCAATACCCGCTAACTCACTCCCTTTATAGGATTTTAGTGTTTTATAAGGAATATTTTTGTCGCCCGGTTTGTAGTCATCAAGGCTTATTTCAGCATTTTTTTCGGGAAAATATTTTTGTAATAATTCTTCTGCAAGAATTACATGAATTTTTTTATAAGTGAAAGGGTTATATGTTTCAACTAACACATACTCTATATTTGAACCCACTGCAAGGGCTGTGTTTGAGGGCAATGTCCAAGGAGTGGTTGTCCAAGCTAAAAAATAAGTTTCACCGTTAGCATTTAATTTTGAAGAGTTCGCTAGTTTAAACATAACTGTAGCCGTACGATCTTTTACGTTGCGATAACAACCAGGCTGGTTTAGCTCGGCACTTGAAAGTCCTGTACCCGCTGCGGGTGAGTAGGGTTGAATAGTATAACCCTTGTATAATAATTCTTTGTTATATAAGTTTTTTAAAAGATACCAGCAAGTTTCAATGTATTTGTTGTCGTAGGTTATATATGGATTTCCCATATCAACCCAGTAGCCCATAAGTGAAGTAAGCTCCTCCCACTTATCGGTAAATTTCATTACTTCGCGGCGGCAGGCTTTGTTATAATCTTCAACACTTATGTATTTAGCGCTTTTTTTATTACCAATATCTTCTTTTGTAATACCCAATGTTTTTTCAACGCCAAGCTCAATAGGCAGGCCATGTGTATCCCAGCCCGCTTTCCGTTTTACTTGGTAACCTTGTAATGTTTTAAAGCGGCAAAAAATATCTTTAATAGTTCGAGCCATTACGTGGTGTATGCCTGGCATTCCATTTGCGCTTGGCGGGCCTTCATAAAAAACCCAAGGCTTATCGTTAGGGCGAGAAGCGATTGATTTTTCAAAAACACGCTCTTGTTTCCAAAAGTTGAGTATTTCTTTTGAAAGCTCGGGTAAATCTAATTTTTTATATTCAGGATATTTGGCCATTTCGCTAAAAGGACAGCGAATTTAATCAAAAAAAATTAATAATTAAGCCAATAAATAAAGAGGAAATAAATTTTAATTTTTACGCCTAGTATTTAGACATGGTCTTCGTAAAAGTCAATTAATAACCCATCGTTTGGTGATAAACTAATTTCTCGCTTATCTTCTTGCCCAAAGTTTAAAACTAGTGCATCGGCAAGATAATAATCATTTTCTTTAGTTAATTTGATGTTTACAAGGTTTTTTCCAATTAAATCTTTCCACATTCGGGTGTTTGAAGCATCAACTTCAAATATTTTTACTTTTTCGCCAAATTCGGCTGTTAATGCCTTTTTCACATCATTGTAATTATAATGTAATGTATCTAAAGCAGTGCCATCATCATTTATATTAATTGATAAACTGTTTGTATCAAAAACAAAAGTAATGTTGTCTATGAGTTCAAAAGGTTCGTTTGGCTTAATTTGATTTACCCATAAATGGCACATAACTTTAGTGAGTTTTTGCCCTTCAATATTTTTAAATTGAATTAAACTTTCGTTGGTAAAGTAAATATTTTTATTGTCCATAGTTAACAAATAAAAAAACCCTTTAACCAATCGTTAAAGGGTTTTTAAAATTAAAGAAAATTAATTATTTCTTCTTGCCACCTTTAGCTTTAGCTAAAGAATCAGCTTTTGCAATTGAATCAGTTTTCATTTTTTCAGCAGCAGCAGCGATTGAATCTTGTGCACGTTTTTCAGCTTCAGCTTTCATTTTTTCAACACCAGCTAATGAATCAGCAACACGAGTTGAATCAGCTTTTGCTTTTTCTTTTGCTTCGATTTCAGCCTTTGAAGGACCGCAAGCAACAAATGCAGCCGTAATAGTGGCAGCAGTAATTAAAGTTAATACTTTTTTCATTTTAGTTTATTGGTTTTAAATTCGAGTGCAAAATTAACACTAATTTTGATATTTAGCTAAAAAAATATAAAAAAAAGTGATTTTTTTCAACAATTAGCGTTTAATTTGTCATTACAATTATATATAAGTACTGTATTTTACAAAAATGTATTCGTTTATAAAAACTTTTCTCTTCCGCTTAAACCCTGAAAGGGCGCACCATTTATCGTTTTGGTTTCTTAAAAACTTGAATTATTTCCCATTTTTATCTCAAATTTTTAGAAAAAACTGCTATGTTGAAAATAAACTGCTTGAAAAAGAGTTGTTTGGCCTAAAATTTAAAAACCCGGTTGGCTTAGCTGCGGGTTTAGATAAAGATGCTATTGCTTTTAACTCTTTAGCCAATTTTGGTTTTGGTTTTATTGAGGTAGGCACTTTAACGCCAAAGCCACAGCCTGGGAACGATAAACCTCGGTTATTTAGACTCATAAAAAATGAGGCTTTAATTAATCGCATGGGCTTTAATAATAATGGCGTTGATGCTGCGGTATTAAAACTTGCTAAGCGTAAACATAAAGATTTGATTATTGGGGGAAATATTGGAAAAAATAAATTAACTCCAAATGAAAAAGCAGTTGAAGATTATTTATACTCTTTTTCTGCATTATTTGATGTAGTTGATTATTTTGTAGTAAACGTTTCTTCGCCAAATACACCTAATTTACGTGACTTACAGGAAAAAGAGCCTTTAACACATTTGTTAAACAGTTTACAAAATTTAAATAAAGAAAAAAACAAGCCTAAACCTATTTTGCTAAAAATTGCACCTGATTTGAGCAATTCGCAACTGAACGATATAATTGATATAGTAAATACAACTAAAATTGCAGGTGTGATAGCTACAAACACTACCATTAGCCGTGAGGGTTTGAGTTACGTTAAAGAAGACATTGAAAAGCTTGGTGCCGGTGGCTTGAGTGGATTGCCCTTAAAAAATAGAAGTACGGAGGTAATACGTTATTTGAAGCTACATTCGCATAACGCCTTTCCTATAATTGGTGTGGGTGGTATTCATTCGGCTAATGATGCTATTGAAAAGATAAAAGCAGGTGCTGACTTGATTCAAATATACACAGGATTTATATATAAAGGCCCAGGCTTAGTAAAGCAAATAAATACCCAATTAATTAAAATGCAATATAAAAATAATGAGTGAGTTAAAAATTACAGAGTGTCCGCGCGATGCTATGCAAGGTATTAAAGCATTTATACCTACCGAAAAAAAAGTAAATTACATAAACAGTTTATTAAAGGTTGGGTTTAATACCATTGATTTTGGAAGTTTTGTTTCGCCTAAAGCAATACCGCAGATGCAAGACACAGTTAATGTTTTAAAAAACATAGATATGACTAACACATCTTCAAAACTGCTTGCTATTGTTGCAAATTATAAAGGAGCAGAAGATGCTTGTGCTTTTAGTGAAATTAGCTACTTAGGCTTTCCTTTTTCAATTTCAGAAACTTTTCAAAAACGTAATGCCAATGCTACAATAACTGAAAGTTTGCAACGAGTGGAAGAGATTCAAAACTTATGCTTAAAACATAATAAACAACTGGTGGTTTATATATCAATGGCTTTTGGTAATCCTTATGGTGATGTTTGGCACCCCGATATTGCTATTAATTGGTGTAAACAATTACGCGAGATTGGAATAAAAATACTGCCTTTAGCCGATACTATTGGCTGCTCGACTACCGAAAACATTACACATTTGTTTACATCACTAATTTCTGAGTTTAAAGATATTGAGTTTGGTGCGCATTTACATTCTACTCCCGAACAACGACTCGAAAAAATTAACGCAGCTTATAAAGCAGGCTGCCGTTCATTTGATACAGCTGTTAAAGGATTTGGAGGCTGCCCCATGGCAAAAGATGAATTAACCGGAAATATTGCCACCGAAAGTTTAATGAATTACTGCAACGAGCATCAAATTAACACAAAAATAGATAAAAACTATTTTAACGAGTCGTTACTGCAAAGCGCTTTAATTTTTGATTATTATCATTAAAATGGTTAAAGCATTAGCGCATATTTCGAAAGATGAAAAGTTACGAGAGGTAATTAAACTGGTTGGAAAAATTAAACTGCAAAAGCAAAACGCTGATATTTATTATGTGTTATTAAACTCAATTGTTAGCCAGCAACTTTCAATTAAAGCTGCCGAAACAATTTTTAAGCGATTTATATCACTTTTTAAAAATAATTACCCAAGTGCAAAAATCTTAATGCAAATAAGTGATGCAGAACTTCGTGCGGTTGGTTTATCGTTTCAAAAAATTAGTTATTTAAAAAATATTGCAGAGTTTCAATTAAGTAAAAAACTTAACGAAGACTTAATAATTAAAATGAGTGATGATGAATTGATTGAGCATTTAGTACAAATAAAAGGTGTTGGCACTTGGACAGCCGAAATGATTTTAATGTTTAGCATGGGTAGAAAAAATATTTTTCCGGTAAATGATTTAGGTATTCAAAATGGAATGATAAAAATTTATGATATAAATAAAGATCAAATAACAAAAAAAGATTTTTTTACATTGCTTAAAAAAATATCAAAACAGTGGGAGCCATATAAAACACTTGCCTGCCATTATATTTGGCGGTATAATCATTTTGTGCCAAATTCAAGTAAAGGTTAGTTTATTTGTTAAGCCACTTTAAGTTCACTTAAACGAGCGTTGTTTAGCTTATTTAAAGCGTAATCAATAGATAGGTTGTATGATTTAACGGTGGTTTTTTCTGATGGTAAATCAAACATTAAATCAGTCATAATAACTTCACATATACCCCGTAAGCCACGCGCGCCAAGTTTAAACTCAATAGCTTTATCAACTATTAAATCTAAAACATCGCTGTTTATGGATAGATTAATGCCATCCATTTTAAATAACGCAATGTATTGTTTTATGAGGGCATTTTTAGGATCGGTTAATATACTTCTCAGAGCAGCTCTATCAAGGGGTTTTAAATAAGTTAAAACAGGTAATCGTCCAATTAATTCGGGTATTAAACCAAATGATTTTAGGTCTTGAGGTGTAATGTATTGTAATAAATTTGATTTATCAATCACGCTGTCTGTTACTGAGGCGCTATAACCAACAGCTTTTGTATTTAAGCGCGATGCTATTTTTTTCTCAATTCCGTCAAACGCTCCACCGCAAATAAATAAAATATTTTTAGTATTTAATTGAATCATTTTTGCGTCGGGGTGTTTTCTGCCTCCTTGTGGCGGCACATTTACCACTGATCCTTCTAAAAGTTTAAGCATGGCTTGTTGTACACCTTCACCACTAACATCGCGAGTAATACTAGGATTGTCGCTTTTGCGTGCAATTTTATCTATCTCATCAATAAATACAATACCACGCTCAGCAGCAGCTACATCATAATCAGCCGCTTGCAATAAGCGTGTTAAAATACTTTCTACATCTTCGCCAACGTAACCGGCTTCGGTTAGTACAGTGGCATCGGCAATACAAAAAGGCACATTTAGTAATTTTGCAATAGTGCGGGCTAAAAGAGTTTTCCCGGTTCCTGTTTCGCCAACCAATATTAAGTTACTTTTATCTATTTCAATTGTTTCGCTTGTTTTTGCAGCATGGTTTATCCTTTTAAAGTGGTTATATACAGCAACACTCAATACTTTTTTAGCTTCGTCTTGCCCAATTACATATTCATCAAGTTTTTGTTTAATTACTGCGGGCTTTAAAAGCGTTAAAGCGTTTTGAACTTGTTGATTTTGAGCACCAGCACTTTCTTCTTTTATTAAATTGTAAGCTTGTGTTGCGCAGTTATCACAAATGTGGCCGTTAATACCTGCAATTAATATTTTAGTTTCTTTTTTATCGCGATTGCACATAGTGCATTTAATCGAAGTGTCTTTAGCCATAAAATAGTGCGTTTAATAAGAGTACGAAGGTACAATAAAAATAGTTGGTTTATTCAAGTGTAATTAATTTATTACAGTAAATTAGCAGAGGAAAATGTTATTTATTAATTTAAATTCATTACCGGTATTTTTTTAGAAATGCTTTGGTTGTTACTGTATATCAAAGTAACTAAATAAATGCCGTTTGCTAATTGTGGTTTTACATTAAATGAGTTATAACCTTGCTGAATATCAAATGTGTTTTGGTTGATTATTTTACCTGACGCATCCATAATTAACAAGGTATAATTGGTGTTAATGCTGCTATTGGCAGTTAATACGATGCCTGACTGTTCGTTGTAATATAAGTTTGGTATTGTGTTTGAGGCATTACAATCACTTGAAAAAATTACTTTTGATTGGCGCGATGTGTAATCTGCGTCAACCATTCGCAGCCTATAATATGGTCCAAATTCATTTTTATTATTTACGGTGTAGGCGTAGTTTTGCAGTGTGTTTGAATTGCCATTTGCATTAACGGTGGCAATTTTACTAAATGATACGCCATCACTGCTATTTAGTATATCAAAATACAATAAATTAGTTTCAGTTATACTGCTCCAGTTTAATAATAATGTATTTGCGTTTTTGCAATTTGCTGAAAAATCAAGTAAATCAATTGGTAAAGGAATTGTAACCGATGAAAGAACCCAAGGACAAAAGGTTGACATACCAACGGCAGTTACTTGCCCTGTGCCGCTTGTAACAGCTGCTGCTGAACCAAAGGTGCTGTTATTACCTATCCAAGCACTTCCGTTCCAAAATTGGGCGCCAATATTACCTGTGTTTAAGGGGGCTAACAATGTATTTTCTGCACCACGGTAAGTAAAGGTTAAATCGCCTGTAACGGCGCTGCTATTGGTAATATCCCACCAGCGATCAATTACAGAGTTAGATGCGCAAGTATTGCCGCTAGTAGAATTATTTGGGCAATAAAAAAATGATACAGCAGCTACGTTACTTAAACCCGCCCAAGGCACGTTGTTTGAAGCTGCGGTAGGGCGGGTAGAAACGTCTATATAAGCAGATGTGCTAGGCATTGCTGTTGTAACGTTAAATGTAAATGGAATAGAAACGCCTCCGGTAGTACCAAAAGGATAAACGTGTGCGCCCGTACTTGCGCGCATAAACCAGCGTACTACACTTGGGTTTACCATGGCATTGGTTTCGCTAATAATGTAGCCACCACCGTTAGTAATTGCGCCAAGTGCCGGGTTTGTAATTTGTAAGGTGTTTGAGTTTAAATCGAGCGGACGAGAGCCTAATGCCAAAATACCCGTGAAAGCGCTTTGCCCGCCAACAGTAACATTATTAACGGCTAATTGTTTGGTGTTTGTGCCACTTAGCGTTAGGTTGTAAAAAGCGGTAGGGTTTGTGCCGGTAATTTGCTGCGCTGCACCATTAAGCACAACTCCACCACCATCAACTGAAAAGCTGGTATTGGCAGCATTGTTTACCCAATTGCCTTCAATAGTAATGCTTGAACTTGCACTAGGGGTAATTAACCCGCCGCTTGTATTGCTGTAATTACCGGCAGCTGCACCTGCTACGTATATTTGTGCCCCACCATTAAATAATATGCGGGCACCATTGTTAAATAAGCCTTGTGAGTGTGCGCTAATATAAATTAGAGTAATTATAAAAATTAATATGTTTTTTAATTTCATTTTTTTGTTTTGTTTGATAAATTATTAAATCGAGCATTTATTACCGCGGGGGCTCCTTTTGGAGCCTGTGGCGTATCAAATCTTACAGATGTTCCGTCCCACCATATTGGAGTTCCTTCGTCAGGAGCATTGTCATTATGCATTACTCCATTCATTTTTCCGTCAAACGAAGCGTCTATAATTTCAGAGGAAATTTGGGGATTTTCAAATCCTTTCTTGGTTCCTATCGCAATCCAATTAAATTGAACATTCGAATTGCCATTATTGTTTTCCGTCACTTCAAATCCATCTAAATTTGTTCTTGAAATGTAAACCCCATTACATACTCCTACAGGAGTAAGAGTGATAATAACATCTTCTTTGTCAGAAATTAAATTTTTAAAATTATTATCAAAGTTAACTATTGTTTTTCCATTCACTAAATTCGCTTTTCCTTTTGAATATACATCTACATTTGTTGAAGTAGGAGCATAGGTTGCTACTCTTTTATCTGAATTATCTACAGAATTAAGTTGAGTATATACATTGTTAGTAATAGTGTTACCATCTACATATATACCGTAACGATGACCAGAAAAATGCGTTCCATAAACTAGTCCTTTTATCCAACCTCCCATTACACCACCGTAAATTCCCAAGCCAATGGTATTGTCTGGTACATTATAGGAGCTTGTAATGTTGGCTACTGAAGAACTGCTAATTCTACCACCTGCACCGCCTGTAGTAAATCCTGTTCCAAAACCATATACAGAATAATTAGTGCTATTATTAGCGAAATACCCTAAGGCGCCCATTGTACCATAATCATATCCCATTACACCACCTGTTCTTTTGTAGCTCCCACCGTTACCTAATACACCAAAAGCATAATTCCCTCTTACGCCAGATGCGTCTCCAGATACACCTGCTCCAACAGCATTAAATGCTGTTCCGCCTGAAGTTGAGGCACTTGTCCCTAGAATGCCTACACCCTGTGTACTTGAACCAAAATACTGCCCTTGTACTGCCGAAAAATTTGTGCTGTTCCCCGCTTGTATTAATCCGTAAACCCCACCTCCATTAAAGCTAGAGTAACCGTTTAACGCCCATGTATTTGTTCCATTAGAAAAAGCACCTAATAAATCTCCCGCACTTGGGGTAGTAGATCCTATAACAATTTGCCCTCCACTAGTTAAACGCATTAACTCACTACCGTTGGCAAACATTTTTACATTGTAATTGTTAAGCGAACCTAAAATTCCATCGGCAGCTAAAGTGTTTCCGGCAATAAGCCAACCCGTAAGGTTGGAAGTTTGTTGTACCCATATAATTCCATTAAAATACCAAAACGATTGTGTAGTAAGGTCATAAACCGTTAAACCCGTAGCTGGCGTTGCAATTGCAGTTCGCTGGGCACTTGTCATGCGAGGCATAAGCAAACCACTACTGGTCGAAGTAATGTCCAACATCGCACTTGCATTGGGCAAAGCACCCGTACCGTTAATAGCTACGTTTTGAGAGTATGTTTTGGTACAAGTCAATATTGAACTTATAATTAAAAGATTTCTAATTTTACTTAATGTTTTCATTGATAGGAGTTTTATATACGCAATTTACACATAAAAGAGTATAAAAGAAAATTTTTCGCTCAATAATTAGATAGTTTTGCTCAACAGAACCAATATTTCGCTGAGATTTTCGAGATTCGTTTTAAAACTCATACTGTCGGCGGGCAATATTCCAGCGCAGAGCAAGGTTAAAAATACTTGATTGGGCATTTATTTTTTTATTTTTTTCTTCACGTAAAATCACACTTGCTTCTATAAACATGTTTTGTATAATTTGGTAGTTTATACATAATGAGGCATATATAATATTTGTTTTTAAGCCTTGCCCAATATAATTACCATAATCGGCGTAGCGCGTGTTATATGCCAATAAAGGGTTTGCTCCAAAATTTCTGCCAGCGGTATCTAAACCTTGAATTGCATAAAATAGTTTGGCCTGTATATTGAGCCGAAATGTTGGTTGATAGCGAAGTATGCCAATGGCTTCTTTAAAATTAGCTCCCAAAGGGTGGGCCATGTATTGATTGTATTGTGTGTAATTAGAGTAGTAGGAGAAATTGTTGTACTTTGAAAACGAAAAATGCGTGTAAGTATAAGGTCTCACGGCATTAAATTCGGCTTGTACATCAAGATTTTTTATGCCAAACAAGTTTACGTGTTTAAAGCCAAATTGAACAGCTTGTTTATTGCCCCACCAGCCGCGATTATTTTTTAGTTCATTAAATACAAACTCATCAATAAATACAGAGCCATAAAGCGAAAAGCGGTGTAAAAAATTCCATTTAAAATCGGCGCCAATATGGGCTTTATCTGATGAGCCTAAACCGTTTTCAACGGCTTTAAAAAAGATGATGGGATTAAGATAAGTAGGGTCGAAACGGCGGGTATTAATTGAGTCTGTGTTACCAAATGTTATACTTTCGAAGAAACCGAGATTAAAATTTTTACTTAAGTTAACGGTTAGGTAGTGTAAGGTCATAAATTTGCGTGGGTAAAATACATCGGCGCGCTGGTTTAAGTTAGATGCTACCATTTGTGCGTAAATATTAGTGTATTGAAAGCGTTTAAAGGTGGTGTTAAACTTTAAGAATAAATAGGGCGGAGCATTGTCTGATAAAAAAAGTGAGCGGTAGCCATTGCCTATAAAGTTTTTATCTTGCCCAAATTGGGTGTTAATGTGTTTGGTAATATTAAAGTTAATGTAGCCTCTAACGTCGTAAAAATCGTAGCCGCGTTTTTTATAAGTACTCCAAAAACCTTGTTGTGGCACTGCCTTTGTGCTGTCAATTTGTTGTTCAATGTAATGGGGAAAGTAAATTTGATTATCGCACACATAGGTATAAAAACCCACCTTTCCGTCAATTATGCCTCTGGCTTCAAAGCCACGTGTATTCATAAAATCGGTTTGCTTGCCAAGTGTATTTAAATTGCTTTGCCCGCCTTGAAAATAGGCAACAGGGTTTATTTGAAAGTTAAAATGCTTTTCGTTGATGCTGTAAAATGCATTTTTACGAGCGTAAAATATTTTTAAAAGTTCTTTTTTATAAAGTGAAACTGAGTCGTTTTGAAAGTGTTCCCAATTATCTACTCTTAAATAAATTAAATTGCGTTTATCGGTTTTAGAGAGTTTTAAGTTTATATTATTCGATACGCTGTCTGTAAGGGCAGCCACGCTGCTTCTTAAATAAGGTTTTACAGAAGTAAAAAGCTGCGGCGCCATTTTTCCGGATAGCACCTCGTAACGATCGAGTGTATAATAGTAATCGCTATTAAGGGGTACAAAACTGCTTTGGGCAAATGTTTTTAAAAATAAAACGCTTAAGGGAAGTAAATATTTAATTTTTGAAAAAATAAAATTATTTTGCTTTAAATTTTTGAATGGCGTTTCTTGTAAATTCTGACAGCACAAGTGTGCCACTCATAGCCGCGCGTTCAATAAGTAATTTGTCCCAATGCTCGGTACCCTCCCACATTATTTTTTTAAGCATGCTCATAGCTTCGGGGTTTGATGCAGAAAGTTTTTCAGATAAAACATTAATAGCATTATCCATTTGAGATGAGTTTTCAAAAATTTCGGCATACAAGCCTTTTTGCATAGCCCACTCGGCACTTTGCCACTCGGTAGCATTAATGGTTAATTGGCAAAAGGCCGATTTTCCAACTTTTCGTTCAACGGCAGGTCCTACTACAAAAGGGCCAATGCCAACTGCAAGTTCAGAGAGTTTAATGGATGCAGTATTTACGGCAAAGGTATAATCAGCGGCAGATGCAATGCCAACACCACCACCAACAGCTTTGCCTTGCACGCGCGCAATAATAAATTTAGGAGCTTTGCGCATGGCGTTAATTACTTTAGCAAAACCACTAAAAAATGTGAGCCCGTTTTCTTTATCATTTATTGAAATTAACTCATCAAAACTTGCACCGGCACAAAATGCTTTTTCGCCTTCACTTTTTAAGATGATTAATTTGGCATTAGGATTATTTCCCAATGTTTCAATTTCGTTTGCTAAGTTTGACAGTTGAGTACCCGGCATACTATTACTTTGTGGGTGATAAAAAGTAATGTAACCTATATTGTTGTGTATTTCTGATTTTACAAATGCGTTCATTGTTTGCGAATATAATTAAATAATTTTTTAGATAAATTTTTTACTGAATTAAACGATATTTTTATTTTCTTTTAGTGCGTTAAAGTATGAACAGTTATTTTGCTTTGAATATATCCACGCAAAAAAATCGAAGTATTCGAGTGCAAATTTTTGATGCGGGTCGTTAAAAACAATTAGCATTTCTTTTTTCATTCTTTCAAAATATTTGTCGCCGTCTGACTCTAAATTTGTGAGGGTAATTTTCTTAAAATTTTTCATGAAACATTTTTCAAAATCAAGTTGTAAGCCTGTTTTTTTATAGTACCGTATATTTGATTTTAAAAGATAGTTTAAGTTAGATATATTTTTTAATTCGTAATGAACAATTAAATTGCAAAGCAAGCTAATTCTATATAAATCTTGCCTGCTGTTTTTTTCAGATTCATTTATAAGTTTATTGAGCCATTGTAAAGATGTTGCGTAATCTTGTTGACCGAAATACCAAATAAAAATCAAAAAATGAAGGGTGCTTAATTCCTCCTTATGGATTTTAGATTCGTATTTGCTAAGCGATAGTTGTGTATTGGATATTGATGTTTCAAGTAATGAAAAATTGCGAGTAAAAAGCGCAAACATTAGTTTATTGATATGCGCTTTTGCCAGCAGAAATAAAAAGGCATTTAACTCTTTGTATTTGTATGCGTCAACTAAAAGCCATAATTTCTCAATCAGTTCGTTGCATTTATTATTTTGATTGTTTAGCCCGTAAATTCTTGCTTTAAAACCAATGCATAGTACATAATATTCAATATAATCAGAAATAAAATTTTTATACTCTTCAAATAAGTTTAAGGTAATTGTAAGGTAATTAAATTGTTCAGTGTTTTTATGGAGTAAGCGATAGGCTAAAGCTTGCGCAGTGTTATAAAGCAGAGTTTCACGTTTACTGTTGTGAATTAAATTTTGTTTAAGCGAAGGGTGAGCAATTAATTCATTAATGATAATTGAATCGCGTTCATTTTTAATACCTGCGTTTTTTAATATTGATATCAGTTGGTTTATAATGTAAGTATAATTACTTATACTGCTTATGGTGCTTAACACCTTTCTTTTTTCTTCAATGAGTTGGTCCAATATGCTTAATTCGCTTGCATCGTATCTAATTTCAATATCAATTAATACTTTTTCTAATTCAAAAATTTCGAGTAAGGTGTAGTATAATTCGTTTTGAATAGCATCGTGTTTTATTTTATCAAGTTCTTTGCGAGCGTGTCTAAAAAGTTGTTTATTAAAAAGCAACTGAATGTTTTTTACGCGCTCATTTAAATTTTCGGTAAATATAGTTTCGTGTTGGTACCACCTTAGTGATTTAAGTAATTGATGAAAAAGTTGATTTTTTTCGGAAGGGAAGTGCTTAATGAAAGATTCGTTTTTAAAATGACTTTTCACGTCATCTTCGTTGTAAATTTCGGTTTCAACAAGTAGGTTGTATATTTTTAAATAATTTTTGTCACCTTCTTGAAATGATGAAAGTTGAATAAAATAATTACGTTCCTTTTCGGTTAAAGAATGAATTAAATCGTGTAATATTGGCGATGCTTTCATTATGCTTTTACTAAATGTATTAATTTACCAATATCTGTTTTATAGGCTGTGTAAGCCGTGAGATTAAATGTAGAAAAATCAATTGTAACAGGGCTGAGTTTTTTTAGGGTTGAGTATATTTCAGTGTATTTTGATTTATCAAAAAAATCTTTTGAATCATTCATTAAGATGTTAAAATGATTTAAAAATAGTTGCGTATGCTCGTTAAAATTATGATTTACTTTTTTTAAAAGATTAACTGTGGTTTTTGCATTTGAAAAATCGGCTAACTCTATTGAAGTTATGAGGTCTAAAAGTCGCAACTCATTTAAAAAATCTTTTTTATCGTCTTCCTTAAAAAAGGAAGTATGTTTCTCAATTAATTTTTTTGCTTCTAAAAAATTTTGGTTGTACATGTAATAAACAATTAGCGAATAAATAAGAGTGCTTTTGTCTTCAAACCCTAAAAAATTGCCATTTATTAGCTCGTTTACAGAGTGTATTATAGTTTGTTCATCTACATTAATATCTGAATAGGTTAACAATAGTAAGTTTAGTGCTGCATAATACGATTTTTGCTTGTAGCTGATGTCAATGCCATGCTCTTGTTTATTTCCAAATATATGAGGAATTAGTTGTGTAAAATAATGTGCTTTTTCAAATTGTTTGTTTTTAATATAATATTGAATCAATTTATAGTGAACATCGAGTGCTTGGCGTGGCATTTCAACCGGCAAAAATAAATGGTCTTTGCAGAGGTCAATTGCTTTTAGGGCGGTTTTTTCAATATTTGCAGCGGTGTTATAATCGGCACAAATAAGAGTAGCACAAAGAATTAAAAACTCTGCCTTAATACTGTAAAAATCATGTTGATTATGTAATAAGGGCGAACTTAAAAGAGCAGATGCTGCATTTATTTTTTCGGGCTCGCTTTTTAAATTGTTTGTTTGCCGTGCTTTTGAGTATAATGAGTAACATTCAGATAAGCGCATTTCTTTTTCAATAATATGCTTTTGCTCATTTAAAAGTTTTAATTCAATTTCTTTTATTTCGTCAAGCTTATAAAAACGGTTAATTAATTTTATTTCAATTGTTATTAGCTCTAAAATGTAATTAAACTCTTCAAGTTTATACGCATCATCTTTTGTTGATTTCAACATTTTTTGGCACTGCTTGTACTGTGCTTTTTGAAATAAAATATTTAAATTTTGAATGTCGTCGCGTAGTCTAAACCCGCCAATTGTTTGGGAATAGAAGCCTCTTTCGCTTTTTAATATTTGATTATATAAAGTTTCAATATCAGGTTGTTTAAACTCTGTTGTTTTTTCAAATAATTCGCGAAACTCGTTAACGTTTAAACTGTTTTCTGCTAAATCCATCAATTTTGAAGCCGATTTTAAATCTTGGGTACTGCACAATAATTTAATGTATCGCTTTTCAGACTTTTTAAGCGTTTCTATAATTTCATAAAGCTCTTCTAAAGAAATCATTTCTTTTTTTCTGACCGATAAATATAAAGTTAAATATTTAAAAGGCGGCTAAATTTGGTGTAATATTTTATACTTTTGTTAATTCAAGTGTTTGTTTGAATTTTAACAAAAAAAATCAAATAAATTATATACAAAGGCCAAGGTTTTTACCTTATGAGGAAGGTTAACCATTAATTATAATGTTATGTGCGCTAAAAATAAACTGATTTATTCGGCACTTTCAAAAGAACGCTCAAAGCTAAGAAACAATGGGGAAAAAATAATATTAAATGTTCACTCGATATTAAATAATGATTTGTATTCAACTCAAAAAGTACTTTCTAATCTTGAGTCGTATAATAAAAACAATGAGTTTCTTGATGAAGAGCTTATTGAGACAGAAAATATTTTTACTCAAGCAGAAATTAAAGCATTGGCGATTAAATATCGCTTACGATTTATTGATACTAAAAATTTAAAACAAGAATTACCGTTTGAGATAAGTGATTTAATTAGCCAATTTAATGATAAATACGGAAAAGATTTGAAGCATTACAAAATGCTTTCATCGTATAAAAACTTTAAATCTTCAATGAATAAAAAGGGGTTTTCTTATGCATTTTTTATTCAAACCAATCACTCTAATTTTTATTTAGCGTACGAGGTAAATGCGAGCGATTTTAGCACTTATCGTAAAATTAAAATGTGGCCAATGCGAAATTTTGAAACACTTTTTTTATCTGTTTTTTTATTCTCGCTTATAATTACATCTATTTTACCAAACCAATTAATAGCTTTAAATGTGCCTAATTTGCCTTATTTTAATGGTTTTAGATTTGGAGCATTTTTTCATATTCTTATTTTTAATTTAGGAGTAACTATATTTTTAGCGTTTTCATTCGGAAAAAATTTAAGTTCTGGCGTGTGGAACTCGTATAAATCAGAGTTCGAGTAATTATGTTTGTTTAAAAAACACAAGCAAACGACGTTAAACATCAAAATAAGATTTTACTTCATCGCGTAAATTATACTTACTACTCATTACTTCGCCGTAGGCCCCTGCTGTTCTAATTGCAATGATATCACCACGTTTTGTTTCGGGTAAAAACACTGCTTTTCCAAAGCAGTCGCTGCTTTCACAAATAGGTCCAACAACATCGTACTTTAATTTTTGTTCTAAGTTGTTTGCGCTCAAATTCTCTATGTGGTGATAGGCTTGATATAGTGCGGGGCGTATTAATTCAGTCATACCGGCATCTAAAATCGCGAAATTAGTGTTAATGCCTTTTTTAATATATAAAACTTTACTAATTAAACTGCCACATTGAGCAACAATACTACGTCCAAGTTCAAAATGGATTTGTTGCCGGTTAAGCGGCTCTAAAAATTGATGAAACACTTTAAAATAAGAATCAAAATCAACAATTTGAGAACCATTTGGATTTTTGTAATCAACACCTAATCCACCACCAACATTAATAATATTTATGTTATGGCCTTTATGCAAAAACCATTTATTTAATTCGTTTATTTTTAAGCATAAATTTTTAAATGGGGTTAAATCTTGAATTTGCGATCCAATATGAAAATGCAATCCAATTAAGGATAAAAAGTTGCAATTACTTAAAACAGATTCAACCTCGTTAAATTCATAAGGGTTAATACCAAATTTATTCTCTTCAAGCCCGGTTGTTATGTATTTATGGGTGTAAGCGTCAACATTTGGATTTATACGAAGCGCAATATTTATTTTTTTCTTCTGTTTTGCTGCAAGTTCATTTAGTACCAATAATTCAGGAATACTTTCAACATTAAAACACAATATGTTATGGTTTATGGCATTTAAAATTTCTTTATCGCTTTTACCAACACCTGCAAACACTATTTTATCAACAGGAAAACCACATTCTATTGCTTTAAGCACTTCGTTACCACTAACACAATCTGCCCCTAAGCCATGATTTTTAATCATATTTAAAATTATCGGGTTTGAATTTGCTTTTAGTGCGTAATGAATATGAAAATTGTACGTATTAGCCGAGGTTAATGCATTTAGAGTTTTTGAAAGTAAACCTGTATTGTAGTAATAAAAAGGTGTTTCAATATTCGAAAAGCGATTTATATGATGTGATGTAAACATAATTAATAATTAAACAAACCTTTATTAAGCGCTTTTAGTGCGGTTGTTTTAAATTTACTGTCAATTAACACTGAAACATTATAAGGACTTGCTCCATAACTCACCATTTTTATTGGAATATTTTGTAGAGACTCTAGAACTTTAAAACCAAAGCCGATTGACTCTTTTGGCACTTGCCCAACAATGCAAATAATGGTTTGATTGCTTTCAATTTCAACGCTTGCTATTTGCGAAAGTTCATCAGCAATTAAATGAATGTTTTTGTCCGAGTCTATGGTTAAAGACACAGCCACTTCGCTGGTTGTAATCATATCAATAGGAGTTTTAAAGCGTTCAAATATTTCAAACACACTACGCAAAAAACCATAGGCTAATAACATTCGGTCGCTTTTAATATTAATAGAAACAATACCGTCTTTAGCTGCAACAGCTTTAATACCGCTACCTTCATTGGCATTATTAATCAATGTACCTTCAGCATCGGGCTGCATGGTGTTTTTTAATCGCACCGGAATGTTTCTTTTTTGAGCCGGTAAAATACAAGTGGGATGTAAAATTTTTGCGCCAAAATAAGCTAATTCAGCAGCTTCGTCAAAACTTAAATGATGTATAGGGTGTGTTTTACTTACAACGCGAGGATCGTTGTTGTGCATACCGTCTATATCTGTCCAAATTTGAATTTCATTTGAATAGATTGCAGCACCAATTAACGAAGCGGTGTAATCACTCCCACCGCGCTTAAGATTATCAATTTCGCCAAAAGCATTGCGGCAAATATAGCCTTGTGTTATAAATAAAATTTGATTTTGATGTTTATTTAATTCGGATTTTAAATGTTGCTCAATGTAGTTTAAATCGGGCTCCTCGTTATTATCTATTCTCATAAAATTAAGCGCCGGAAGCAAAACCGAATTCACCTTTTGTTCTTCTAAATAATAATGAAATAGCGCTGTGCTAATAAGTTCCCCTTGTGCAAGTATGGCTTTTTCTTCATTAACAGTAAACATATCAAGTGTAAAATTTAAAATATAATTAAAGTGATGTGTTATTAACTGCATTGCTTTTTCTATACTTTTTTCTTTAGTAAAAAGCTCTTTAACTACATGCGCATACTTGTTTTTTAAATCGTTAATTAATGTTGATGCCGTTTTTGTGTTTTTTTGATATAAGTTGTTGCATATTTCAACTAAGGCATTGGTTGTGCCACTCATTGCACTAAGCACAACAATTTTTGGAGTATTGTTTACCGTAAGTTTTGCTAATTCTTTAATTCGTTGCGGCGAACCAACGCTTGTGCCTCCATATTTTTGTATTAATAACATTGTGTAGCTATTTTTAAAATATTAATGTAATTGCTTGAGTAGTTCAACAAACTCGCTTTGCTGACTCATCGTTTTATCGGCATTATACCATTTTTGCACTTCAAGCGATTTTACCTCTAAACTTGCTTTTTGAGCAACTAATTGCATCACTAATTCTTGCGCTAACTTAGGGCGTGGGCCCCATGTAAATAAAGTGTTGTTCATGTTTTCATCGGTGCAAATTATTTTAGGAATACTTCTTCCTCCGTTCGTTAAAAACTTATCTATTAATTCAATATTTTCATCACGCAATAAAATGCATAATTGAATGTTTTTAGTTTCGCTTTCAATAGCTTGGAGTAAAGGTAAATTTTGCGCCGCATCGCCACACCAGCCTTCTGTCAGTACTATAAAATAATATTTTTTATGAATATTTTTTAATACTTCTTTTAATTCGCCAGTTAATGCAATGGTTTCGTGCAGGCGCTTCATGCGTGCTAAATTAAGTTTGGCGTAATTAAGCAGAGCCTCATCCTGTTGCAGGCCGGTTGTTTTTTTTTCACCCATTAATTTAATTAGCAAATTATAATACGCTAAATAACTTATAGAATTTTTAATATAATTATTAAACATAGCACAAATGTAATCAAGTAATTTGAGTTTAATAATATGCGATTTTTTATTTAGAGGGCTAGAAGTTTTGATGATTTTTTTATTGAAAAAAATGTGTTGAATTAAGGATACAAAACATATCTTTGCAAGTTATGGAAAAACGTGTAAGAGTTCGCTTTGCGCCAAGCCCAACAGGTGGGCTTCACATGGGAGGCGTTAGAACGGCATTATTTAATTACTTATTTGCAAAACGCCATAATGGCGATTTTATTTTACGTATTGAAGATACAGACCAAACCCGCTTTGTTGAAGGTGCAGAAGAGTATATTGTTAATGCTCTAAAATGGTGCGGCATTGAGCCTAATGAAGGTGTTGGTTTTGGCGATGGAGAGCATAAACCGTACCGCCAAAGTGAACGCAAGACTTCGGGTGTTTATAAAAAATATGCCGATAAACTAATTGATTCCGGCCATGCTTACTACGCATTTGATACATCTGAGGAACTTGATGAAATGCGAAAGCGTTTAGAAGCAGCTAAAGTAGTAGCACCACAATACAATGCAGTTACGCGCCAAAACATGAGAAACTCTTTAACCTTACCGGAAGATGAAGTAACACAATTGCTTGATAGTGGTAAGCCATACGTTGTAAGATTAAAAGTTCCTCGAAATGAAGAAATTCGTTTTCAAGATATTATTAGAGGCTGGGTAGTGGTGAACAGCTCGCAGGTTGATGATAAAGTATTACTAAAAAGCGATGGTATGCCTACATATCATTTGGCCCACATTGTTGATGATATAGAAATGAAAATAAGCCACGCTGTTCGTGGTGAAGAATGGCTACCTAGCGCCCCTGCACATATTTTAATTTATAGATATTTAGGGCTAGAAAATGAGATGCCTAAATTAGCACATCTACCACTAATACTCAATCCTGATGGTAATGGAAAAATTAGTAAACGTGAGTCACGCTTCCCTGTTTTTCCATTGAGTTGGAAAGACCCTCGCGAAAATGCTCCCTTTATCGGCTATCGTGAGGCGGGCTATTATCCCGAAGCTTTTGTAAACGTATTAGCCTTGCTTGGCTGGAACCCCGGTAATAATGAAGAGGTTTTTTCAATTGAAGACTTATCAAAACTATTTGATTTTGAGCGTGTAAATAAAAGCGGTGCAAAATTTGATCCTGAAAAAGCAAAATGGTTTAACCAACAATATTTGCGTAAAAAAACAGATAAAGAACTAGCAATTGCTTTTAATCCGTTTTTGATTGAAAAAGGAATACAAGTTAGCCCATCTTTTTTAGAAGAATATTGCCGTTTGGTAAAAGAGAAAGCACAATTCGTGCATGAGTTTTGGCAATACGGTAGCTTTATTTTTGAAGAACCCACAGCATACGACGATAAAGTAATTCAAAAAAAATGGAACCCCGATGTGAAACAACTTTTCATTAAACTCAAAAATAAATTAGAAATTCTTGAAAATTGGACATCGCACGAATTACACGAGTTGTTTGCAAGCGCCCAAAATGAATTAGGAAAATTAGATATGCAATTACTACGCGTTTTAATTACGGGCGTTGCAGGCGGACCACAGTTGTTTGATGTAATGGCGCTTTTAGGAAAAGAAAAAACAATTAAAAGGTTAAATACAGCTTTTGATAAATTGTAAAAAAAACGTAAATTCGAGTTATAAATAATAGATGTAAAATAGCATTAAAGTTCAAGGCAAAACATTACTATTAAACATTAAATAATAATAACACAAATAATTTAATATTAAAAAATGAAAAAAACAATTAACACATTGGTTTTATGCTTAGGCGTTTATATACTGTCTTCGCAAAACGGCATCTTTATTGAATATGCATTAAAATCATCAAAAGGCCCAAAGGGAAGTATTAAAGTAAATTATTCTGAGTTTGGGCATATTTCTGAATTCACAATGGATATACCGCAAATACCCGGCGGCATTACAAATAAAGTACTCTATATAAAAAGTGTACCCGAAGCTGTTTACGTTATCAACGAAAAAAGTAAAACATACTCTGAACAAAAAAAGAGTTCAACAACAAATGAATCAGAAAAAAAATACACCGTTACAAAATTGGGAAATGAGAAAGTTAATGGTTATAACTGCGTACATGCAATAGTTTCTTCAGATAGAGAAAATTACGAAGTGTGGAATACAAAAGAGATAAAAGAGTTTGCTCAATATAGCGAAGCAATGGCCTCAAATAACCGAATAAACACACCAACGCGCGAAAAAGCACTTAAAGATGCCGGTTGCGAGGGGTTTATGGTAAAATCAATTAAAAAAGGAAATGAAAACGAGGGGAGTTTAGAAATAAATTTAATTAAAATCGAAAAAAAATCTTTTACCGCCTCTGATTTTGAGCTGCCTAAGGGCTATACAAAATCAGAACAAGGCGTTAACTATGCAAATCCAAATATTCAAACTAAAACTAATTCTGAAATAATGAATATGACGCCTGAAGAAAGGGCAAAATATGTTGAAGAATTAAAAAATAAATACAAAAAAAACTAACTTAATTTCAGCAAATATTCTTAAAATACTTTTTCTACAAAAAACACTTGCATTATTAAATTGAGTAAATTAAAAATATTTATTTTAGGCCCCGCATTTCCTTTACGTGGTGGGCCTGCTGAGTTTAATCAAAATTTATGTGCCGAATTGGCTAAAGCAGGGCATAATGCCCAAATCATTTCATATAAATTACAATATCCAAATTTTCTTTTTCCCGGCTCTTCGCAGTTTGAAAAAAATGGTATTCCACCAAACGATATAAAAATTCATACCTTAATAAATTCAATTAATCCAATTAATTGGTTTAAAGTAGCACGCTTTATTAAAAAAGAAAAACCTAATTTTATTTTAATACGCTTTTGGTTACCTTTTTTTGGCCCATGTTTAGGCACAATTGCTAAGCTTGTGCAACATCAAACAAAAGTTATTGCATTAACTGATAATGTAATACCTCACGAAAAAAGACCGGGCGATAGGTCTTTTACAAAATATTTCATCAATAATTGTAATGCTTTTATTACAATGAGTAAAGTAGTTCTAAATGATTTAAATTTATTTACAAAAAGTTTAAATAAAGCTTATCACCCTCACCCAATGTACGAAACTTATGGAGAGTCTGTATCAAAAGAAGAGGCAAGAAAAAAGTTAAACTTAAACACAAACGACTCAATTGTTTTGTTTTTTGGATTAATAAGAAAATACAAAGGACTGGATATTTTATTAGAAGCCATGGCCGATGAACAAATAAAAAAATTAAATATTAAACTACTAATTGCCGGTGAGTTTTATGATGACGCATCTTATTACATGTCGATAATTGAAAAGAATAAGATACAAGATAGAGTTATTTTGCACTCACACTTTATTCCAAACAATCAAGTTCGCTACTATTTTTGTGCCGCTAATGTAGTAGCTCAAACCTACCGTAATGCTACTAATAGTGGCGTTAGTATGGTGTCGTATTATTACAATAAGCCAATGATTGTTACTGCTGTTGGCGGACTTAATGAAATTGTTCCAAATAATAAATGCGGCTATATAGTTGATTTTAATAAAACAGAAATTGCACAAAAAATTATAAATTATTTTACTGCATCAAAAGAAATGGAGTTTACTGAAAATGTAATGCGTGAAAAACAAAAATACACATGGACCTCATTTATACAAACTTTACTCGAATTGCACCACAGCATAGAAAAATAATTTGCGATGACATTAAATCATAGATTTTTTTTCATCTTATTAAAAAACCACAAAAAAACAACAAGTGAAAACACCGAAATAACTATTGAAAAATAGAGAAAGGCTCCTGTTTTATTAAACAAAATTGCAAAAAGTGTTTTGCAAAAAAAGATACACGCATACAAAATAACCCCCCATTGTTTCATAAACCAAATTCCCACACAACTAATAAAGTGTAGTGCAACCAATGTGCCGTATAAAGCAGGTACCAACACACCAAGTTTTTTAATGCCGGGCGAAAAAATTTGAGGAAACGAAAACACAACCGATAAAAAGCCTAAATAGCATAAAACACTAATTATTTGTGGTCTTTTCATCTAAAAATAAAATTTATTCTGTAAAAATATGCTTTCAAATTGAAATTAGAACAGATATAACGTGTTTGCTTCATTTTTTTTTACTTAATTTGTCGTTTATTTAATTATGGAATTATATCTTGATAGCGCAAACCTTAAAGAAATTGAAGAAGGATTTAAACTTGGATTTTTAAATGGCTTAACTACCACGCCTACTTTTATGCAAAAAGAAGGAATAACAGACATTGACGGCACAATTGTTAAGCTCAGTAAAATGGTACCTGTACTTCAAATTGAAGCGTTGGGAAACACCGCCGAAGAAATTTTAGCTGAAGCTGAAAGACAGTTAGCGCTTGGATTAAGTAAAGAAAAAACAGTATTTAAAATTCCGGTTAGCCTTGAAGGAGTTCGGGCCTGTAAATTATTAAGAGATAAAGGACTATTAGTTAACGTACATTTGGTTTATACATTACAACAAGCCTATATGGCTATGCACGCAGGTGCCACGTACGTTTGCCCTTTAGTTGGTCGCTTGCAAGATCAAGGGCACGACGCACTTTCGTTAGTAGAACAATGTGTTGATGCAGTTGATTTATATGGCTATAATACAAAAATTATGTTTAGCAGTGTGCGCCATACCGAGCATGTAAGAAATGCAATAAATATTGGTGTGCACACTATTACTGTACCCCTAAAGGTAATGAAACAACTAACTGAAAATAATTTTACAACAGTAGGCACTGACCAATTTATTATGGATACGCGCTTAATGATGGTAAAAGTAAAAGAAGCTATCAATGGCACAAACCCATTAGTTTCAGAAGACACAAATATTACCGATGCAATAATTAAATTAACTGAATTTAATTTTGGAGCAATTACAGTTATTAAAAAAGATGGTAGTATAAAAGGTGTATTTACCGACGGAAGTTTACGTAAACTAATTGGCGAAAAAGGACGAGATATTTTAACCAAAAAATTGAGCGACCTTGAATACCGTGAACCAATATGTATTGAAGGTGAGGCCTTATTAAATGAAGCTAATAGCTTGTTTAAAAAAACAAATGTAGATACAATTGTTGTTACTAAGAATGGAAAACCTGTTGGCATGCTTGATATTCAAGATTTGAAATCATAATTTTTTATGGCGTTAAAATATATTGTTTCAGAAAATGAAATTGCTGAAAAATTAAAAAAAATTAAGGCTTTTATTTTTGATTGGGACGGTGTATTTAACAATGGCGAAAAACAAGCCGGAGGCAGTAGTTCATTTAATGAGGTAGATAGTATGGGCACAAACTTGCTTCGCTTTGCCTATTTTTTAAAAAATCAGCAACCCCCTATAACGGCAATAATTAGTGGCGAAAAAAATGAAACTGCCTTTTATTTTTCGAAACGGGAATGTTTTAATTACTCATTTTTTAAAATACCACATAAAATTGACGCGTTAAATTTTATATGTAGCGAAAAAAAAATTTCGCCATCTGAGGTAGCATATTTTTTTGACGATGTTTTAGATTTGAGCATTGCTAACACATGTGGATTACGAATACTGATTGCTCGTCCTGAAACCCCCTTGTTTACAGAATATTGTATTAAAAATAAATTAACTGATGTGCATACAACGGTGTCAGGTAAAAATTTTGCAGTGCGCCAAGCTTGCGAATCTCTTATGAAAACTATGAAAAGCTTTGATGATGTATTACAAAAGCGAACTAATTATTCAAGCGAATATGCTAATTACATCACCCAGCGAAATAATGTAAATGCAAAATTTTACACACTCAATACCGATAAAAAAATATCTAACGTAGAATTATAAATCATTTTATTTTTAATTATACTAAGTTCAAATATATTTTAGTCTAAAGATGCTTAGGTAGTTTTTGTTTAGATAACAAAAAAAAATCTTTGCGTAGCAATGGCTACGGAAATATTTTTTGAGGAAGTATAAACGAAAAACAACAAGTAGATTGGGCTACAATATATTTGTATTTAGTATTATTCTTTCACACAAGTGCTTTTGCAACTTTGCTAAAAGAAAGAGAATTAAAGAAAATTGTTTTGCTTACTTTTTGTGTTTTACTCAGCTACCCCCAGAGGTAGGAAGTAGATCAGTAGTTCTTTCGGTTACTTCGGCAGGCTCAGCGTCCGAAGGGGAACTGCACATTGAGCTTGTCGAAACGCACAGTTTTTTGTACACTACTAAATTTAGGTCATTCCGAAATGATTCGGAGTCTTAGCAGATGCTGAAACTAGTTCAGCATGACAGTATAAAAACTGACCTCATAAAATTTCACGTAAAAAATCATTTCATAAAAAGCGCAAGCTTGTGAAAAGACGATTTGCTGTTCGAATTTTCTTCATTACTTTTCTTTTAAAAGAAAAGTAAGCAAAAGAAATCGGCGTTTCGATCTTTCCCTGCGCTCTTAATTTTTTACGCAAATTCAATCAAGGTAATTTTTAATGCGCCAAGGTTCAACAAGTAAAGCGCATTAAAAAAACGCAAGCGCCC
>JAFDYB010000048.1 GCA_018267655.1 Bacteroidota bacterium
ATATACCCATCGCCATTCAAAATGCGAAATTTAGTGCATTAATTTAAAAAATATAGTAAAAAGCGAACATGAAAAGGATGCTTACGCCTCAAGAAAGAGAAAACTTAATATTACGTCACCGCAAAGAACGTGATAAGCGAACTTGCGATCGTATTAAAGCGGTCTTGGCTTATGATGATGGTTATAGTTATTCTGAAATCGCGCGCATTTTATTACTTGATGATGAAACAATACGTCGACATATTGATGATTATCAGCGTGAAAACAAGCTTTCAACCTCAAATGGTGGCAGTGAAAGCAAATTAACAGATAGAGAATCATTTGAGCTGACAGAACATCTTCAAAAGATAACTTATCTTTATGTAAAAGATATATGTCAGTATGTAAAACATCGATACAACTTAAAATACAGCGTTAGTGGGATGACAAAGTGGCTACATACGCAAAATTTTTGTTACAAAAAACCTCATGCTGTTCCTGCGAAAGCCAATAAAGAACAACAAGAAAAATTCATACGTTATTATAAAAGATTAAAAACGAAAGCTGGAAAAAAAGACCCTATTTACTTTGTGGACAGCGTACATCCGCAACATCAATCACAACTAGCTTATGGCTGGATTTTAAAAGGTACACGTAAAGAAGTCGCTACCACTGCCCGACAATATCGATTAAATTTTATGGGCGGTATTTGCTTAAATAACCATCGGTTTATTTACAAGCAAGCAGCTAAAATTGATTCGGATGGTATCGCATCATTTTTGGTAGAGTTAAGAAAAAATCATCCTGAGAAATGCGTCATTCATATTATCTGGGATAATGCGGGTTATCACAGAGATAATAGCATAAAGAAATTTGCAAAAGATTTAGCTATTAAATTGCATTATTTGCCTCCATATTCACCGAATTTAAACCCAATGGAGCGAATATGGAAATTAATGCATGAGAGTGTTCGATATAACAAATATTACAGTAAATTTTGTGAATTTACGGATGCAACTCTTGAATTTTTTAAGCGCATCGGGAGAAGAAAAATTCTTTTGCGATCAAGGATTACAGATAATTTTCAGATTATACATTCGCCTGTCTTCGCATCTTGAGGTGTAATGGGTATAT
>JAFDYB010000049.1 GCA_018267655.1 Bacteroidota bacterium
GAAAAAATCATGAAAGCTTTACAACAAAAAGCTATAAATGGTAAAATATTAGTTGCAAAACATATTCGCAAAGTCATCGAAACAAAGTTAGGAAAGCCTGTATCTGATGATTACATCTGGGATTTATTTAAGCGCCATAATTGGAAAAAGAAAATGCCACGATCCGAACATCCTAAGAAAAACAAAGAAGCGCAAGTTGAGTTTAAAAAAAACTTCCTGAAATATTGGCAACCGCCAGAATAATCAGTAAAGACAATAGGCCGGTTAAATTTTTTTTTGAAGATGAGGCAGCTTTCGGCAGAATGAATCATGTTCGTAAATGTTGGGTACATCGTCCAGATAGAGCCATTGTAAAGAAGCAAACTATTAGAGAGTATTTATATGCTTTTACTACCGTTTGCCCACAAACAGGAGAAACGTGTTCAATCATTTCTCCATTTTGTAACACTGAAGCAATGAACGCTTTACTATTAGAAACAAACGTTGCTTTCCCAAACTATAGAATAGTTATGATAATGGATTCCGCTGGATGGCACACAACAAGTAAACTTGATGTACCTGAAAACATTACTATATTACCATTGCCACCATACAGCCCAGAACTTAATCCTGTTGAACATGTTTGGGATTATATTAGAGAACAAAAACAATTTAACAACTATACATTCGACTCCCTTGATGAAGTTGATAAGCGTTTAGGAATTGCTCTATGCGATTTAAATAATGAAAAAGACTTAATAAGGCCAATGTGTAATTTTGATTGAATTAATTCAGCTTCTTGTTAGCGGTTTAGTATTACTTACTATTGATAGTTCAATACCCTTGTTATAAGCCAAAGTTCCAAATGTATGCCTTGCAATGTGAAAAGTAATTTCGTTTTTTATTCCCGAAATGTTTTTAATCTCTAACAAATTTTTATTTGTTTTTTGGTTACTCAAAACTTTAAATTTTGTTTCGGGTAAAAGTGCTTTTGCCTTAGCAATTAATGGTATATAAACATCTTTACCCGTTTTATTTTGAGGCATTTTAATAGCATCTTCAACAATATAATTAGTCGTAAATTTTTCAATATCGGCAAAGCGCAACGAAGTATAACAACTAAATAAAAATACACGCAAAGTGTTTTGTAAATGCGGCTTTAGTGTGTTTGAAGTATAAAGGCTTTCTAAAATAATTAACTCGCTTTCACTTAACGATTTTCGGTTTGTTGCTTCTTTTTTTAATTTAAACTTAGCAATATCGCTTTTCTCAATTAAGCCATGATTAATAGCTTCGCCAATGGTTAGTTTTAAAATTTTAAACTTATTTACAAGTGTGTTTTGCGAATTACTTTTTTTATAAGTTAAGAAACTAAAAAAATTGGTGCAAAAAGTATAATTGATTTCTGAAAGTTTTATATCGGGCGAAAACTCTTTTATATTTTCTAAAAATGATTTATAAGATTTTAACCTAACATACGAAACATTTTTAGTAGAAATAGTGCTTTCAAAAAACGTAACAAACCTGGTTTTATCTTCGGATTTGTTAATTCTTAAAACATAGCAAATAAATTCTTGAACAGATATTTTATTACCTTCAAAAAAGGCTTTAAACTCAAATTCTTTAGCGCGATGATTTAATAATTCGATTTTTTTAGCCGTTATTTGGCATTTACCGGTATAAATTTGCCTTACAGGGTCAAACTCACCGGGTAAAACCTTAATACCGGTGCTTTTTTTAATTTGTTTTCCCTCAAATACGCATAGCACCAACTAACAAGGTATAGTTAAATCCTTGCACGTTTTTTTTTCGTACCGAAAATCGAAAGTTAAATTTCATTGTTCTAATGATGTTCTAAAAAGTACACATATTAACATCGCTTAAACGATACTTAAAAACACTCTTTAAATGAAAAACCCCTGAAAACAGGGGTTTACATACACTAAACTACCTTAACTTAACTCCGTTCAGTAGTCTCGACAGGAATCGAACCTGTATCAAAAGTTTAGGAAACTTCTATTCTATCCATTGAACTACGAGACCAATTTTAATTGGGCAATAAAAGTAAGGAAATAAAAACTATTCTTTTATTAATTTTTGCTTTAAAATAATATTGTTGTTTTTATTAAAGAGTGTAATAAAATATATGCCATTGCTGTACTCATCAATATTTATCTGGTTTTCATTTATTAAAAAATCAGAAGAAATTTGCTTGCCTAAAATATCGTAAATGATATATTTTACCGCTTCGGTGTTGTTTTTAATAAAAAACTTTCCCTTGCTTGGATTTGGAGAGATATTAATTAAATTATCAACATGAAACATCTCTTCATTACCCGTAATGCTATTATCTAACGCAACTGCAGCTTGATTAATAATCCAATTATTAGGATCGCAAATTACATTTGTTATGGCTCCCGCAATTGTAAAAGTGTATATATGTGTAGTTAAGCTGTGTGTTACCCTAACTGTAGTGTCTGCAAAACCTGTTCTTGAAATTTTATATTCAATAGGGGTTATAAATAAAGGAACGCTCGATGGCTTACTTGTACTTTGTGTGCTTTTTATGTAAAGTGTATTTCCGGTTTTTGCGTATTTAACGTTAAATGAAGGGTAGCCTTCGCCATAATACCATTGTGAGAAAAATTGAGTGGGATTAATGCCTGTAAAGCTTTGATAAAAATTTTGAAAATCAATGGCAGATGCTGTACTATTTTGATACGTATTTTGAAACCCCCTTAAGCAGTTAAACCAGGTTGAATCGTTATTAGTAACAAACCTTAGCGTGTGAATTATTGAACCGCCTTTGTCGTATGTTAGCCTACTATCAAAAATTCTGTTTGCGTCAACTGTGTCGTGCCCTGTAAAATAAACACTTCCATCGGGAGCACTCATTACATTGTTATGAGCGGCTGCTAAATTAGGTTGAAAATTTGCAGCATCTAAATATTGTGCAACTAAATGTTCAGTGTATGCTGCAAAGCCTTCGTTTATCCATATATCGCCCCAACTTTTACACGTAACATTATCACCAAACCACTGATGCCCTAGTTCGTGTGCATCTACATAATAATCAAAAAATCCTAAACTTGTCATGGTTTGATGCTCCATGCCGCCACCAAAAGGAGCCATGCAATGGCCATATTTTTGTTTATAAAAAGGATACATGCCATACATTTTACTTTCAAACTCGAGCACCTGTGGCATTTGATTTAAAATTGTTTTTTGCGACGCAAATGAAGGACTGTTTAGGGCATTATCGTAAATATAATTTTGTATTAATATTGAATCGTTTGGCAAGTAAAGTGGCTTGGCATATAAATTATATTCTTTATATTTTGCAATAGCAACTGAAATTAAATAATAATCAATCATACGATTGTTGTACCACTCAAAGCGTTTTTTATTTCCTAATAATACAGTGTTTTTTAAAAGCCCGTTACTGCCTACTTTATTGGCACTATCGGTAGTTACAAACACCCAGTTGCTATCTATTTTATCGGTTAAAATTTGTTTGCATGGCCACCAATGATAAGCTGCTAAACTTTCGCTTAAGCTCCAAGTTACTTGATTTCCCCAACTACCTGATGTGCCATTGCTAAAGCCACTACCAATAGCTGACCCTCCAACCGGCGCAGTACCATGATAATAAATTTGAACTGTAAATTGAGAACCACTAGCTAACGGACTTGCTAAGCCAATTTTAATGGCACTATCTTTTCTAATAGCACTCACTAATGTGCCATTAAATCTAGCCGAATAATCGTATGATTTTGATGTAATAATGCCATAAACGTATCTAACACAGCTGTAGTAACCTGCGCCACTGTTTTAACACTGCCGCTTACGTTTTTATTTGTACGTTCTAAAAATAAATTTAAATGCACAAACTTTACATCGTATTTTAGCTCATGCGAAACTAACGCACTTAATGCTGAGGTTTTAAATTGATGATTAATTTGATGTTGAGCAGATGCTTTTTTTGCTTTTGCACAAAAATGTTCTTGTGCAAAAAAGATAGTACCGAGTATTAAAAATAATAATGTTAAAGTAATTTTTTTCATGTGTAGATGTTTAATGTATTTTTATTGCTATGTTTTTGATGCGATTATTTTACAATTTAGTGTTTACCTTACAAAAATAGGAATCTAAATTAAAATATGAGTACCGCTTATGTATCAAATTATTGTTTTGATATGGTAAATAAACCCTCTACATTTGCAGCATGTTAAAAAACGATTTATTACTAAGGGCGGCAAAAGGCTTAGATATTGAGCGTTCGCCAATATGGCTGATGAGGCAAGCGGGTAGAGTTTTACCGGAGTATAGGGCTACAAGAGCTAAGGCAAAAAATTTTATTGATTTTGTAAAAAATCCTGAATTAGCCGCTGAGGTAACTATACAACCAGTTGATATTTTAGGGGTTGATGCTGCTATAATTTTTAGCGATATACTTGTAATACCAGAATCAATGGGGCTTCCATACGAAATGATTGAAAGCAAGGGGCCTCACTTTCCAAAAACAGTTAAAACAGAAACAGATATTAATGCACTTAATATAGCAGATGCTAATAATTTAAGGTATGTGATAGAAGCGATTAAACTCGCAAAAAAAGAGTTAAATAACCGAGTGCCTTTAATAGGTTTTTGCGGAGCCCCTTTTACAATATTGGCTTATATGGTTGAGGGCAATGGAAGTAAAACTTTTAGTAAGGCAAAGCAATTTTTATACACACAGCCTGTATTAGCTCATAAGCTTCTCGAAAAAATAACAGAGTCGTCAATTAATTATTTAAAAGCACAAGTATCTGCCGGTGCTGATTTAATTCAAATATTTGATTCGTGGGCAGGCGTTTTAAGTGAAGATATGTTTTATGAATTTTCACTAAAATATATCTCTAAAATTTGTGATGCAATTGCACCAACTGCGCCTGTTACAGTATTTGCTAAAGATGCGCATTATGCTATTGAAAAAATTGCTTCAACAACTTGTAGTGTTATAGGTTTAGATTGGACAATAAACCCTACACAAGCTAAATTACTTGTTAAAAATAAAACATTGCAAGGCAATGCCGACCCATGTTTGCTTTATGCTAATGAACAAACTATTGTAAGCACTACACATCAAATGCTAAAATCTTTTGGAAAGCAGCGATATATCTGCAATTTAGGACATGGCCTATATCCGGATATTGAAAAAGAAAAGGTTAAGTTTTTTGTTGATATTGTAAAAAACTTTAAATATCAATAGTTTGTGTTATGGCACAAACTTAAACGCTTTTCCTAAATAACGAGCCGAGTTGCCAAGCTGTTCTTCAATTCGAAGTAACTGATTGTATTTTGCAATCCTGTCACTACGCGAAGCAGAGCCTGTTTTTATTTGACCGCAACTTAGCGCTACAGCCAAGTCAGCAATAGTTGTATCTTCAGTTTCGCCACTACGGTGGCTCATAACAGAAGTATAAGAGTTAATATGGGCTAAATTTACGGCGCTAATGGTTTCACTTAAAGTGCCAATTTGATTTACCTTAACTAATATAGAATTAGCAACTCCGGTCTGAATCCCCTTAGCTAAGCGCTCAACATTAGTAACAAACAAATCGTCTCCAACTAATTGTATTTTATCACCAAGTTTTTGAGTTAATAGTCCCCAACCTTCCCAATCGTCTTCGCTACAACCGTCTTCAATACTCAATATTGGATAACGTTTACACCAGTCGGCCCAATAATCGGTCATTTGGGCTATGGTTAATTTGTCGCCGGTTGATTTTTTAAAATGATATGTTTTTTCCTCTGCGTTGTAAAACTCTGTACTTGCAGCGTCAAGTGCAATAAAAATATCTTCTCCTGGTTTGTAGCCGGCTTTTTCTATAGCTTGCATTACGGCTTTAATAGCCTCTTCGTTGTTTTTAAAATCAGGGGCAAAACCACCCTCATCGCCCACATTAGTAGCAAGCTTTTTTGATTTTAATACGGCTTTTAAATTATGAAAAACTTCGGCTCCCATACGTAGGGAATCGCTAAAGGTTTCGGCGCCTACAGGCATTATCATAAATTCTTGAAAATCTATGCCATTATCGGCGTGGGCGCCTCCATTTAAAATGTTCATAAGGGGAATAGGTAATAATGATGCGCTTACGCCGCCAACATATCTATATAGTGGCATACGACTTTCTTCTGCGGCAGCTTTTGCAACTGCCAACGAAACTCCTAATATGGCATTTGCTCCTAATGTTGCTTTATTAGGGGTGCCATCTAATTCCAACATTAAATTATCAATATTATTTTGATCAAGTACATAAGCTCCCTTTAGGTTTTCGCGTATAATTGTATTAACGTTTTCAACGGCTTTATGCACGCTTTTTCCTAGGTATTGGGTTTTGTCATTATCTCGAAGTTCAACTGCTTCGTGGCTGCCCGTGCTTGCTCCTGAGGGTACAGCGGCTCGGCCTAAAATACCATTATCTGTTACTACATCAACTTCAACTGTTGGGTTGCCTCTCGAATCGAGTATTTGGCGGGCGGTAATATTATTTATAAACGACATAATTGTAAACTAAGCCCCCAAAATTACGTTTTTATGTGATTGTTAGACATTTTTTTTAAACAAAATAATGTACCTTTAATTAAAATTTAAAAAATGATTATTCAAAAAATTAAATGGATGGCTTTTGGTGTTATTACTACAAGCCTTGTGGTGTTAACGTATAATAATTTTTCCTCTATAAGTTCGTTTTTTAAATCACAAAATAAATTTTCAATTGAAAAAAAATTAAACCCTGAGTTTGCGCAGTATGTAAGTGGCTTTACTTCGGGTATAATTTCATCGGGCTCAAGTATTAAACTTAAACTGGCTAATGAAATAAATTCTTCAATTGAATTAAATAAGCAAATTAACGAAGAGTTAATAAGCTTTTCCCCAAAAATAGAAGGTGGTTTAGTTTGGAAAGATGCGCAAACGCTTGAGTTTACACCCGCAACCCGCTTGCAATCGGGGCAAAAATATACGGCCACCTTTCATCTTAATAAATTAATAGAGGTAAAAAAAGAATTAGCTGATTTAGAATTTGGTTTTGAAGTTGTAAAGCAATCGCTTGTACTCAACTGCGGCGAATTAAAGTCTTATAATAGCAACGATTTTGAATATTATTCTTTGTCCGGTGAGTTATCTACGGCAGATTTTATTGAACCGGATAAAATCGAAAAAACAATGTTCGCTGATTTAAACAATTCAAGCGTAAAAATAAAATGGATTCATAACGATAAAAACACAATGCATAAATTTATACTAGATAGCATTAAACGCCCTCAAACGACAGAAGCTAGCTTAACAATTAAATGCTTAGTCGAAAATTTAAATTTACCAAACCCTGAAGTTAAAAAATATAAAATTGCGCCTATAGGAAAATTCCAATTACTTAATGTGGCTTTAACTAATGAAACTGAACAAGGCGTACAAATTGTATTTTCAAACCCTTTAGATGCCACACAATCACTTGAGGGCTTAATAACACTGGGTTCTGCAAACAACGTGCGCTATATTATAACAAATAACATAGCGTATATTTATCCTAATCAAAATTTAACCGGTTCGCAAACGCTTTATCTTAACAATGGTATTAAAGATGCAAAAGCAAATAAAACTGTTGAAGCCTCGCAACATGCTATAACTTTTAACGAGTTAAAACCGGCAATTAAATTTTTGGGTGATGGTACAATATTGCCCTCTACCAATGGTTTAACGCTTCCGTTTGAAACTGTAAATTTAAGGGCGGTTGATGTAAAAATCATTAAAATATATGAAAACAATGTTCTTCAATTTCTTCAAAATAATGATATAAATGGCTCAAGCCAACTTGCGCAGGTTGGAAAAAAAATAGTAGATAAACGCTTAAACTTAGGCATTACAAATTCAGCAGAACTTGCAACTTGGAAAAAATCAGCAATTGACATTAGCTCACTTATTAAACCTGAGCCGGGAGCAATATACCGAGTTATTTTAACAATGCGTAAATCATATTCAGCTTACTCGTGTATTGGTAATAATCAATCCTTATTAGAAATACAAGACATTAGTAATTTAAAACAAAACGAAGAAGATGAGCCTGCTTATTTTGGCTATTATTATGGAGATTACGATACATACAATAATTACGATTACCAAGATTATGACGGGAGCGATTGGCAAGATCGCGATGATCCTTGTAAAGATTATTACTATCGCCAATACGAACGTACAGCCTCAAAAAATATTTTAGCAAGCGATATAGGGTTAACGTTAAAAAAAGGAAATGATGGTAGTTATTTAACCGTTGTAAATAATTTAATTACTACGGAGCCCGTTTCTGGTGCAGAAATTGAACTTTACGACTTTCAAAAACAATTAATTGAAAAAGGAAAAACCTCATCAAACGGACAGTTACTTTTTACCTCAAAAAACAAGGCTTCTTTTTTAATTGCAAAGAAAAATGAACACCGCGCTTATTTAAGGCTTGATGATGGCGCATCAAACACCTTAACAATGTTTGATGTAAATGGCGATTATGTAAAAAAAGGAATCAAAGGCTTTATTTATGGAGAGCGAGGAGTTTGGCGCCCCGGCGACACATTGTTTTTAAACTTTATTTTAGAAGATAAAAAAGAGGCTCTGCCGCCAAATCACCCTGTTGTGTTTGAATTAACTAACCCTCAAGGACAATTAATAAAACGCATGCTTAGCACTAAAGGAGTAAACGGCTTTTATAACTTTACATGCGTTACAGATAAAAATGCGCCTACGGGTCTTTGGAACGCCGTTGTGAAAGTGGGATCGTCAGTATTTTATAAAACAATTAGAGTTGAAACAATAATGCCGAATCGCTTAAAAATAGAGGTAAACGCAGGCGATAACAAATTCTTAGTGCCGAATAAAACACAAAATTTAACATTACATTCTAACTGGCTAACAGGTGCAATTGCAAAAAATCTTTCAGCTAATGTAAGCGTGGCATTAAATTCAATTAATACAACGTTTGAAAAATACCCTGATTATTCGTTTAACTCACTCAGAAATTTTAATGCTCAAAACATTGTTGTGTTTGATGGAAAGCTTGATGATAAAGGCGCTGCAAGCGCTGCAATAAATTTTAATATTAAAAATGCACCCGGATTTTTAAATGCTTCTTTTACTACAAAAGTGTTTGAGCCGGGTGGCGCCTTTAGTATTGATAAGTTTAATATTACTTACTCACCATTTAATTGTTACGTTGGAATTAAAATGCCGGAGGGGGAAAAAAACACAGGAATTTTATACACCGGAAAAAATCATCGTTTTGATATTTTAACGCTTGACCCATACGGAAAAACAGTAAGCAATCGCAATGTTAAAGTAGAATTGTATAAACTTGAATGGCACTGGTGGTGGGATCAATACAATGATGACGCAGCTAATTATGCAAATGATGTTTATCACAAATCAGTATTCAGTCAAGAGGTAACAACAGTTTCAGGAAAAGCTCAAGTTAATATTAATATAAAAGAAAATGATTGGGGTAGATATTTAATAAGAGTTTCAGATGCTGAAAGCGGCCACACTACCTCACAAATTATTTATTTTGATTGGATAAATTGGATGAGCCGTGAAGGCAGTGCTGATAATAAAATAATGGCAAATATGTTGCACTTTACCAGCGATAAAAATGAATATAAAGTTGATGAAGAGGCAACAATAAACATTCCTACTCCCGAAGGAGGGCGAGCATTAGTTACAATTGAAAACGGAAGCAGAGTGATAGATGCGCAATGGATAGAAACAAAAAAAGGAAATACAAACTATAAAGTAAAAATAACTCCGGATATGGCACCTAACGTATACGTGTATGTTTCACTTATGCAGCCACACAAACGTAGTAACGATTTGCCAATACGTTTATATGGCGTGTTGCCTTTAAACGTTAACAATCCGCAAACGCATTTAAACCCTACTATTGACATGCCACAAGTATTAGTGCCTGAAAAACCAGTGAACATTAAAGTTTCAGAAAAAGATGGCAAAGAAATGGCGTTTACTTTAGCCGTTGTAGATGAGGGGCTATTAGATATTACGCGCTACAAAACACCAAATCCACATAGTGTTTTTTATGCTAAAGAAGCTTTAGGTGTAAAAACGTGGGATAGTTACGATAATGTTATAGGAGCCTATAGCGCAGAGTTAGAGCGCATATTAAGTATTGGTGGTGGCGATGGGGAGCTTAGTGATGATGGCTCAAAAGCAAACAGATTTAAGCCGATGGTTAAATTTTTTGGACCCTATTATTTAAAAAAGGGTGAAGCAAAAAATATTTCATTCACTATGCCAATGTATGTTGGCTCAGTTCGAACCATGGTAATATCAGGTAATAAAGGCGCTTACGGTATAGCTGAAAAAACTACGCCGGTTAAAGCCCCTTTAATGGTATTAGGCACCTTACCTAGAGTGCTAAGCATTGGAGAAGAAGTAAAATTACCCGTAAGTGTTTTTGGTGGCGATAAGCAAGTTGGAAATACTCTTGTTAAAGTGGAGCTTAATGATAAAATTCAAATCGTAGGAACTTCACAAAAATCAATTAACATAAATAAAAACGATGAAAAACTTTTGACCTTCGATTTAAAAACAAAAAATATTACCGGCATAGCTAAAGTTAAAGTTACAGCATCAGCTGCCGGTTACACATCTACCTACCAAATTGAACTTGATGTTCGAAATCCTAATCCATATCAAACAAGCATAAAAGATTTTTATGTTGAAGCAGGCAAAGCAATAAAAGAAAACTATGCTGCCGAAGGCTTGGTTGGCACAGTAAAGGGCGTGCTAGAGCTTTCAACAATTCCACCAATTAATTTAGAAGAACGATTAAATTATTTACTATACTACCCACACGGTTGTGTTGAGCAAATAACCTCGCAAGCTTTTGCACAATTATATTTAAGCGAGGTGGTTGATTTAACTTCAATTCAAAAAAATGAAATAGACAATAACATTAAGGCAGCTATAAAAGAACTAGCCAACTTTCAAACCCCTTCAGGTGGCTTAAGTTATTGGCAAGGAACATCTGATATAAGCGATTGGGGTACAAGTTATGCCGGGCACTTCTTAACTTTGGCAGAAAAAAAAGGATATTTATTACCACAAAATTTCAAACTTGCTTGGTTAAATTACATGAAAATAAATGCAAATGGATTTGATTTAAATAAAAATTCTAAATACAAAAACGATGTGCAACAAGCCTATCGTTTATATGTGCTTGCGTTGTCCGGAAATCCTTTAACCAGTGCAATGAATAGGCTTAGAGAATATAAATTATTATCGGTAAACTCATTTTATTTTTTGGCCGGAGCCTATGCGCATTCCGGGCAATTTGCAGAGGCTGATAAGTTATTAACCTCAACCGTTAAACCAAATAATTATTTTGGAATTGATTATGCGACTTTTGGATCTACCGAACGTGATGAAGCAGTTAAATTAGAAATACTAACGCTTCTTGATAAAAAACGTGACGCATTTTTACAAGTAAAAAAAGTATCAGAAGCATTATCAAGTAAAATGTGGATGAGTACACAAAGCACGGCATATAGCCTATATGCTGTAAGCAGCTTTATTAAAAAATTTGGGGCGGCAAGCGCAATGCAAGCAAGCGTGAGTATTAATGGAATACCTAAAAATTTGCCGGGAAAGCTAGCTATAACCCAATTGCCTATTGATTTTAAAAATAATTTTAAGGGAAATTTTGAAATTAAAAATAATGGCAAAGGCGTATTGTTTGCTCGATTAATAACACGCGGAAAACCTGCTATAGGCGAAGAACAAGAGGCGCATAGCAATATTGAAATAGATGTAATATATAAAAATTTAGAAGGGAAGGTAATATCAGTAAATGAGCTTGAACAAGGCACTGAAATTATGATGAGTGTAACAATTAAAAATACCGGTTCCCAAACCGACTTGCGAAATTTAGCACTAAGCACATATATACCCTCGGGCTGGGAAATTAATAATGCTAAATCAAATGAAGAAGATTTTGTAAAACAAAATAATAATTATACTTATCAAGATGTAAGAGACGATCGTGTGCTTACTTATTTTGATTTAAGCGGAAGTAAAACCATTAACATAAGTTTAACAACAGCGTATGAAGGAAAGTTTTATTTACCTGCCGTAAATATTGAAGCTATGTACGATAATAATGTGTTTGCAAGAACCAAGGGTCAATGGATAAGGGTGCTTAAAAACAAACAGGAAGCGGTTACAGTAAAATAATGTGTGCAATTTTTAGGTTCAAGATTACTCTTCAATAAAGCCAACAAGAGAAAGTACGTCATCACAATCAACTTTCCTCCACTCTTGCTTATTATTATCCCAAACGGCCATACCTTGTTGATAACTATCAGTGCCTACAAGTATTTCTTTTACAAGCGCGGCAATATTTTTTGATGTTTTAAAGTTTTTTGGTTGAAAGTGATATTTACCGCATTCTTTATCATTTAATTTAATCATTCGACCATAAGAATTGTATTTGCACTCAAAATTAAACCCATTGCTCTTAGGTGAAAACTCAAGGTTGGTTAATGAGTTATTATCAATGTTTAGTAGAAAAAACTTATTGCCATAATAAATCATAAACTCATTTCTGCTAAGCTGCTCTTGTTTTAATAGAGCGCTTTCTGGTTTAACGGCAATTTTACCTAATAAAGTGTTTTGCTTAGTATCTACATTTATTTTAAAAAAGGATAATTCAGTATTTTCTTTATTAAGATAAGAATAAATAAGAGTGCTATTGTCAATCCACCAAAAAAGTGGGTCTGGATTTTTTATTTCGCTTGCATTAAATTGTGGGTTACCGGCATCTGACAATAAAATTATTTTAGGTTTGTTAGGTGGATATAGGTTTAATTTAAATGGAGCAGTGCTTTTATCAAACTCAACGTCTTGTCCTATTTTTGGACGAAAAATCAATGATTTTACCTCGCCATAAGTATTTGTTTTAAAATTATAAACGGAGTAGAACTTTCCTTTAAAAGCGTCATTTGTGTAATAAATGGCGCTATCGTTTGAGCATCTGACAAGTTTTGCTCTACCATCAAATAACACTTTTTTTTCTTTTAAATCAATAATGTTTCCTATAGCGGTTATTAAGTATCTGTTTTTATATACCTGATTGATTCCTAAGTCAGTTCTAATTAAATCTCGTCCATCTTTTTTACCGTTTACTGTAAGCAATTCATCGCGGCCGGTATAAACTCCGTTTAAAAAATGATAGTTAAATATTTTTTGTTTATAGTCGGTTTTTACTGATTCAGGCACAACGTGTATTATTATTAACCCTTGCTTAATATCTTGCGCTATGTTATTAGTAAAACACCATAAAAACATAAAACTAAAAGCAAGTTTTTTCATATGTTAAATAGATTTAAAGAAATCAATAAATAATCTTACTCCAACCCCGGTTCCACCTTTTGGGCGATAACCGTCTTTTGCACTTAAAAAGGCAGGGCCGGCAATATCGAGGTGGTAATAAGGATAATCCGTAAATTTTTCTAAAAATTTACCGGCAGTAATTGCACCCGCTAATGAGCCTCCAATGTTTTTTTGGTCAGCAATATCACTTTTTAGCAAGTCATTATAATCGTCCCAAAAAGGAAGTTCAGCAATTCTTTCGTGTACTTTAAAAGAACTGGTAATTAATTTTGTTTTTAGTATTCCTTCTGCATTTCCCATGCCGGCTGTGGCATTTGAACCTAAGGCTGCCATGGCTGATCCTGTTAAAGTGGCAATATCAATTACTAACTCTGGTTTAAATTGTTTTGCATAATGTAGCGCATCGGCTAATATCATGCGCCCTTCAGCGTCTGAGTTAAGCATTTCAACAGTACTTCCATCCATCATTTCAATAATATCTCCCGGAGCAAAGGCGTTATAACCGGGCCTGTTGTCAGTTGCAGGAACTAAAGCAATAACATGCACGTTTAATTTCATTTTTGCAATGGCGTATATGGCGCATCCAACTGCTGCTGCACCAGCCATATCACACTTCATACTGTCCATACTGTTAGGAGTGGGTTTTAGGCTTAATCCGCCAGTGTCATACACAACCCCTTTTCCAACAAGTATAATAGGTTTTTTATTTAATGCTTTTGAAGGTTTGTAGGTCATTACATTAAAAGTTGGCTCGTCAACACTACCGGCGTTAACAGCAAGTAAACCACCCATTTTTAAATGTTTTATGCGCGATTTATTTAAAACATCAACGCTAAATCCGGCTTCTTTTCCCATTAATTTAAAAGCGTTTGATAGGGCTTTTGCATTTAAAAAATTCACGGGCTCATTAACTAAATCACGAGCTTTGCAAGTAGCATCGCAGGTAATATTTAGTTCATTAATGTGTTTAATACTAATTTGCTTTTCGGCACTAATGTAAATATGTTTAAGCGAGTTTTTTACTTTCTCTTTTTTTGAAAGATGATTTATAAATTGATAATTTCCAAGGTATAAACCTTCGGCAGCAGATAAAGAAAGTGTTTTGTCACTGCTTTGATTTACAATTAATATTTCTGTTTGTTTTAATTTATTTAGTTCATTGGCAATTTTAGCACCATGTTTTCGTACTTTTTCATGTAAGATGTTTGACGGTTCTTTTGAATCAATTTTTATGATAGTTACTAATTTACCAAGGTAATTATATATAAGTGAGTTGTTTTCTTTGTTATTTATGTAGGCCTTAAAATAGTCATTCACTTTATCAATAAATTCAAAATCGTTTTGATAATTTTCGGTAATAACAAACAAGTGTTTTGTTTGGTAATTTTTTGGAGAAAAAAGAATTTGTGTCATAATCAGTCCATACGAAAGTATGGATTTACGTAAATAAAAGCAAATTTATGCTTAAAACTTAGCGAAACGTACTGTTTATTGAGCGAATAACACTTAAATGTTTAAACATTTTACGGAAATTTGTGTTATAATAAAAAACTATCAAGCATGTTGAAGAAGCTATTTATTTTTATTTTATTTTTAACGGTATCTACCTCAATTATTTCACAAAATACCACTTGCGCTAATGCTGCGCCTTTTTGCACGGGCACTACTTATAATTTTCCTGCATCAACTAACGCCGGAAACGCTCAAACCGGCCCAAATTATACGTGTTTAGGTTCTCAACCTAACCCTGCTTGGTATTATTTACAAATTCAAAATCCCGGAAATTTAAATATTTCACTTGCCGGAACAGGTGGGGGAGATGTAGATTTTACATGCTGGGGACCTTTTCCTAATCTAAATAATGTATGTAATAATTTAACAGCCGGAAACACAGTTGATTGTAGTTACTCTGCTTCAGCAACTGAAACAGTACATATTACAGGAGCTATAGCCGGGCAATTTTATTTAATATTAATAACAAATTATTCAAACATAACGCAGAACATAAACTTTGTTCAAACAAGTGGAAATGGAACAACAAACTGCGGTCTGTTATGTATTGTTACGCCAACTAATAGTGGTAACGTGTGTGCAGGTTTTACCTCAACACTTAGTACAACTACATCTACGGGTGTTACTTCTGTTAATTGGGTAGGTCCTTCGGGTGCTATAGGAAGTGCAACAAGTGTTGTTACGCCTACTTTAGCAGCTACAACGGTATTTACAATTACAGGCACAACCAGTTCAGGTTCATGCGCAGCTACTACTACAGTTAATGTTACTACACCAACACCTTATACTGTAACGCCTCAAACAGTTACTGTTTGTCAGGGGGGTATTTTTACGCCATCGGTTTATTTTGGGCCTGTTTTGCCAGGCACCCCTTGCTCAAACACCGGGGTTGGTCCGGCATGTGCTACACCTGCACAAATAGTATTGGGCACTGGTTCCGGTGCAAATTCAAGCTCTAGTTACCCATCTCCTTATGCAAAATGGTGGAACGATTGTCACGAACAGTTTTTATACCGAGCTTCAGAATTGACGGCTATGGGTGTTCAGCCGGGCTATATCACAAGTTTAGCTTTTAATGTTAGTGCTTTAAATGGTGTAGGTATGTTACCAAATTACACTATAAAAATTAAATGTACGGCAGCAACTCAGGCAACAACATTTGATTTAACGGGATTAACAACCGTTTACACAGCAAATTATAACCCAATTACCGGTTGGAATCAACATAATTTTGCAACACCTTATTATTGGGATGGCACATCAAATTTATTAGTAGATGTTTGTTTTAGTAACACATCATGGTCCTTTAACGCATCTTCACCGTTTACTACCACCCCATTTACATCTTGTGTTTGGCGATTTTCTACAAACATGACAACCTCATCGTGTAATACAGCCTTAACTTCAGGCACTTCGGCTAACAGGCCAAATACAAGGTTTGGTAATTGTTCATCGCCTAATCCTAATGCTTACTCTTATTTATGGAGCCCGGGTCCTGGTATAGCAGCCCCAACAGCATCAACTACAGCTATTACAACCCAAGCTATAACTGGGGCAAGTGCCAATGTAATATATAGTGTTGTGGTAACGCCTACTAATATAAATTGCCCAAGCGTACAAACATTAACAGCAACAATTATTAATGTTGGAAACCCTACTTTAACAATACCCGGACCTTTGTGTAGCACAAGTGGAACACAGGCATTAATGGCTACTCCTGGTGGGGGAACATGGTCGGCAAACACATCTGTTAGCAATCTGGGAGTATTAACGCCATCATTGGCGGCGGCAGGAACAAGCACGGTGTTATATTCGGTAAATGTTGGCTCTTGTATTGCATCATCAACAGGGTCAATAGATGTTAGTACATTTAACCCTTCAACATTAACAGGGTCAATAGCTCCTATTTGTATAACAGCTTCAACAGTTGATTTAATGGCTTTAGTACAAAGCACAGTAAATGGCGTTTGGACAGGTGCAAATGTAATAGGAACATATAGTTTTAATCCTGCGGGTTTAGCAACAAACACTTATGTGCTAACCTATTCAACAACATCTTCGCCAAATCCAACTATTTGTCCGAGTTCAAACACTTTAGCTGTTGATGTTACGGCAACTTTAACGCCAACAATTATACCATTACCTGAATATTGTAATAACTCAACAGCAGTAATTAATATGTCGGTTACACCAAGTGGAGGTACTTGGACAGGAAATGCTGCGATAGGCACTTCAGGAATTGTAAATCCTGCTTTGGCAAGTATTGGAACATCAACCGTATTATACACAGTAGGCATTGGCCCTTGTGTAAATACAAATACAACATCAATTTTAATATCGCAGTTTAACACAGCAGCTTTAACGGGTACATTAAATCACCAATGTTATAATTTTACCCCTGCATCTTTAAATGCTATTGTTCAAAGTACGGTTAGTGGCGTTTGGAGTGGACAAAACGTAACCGGTTCATACAGTTTTAATCCTTCGGGATTACCTACCGGAAATTACAATTTAACTTACAACACAACATCAAGCCCAAATACAACACTTTGCCCAGATACAAGAAGCATTGCTGTGTATGTGTTAAACCCTCCAAGTCCAATTATTCCGGCTATTTCACCTCTATGTAGCAATGCGCTGCCATTTGTTGTAAATGCTAGTCCTACAACAGGAACTTGGACTTCTGCCGCTTATTTAAATACCTTATCGGGTGTATTTACTCCGTCATTAGCTGTAACAGGGAATAATACAGTGCAATACACAACTGGTACACCAACGTGTTCAATTAGTCAATCTATCAGTATTTATGTAGATAATTATATAGCATCAACAATTACAGGTAGTATTTCTGACCAATGTTATGGCAATGGTATTGTAAATTTAGTACCATTACCCCTAAATACAGGAGGAACTTGGCTAGGACCCGGTGTAACTGGCAGTAATTTTGACCCCAACGGAATACCTACCGGGGTGGTTACGTTAACTTACAATACTGTTTCGCAGCCTTCGGGCTTATGCGCCTCAAACTCTACTTTAGCTGTAAATGTATTTTCATTAGCACCACCCAGTATATTTCCTGTAAACAGAATGTGTAATAGTGCAATGCCATTTCAATTGCAGGCCACTCCTGTTGGCGGATACTACGGAAGTTTAAATTCAGGAGGGGTAGATGTGCTAGGGAACTTTAAACCCTCATTAGCTGCAATAGGGGATAATATTATCTCTTACACAGTAACATCGGGTGTTTGTAAGGCGTATGCTCAAACAACCATTACCATTGAGGCTTTTGTTAGCGCAGATTTTGCTTCTTATGCAGGCCCATATTGTAAAAATGATGCAGCAATTAATTTAAACTCTTTAGTGCAGAACCAGGGGGGGACGTTTACAAGTACAAGTCCTGGTTTTAATGGTACTAATGTTTTTACCCCTATTTTTGCTAATTTAAGTGGAAACAATATTATTATATACCAAACACACTCAATGCCAACTGCAAGCCTTTGCCCTGATACGGCGGCCATAAGAATATACGTAAGCGACATTCCGGTTGTGCAGGCTTTGAGTAATATTTACAGTGGTTGTTCTCCTTTAAAGGTTGACTTTAATACACCGAGTGCAACTAATGGCACAGGGATATGGAGTTTTGGAGATGGCTCTCCTCAGGTTACGGGATTAAACTCTGCCCATATATATAATACGCCCGGTAGCTACACAGTTACTTTTTATTATGCAAATGACATTGGTTGCAAAACTCAAACAGTAGTTCAAAATGCAATAAATGTATTTGAAACACCAAAAGCTGATTTTGATTTTTGGCCTCATGAAATATCGTTGATTGATCCGGTAGCACAATTTACAAACCAAACAGTTGTATTAACACATAATACATACAATTGGCAAATAGATAATTTAGTAAATACGGTAGAAGTGCACCCAAAAATAACATTTCCTAAAGCAGGGGACTATCAAGTTACATTAACTGCAAACTCTGCAAAGGGTTGCACCAGTAAGATAACAAAAACAATTAGCGTAATTAATGAATATGGAGTGTACATACCTAATACGTTTACGCCAAATGGCGATGGCTTAAATGATGTATTCTTACCTGTGTTTAGCCCTTATGGCTTAGATTTGAGCGTTTATGAATTAGAGGTTTTTGATCGTTGGGGAGAATTAATGTTTCACACAAACGACCCAAAAGTTGGTTGGGCAGGAACAAAGTACAATAAGGGAACAGACGATAAAGAAGATGTGTATATTTATAAAATTAAATATAAAGATGCTACCGGAAAAACACATAATAAAACCGGACATGTAACTTTATTGAAATAGTGTTAGCAGTTGTAGGCGACACGCAGTTTATTATTGCTTTATTACCTTAAAAATCTTTTGGGAGTCTTTTAGATCTGCCGTTAATAGAAGCATTTGGGAAGAGTTTTCTTTGGTAGTGTACAAAAAAGTGTGTAAGGGTAAAAACAATTTTTAAATTTTTCTTTCAAAGAAAGCACATAATAAAAATTATGAGCCTTCTTATCAAGGCGTTTTTGTTTTTCCTGTTCAAATTTAGTAAAATAATTTTGTTTCATAAATAAATTGATAAATTGGTTTTTCGAACTCTTTTCTTTTACATGCTACTGAATCAAGTAAAAACAGCACTGATTCTGGGCTAGACATAGATGTTCGCATCCGTAGCGTTCGTTTGTAGCTTCGGTTTATACTAAACCGCTAACAAGAAGCTGAATTAATCCAATCAAAATTACACATTGACCTTATTAAGTCTTTTTCATTATTTAAATCGCATAGAGCAATTCCTAAACGCTTATCAACTTCATCAAGGGAGTCGAATGTATAGTTGTTAAATTGTTTTTGTTCTCTAATATAATTAGATTTGCAACCCTCTTTCACTTATATTTCTTTGTGAAAAATGATATTATACATAAATTCAATTTTTGTTAAGCAAAACCAAAATTCATTGTCTTAAAAAAGTTTACACATTTTGGTCAAGTTTTTATTTAGTTGCCATATTGAGAAAATGTTATAAAGGCTTTTCTGTTATAACAGTTTAGCTCCAAATACTTTGTCCCAAACTATAAGTTGTCGTCTTTGTCCTGCAACATACAAGTAATATTCAATGTGTCTGGAACAGGATTTTTGTAAATGATTTTCCGTCATAACAATAAGCTCCTTCACCTTTAATGCTGAACCATAAATTACCCTCTTTATCAAGTAGTTCACATACGACGTTGCCACTTTGAGTTCCATTTGTTCGAACAAATTTTTCTATTGACCGTGCTTTAGTAGTTGATTTTTTTATTTCATGAATCCTGACTGTTACAAGATGCGATAAACAAGCAAGCTATCAGTAAATAAAAAATTGGATTTCTGCGTTGGCATAATGTTATTTGTAAAATTGTTTCTATTGCTGTTTCAATTTTGCAATCTGTTGATCAATAATTGTAGGTAATTATTAATATATCTGCACTTGAAATCACAATGCAAAACTATTAGTACTATGCATCTTAGATAAAATTAAGCTTGAGCTGTTGGGCCTCCAAAATTCATTGGAAATGGATTTTCGATGTCTTTAATTTTACCATTCAATTGCTCAAACTTATTTACGTTTTCGGCTAAGGCTTTTAATAAACGTTTAGCATGTTGGGGTGTAAGCAATACACGTGATTTAACGCGAGCTTTTGGCACACCCGGCATTATTTTTATAAAGTCGATGATAAACTCGCTTTGCGAGTGTGTAATAACTGCAAGGTTTGAATATACTCCCTCGGCTATTTCTTCGCTTAGTTCAATATCTAAGTGAGGTTGATTTTGATTTTGTTCTTCCATATAATTAATTACAAATATACACTCATTTTTTGAGCAATTTTAAGCGCTTCTTCAGCTGCTTTTTCGGCAAAATCTTGCCCCGATGACGCATAAATAATGGCTCTACTTAAGTTTACCAAAAGGCCAACATCACTGTTTAGTCCATATTTACAAACATCTTCTAAACTACCGCCCTGTGCTCCTACACCCGGAACTAAAATAAAATGATGTGGAATAATTTTTCTAATATCAGCTAGCATTTCGGCTTTTGTTGCGCCTACAACATACATTAAGTTTTCGATATTACCCCATTTCATTGAGCTTTCGAGTACACTTTCAAAAAGCAATTTATTACCTAATTGTTGTTGTTGAAAATCGGCAGAGCCTTCGTTGCTTGTTAGTGCAAGTACAATTGCCCATTTTCCTTCAAAGGCTAAAAAAGGTTTTACCGAATCGGATCCCATATATGGCGCCACTGTAATGGCATCGGCATTTAAGCGATTAAAAAAAGCTTTTGCATACATTGTGCTTGTGTTGCCAATATCGCCGCGTTTTGCATCGGCAATTAAAAAATGATGAGGATAATTTAATTTAATATACTTTATTGTTTTTTCAAGCGATTCAATTCCGCTTAACCCATAAGCTTCGTAAAAGGCGGTGTTAGGCTTATAAGCCACACAGTGTTGTGCTGTTGCATCAATTATGGCTTTATTAAATTCAAAAATACAATCCTCATTATCAACAATAAACTCGGGCATTTTTGAAATGTCAGGATCGAGGCCAACGCATAAAAAATTTTTCTTTGTTCTTATTTGGTGTATTAGTTCGCTTCTGTTCATTTATAAAATAATTTTTTCTAAACTTTTATTAATTAATATATCTACGCTTTCTTTGTAGTCTTTTGTAAATTCTTTAGTAACTCTATTGGCAATTACGACGCATAGGGTTAAGCAATTATGTCCAAGCAGTTTCCCTAAGCCATACAGTGCGCTTGTTTCCATTTCAAAGTTAATGATGCGGTTATTATTGAAATTAAATGCGGTTAATGCATCGTTTAAATTTGGTAATGACGATTTTAATTTTATTTGCCTCCCTTGTGGGCCGTAAAAACCCGGTGCTGTAGCTGTAATGCCTATGTGCGCTATGCTTTTTGCCTTATTAAGCAAATTGATATTTGCGGCTACACAATATGGGAAGGGTAAATTTGGCAACCAGTTCGCTTGCTTAATAAATTCTGCGCTTATTTCATTTTCGTTAATAGTTTGCCAGGCTTCGTAAAAGTTTAATAAGCCATCTAAGCCTAACCCGTGCGAGCTTGCAACAATGTTATTTACTAATACATTAGCTTGAAGAGAGCCGCTTGTGCCAAGGCGGATAATATTTAATGCTCTGTGCTTTTTGTTTAATGTTCGGGTTATTGGGTTTATGTTAACTGCTGCATCTAATTCATTTAAGACAATATCAATATTGTCAGTTCCTATACCTGTGCTTAGCACTGTAATTTTTTTACCTTTGTAAATACCGGTATGTGTAATAAATTCGCGGTGTTCGGTTTTAAAAATTATTGTATCAAAATGTTTTGAAATTTGTGCTACCCTATGTTGATCTCCCACGAGTATAACATCATCGGCAACATCTTCGTTTTTTAAGTTGATGTGATAAACCCTGCCCTCGGGGGTTAATATCAATTCTGTTTCTGCAAAGCTCTGCATTGTTATTTGCTTTTAATCTGCAAGGTAAGATTTTTGTTTGATATGCTATAATTAATATCAAAAGCAAAAATAGTTTATTCGTTTACTAATTTAATTTGTTCTAAATTGTTATTGCAAACGTAACCAATTTTATTTATGGGTAAATGATATTTTAAAAGCAGTGTTTCTATTTCATTTTCATAATTGGCATCAACACTTATTAAAAGTCCCCCTGAGGTTTGAGGGTCGCAGTAATAAATAAAATCTAATTCTTCAAATCCTTCAACAAATTTACTGTAGGTATTATAATTCCGAGTTGTGTTATTTGGAAAAATAAATTGTTCTGCAAAGGATTTAACCCCTTCTAATAAAGGGATTTTATTTTTATGTAAAATTATTGACAAACCGGTATTTTTTATCATTTCGCATAAGTGCCCTATAAGCCCGAAGCCTGTAACATCTGTCATTGCATGTATGTAATTTTTAGTTCCAAGCTCCGTTCCAATTTCATTTAAACCAGTGCTTAAATTAATTAATTGTTCATATTGTTCATTAGTTAAAACATCGCGTTTTAAGGCGCTGCTGTATATGCCTGTTCCAATTGGCTTTGTGAGGTATAAAGCGTTTTTATTTTTAATGGCATTATTCGCTTTAATATTTGAGTTATGAATTATTCCGTTAACGGCAAGTCCAAAAAAAGGTTCTTTACTATTAATACTATGCCCGCCAGCTAAGGGTATTTTTGCTTTGTTGCAAATATCAACGGCGCCTTTTATAACATTGGCTGCTAAATCTGTTCCTAGCGATTCAATTGGCCAGCCCAGAACGGCATTTGCTACTAGGGGTTTTCCGCCCATTGCGTAAATATCGCTTATAGCATTGCAAGCTGATATTTGACCGTAATGGTAAGGGTTGTTTACAATAGGGGTAAAAAAATCAACAGTACTTACAAGCGATTGATTATTACCCAAATCATAAACACTAGCGTCGTCGTTTGAAGAATTGCCAATGATTAAATTACTGAATTCTTTTTGACTAATTTTATTTTGCTTTAATATCTCATCGAGCTTATCTGGAGCTATTTTGCAGCCACAGCCTGATGCGCTTGTGAGCGACATTAATTTAATTTCTTCCATTTGAGATCTGTTGTAATTCAATTTCTACTTTTTGACATAGTTCATTTATTGTTTGTGCTGAAACAGTTTTTAAAATACGGTTATTTTTTTTTGAATAAAGAAAAGTATATGCTTTATCATAATAGGTTAAAAGTATTTGTGCGGCAGCGTACAAATTATTTTGATTCAAAAACTCAATACATATTTTTGTTTGATCGCCTCCAAGTCGCTCCGAAATTTTTAATACAGCATCTTTTAATGCATTCACATCTTCAGTAGTATAATCTTTTAATAATTGCTTTAAACGTTCTTGTGTATCAACCTCAACTATTACTAATGGGGCACTATTCATTTGCAACCAAAACGGATATGGAATTTTATTGTAACCAATTGCCATTGATTCATCTTCTAACATCAATAATGAATTACTATCGCATTTAGATAAGCAAACACTTAAATAATTTTCGAAAAGTTGCTGAGGTAACTGCTTGTTTTGGTTAATTGCACCAAAGGCAGATCCTTTATGGTTTGCCAAGCCTTCAAGATCAATTACATTGTTTTTTTTTGAAACTAAATAGTTGATAACGGTTGTTTTTCCGCTTCCTGTTTTTCCGCCAAGTAAAAGAATAGAATATTTTTTTGAAAATATTGAAAGTACGTGCTGACGGTATGATTTGTAGCCTCCTTCTAATATTTTAGTTTCATAACCATTTGTATTTAGTAACCAAGCAAAACTATTACTGCGCATGCCGCCTCTAAAACAATATACAAATACTGTTTTATTTTGAGCCTTTTGCTTAACGGTTTTAATAAACTCGCTAAGCTTTGGAGAAACAATTTCAAAGCCACGCTCAATGGCTGTTTGGCGCCCAATTTGTTTATAAATAGTGCCTATTTCCGAACGTTCGCCATCTTCAAATAAAGGAATATTTATTGCACCGGGTATGTGACCTTTATTAAATTCAACGGGCGACCTAACATCAATAAGCAGTTCGCTATCAGCTTCTTTTAAAAATTGTTGCACTTGTAATTTTAACACTTCCATTAAAAATTGATTTACACTGTTACTTTGTTACATTTACATCATGGAAAATTTTAAAATTTACGCAAAAGGAAAGTTTTTAATATCAAAACAATCACTTATTGTAAACAACAAATATACTTTAAAACCTTTTTCAAAAACATGGCTTGCCGATGAAAATTTACTAAACCAAACGATTGATTTTTGTCAGAAAATTTTTTCACAATGTCTTGCATTAAGCTCTTATCAAAAAAAAGAGGCCTTATTGTATATAAGTCAACAAATACTAATACAAAAAAGTAAATTAGCAAGATTATTAAGCATTGAAAGTGCAAAACCTATTACTTACGCCTTAGCTGAAATTGAAAGGTCAGCAAACGCATTTTATATTGCAGCTGAAGAGTGCAGTCGTTTACCTAAAGAGTATTTAAGCTTAGATAATGTGCCTAATGGCATTGGGGTAGAGGGCATTGTAAAATATTTTCCAATTGGAATTGTTGCAGGAATTTCGCCATTTAATTTTCCGTTAAATTTAGCTGTACACAAAATTGCGCCTGCTATTGCAGCCGGTTGCCCTATTATATTAAAACCCGCAAGTTATACGCCTTTATCAACCTTGGCACTTGCAAAAATCATTCATAATAGTAATTTACCAAAAGGCATGGTTAATATTTTACCTATGGAAAGGCATATTGGCGAAAAGCTGGTAACTAATAATAATATTAAATTGTTAAGCTTTACCGGCTCACCTGAAATTGGTTGGGATTTAAAATCAAAATCAGGAAAGAAAAAAATTGTTTTGGAGTTAGGTGGTAATGCCGGGGTAATAGTTTCAAAAAATGTAAATGTGAAAAAAATAATTAATAAGTGTGTTTACGGTGCTTTTGCATATAGTGGGCAAATATGCATACATGCACAGCGATTTTTTATTCATGAAGAATTATTTAACTCCTTTATAAAAGAATTTAAAAACGCAACTGTTACGCTTAAAAAAGGAAATCCTTTACATAAAAACACGCAACTCAGCAACCTAATTGATGAAAAAAACGCTTTAAGAGTTGAGGCTTGGATTAAAGAAGCTGTGAGTAAAGGCGCTCAAATTATTTGCGGTGGCAAAAGAATTGGAAATTATATTGAACCAACAATTCTTACAAATACAAATAATAGCATGAAGGTATATTCAGAAGAAATATTTGGTCCTGTTATTTGCGTTGAAAAATACGACGGAGATATAAAAACAGCAGTTAAAAAAATAAATGATACAAAATATGGATTACAGTGCGGTGTTTTTACCGATTCAATTAGCGAATTAAATTATTGTTTTAATACTATTGAAGTTGGCGGTGTAATACACAATCATGTACCTACTTTGCGTTTTGATGCTATGCCATACGGAGGCATTAAAGAGAGCGGCTTAGGAAGAGAAGGCATTAAATACGCTATTTTTGATATGCTTGAGCCCAAGATTTTAGTTAAATAAAAGATGAAAATTAACAGCAAGTGAAATTTGCTATTATTTTAATATGTAAAATCTCTTGTAATAATAATTACAAAAATACTTTTCAAAGAAGTAAAAGAATAAGCAAATTGATTTACGATGCGTTTAAGTTTGGACTAATCTTAAAACACACCGTGGCATCACGTGTTAATGTAGGCCTTTCACCACACAAAATTAAATTAAACCATTCACAAATTTTAAGTGTCTTTACCAAATTAATATATTAAATTTATCGGCAAATAATTCTTTATGATTCAAAACAAATTATCCTTAGCCGTTTTATTAATAGGGGCAGCTTGCTTTATAAATGCACAAACAAAAAATCAGCCGAATGATGCATTGCCAATAGATGCAAAAGTTCGTTACGGCACATTGCCTAACGGAATGAAATATTTTATTCGCCACAATGCCAAACCAGAAAAGCGTGCTGAACTTCGTTTAGCTGTAAATTCGGGGGCTACTAACGAAAGTGATGAACAACAAGGTTTAGCGCATTTTGTTGAACACATGGCATTTAACGGCAGTAAAAACTTTAAGAAAAACGATTTGGTAAATTATTTAGAAGGGATTGGTACCAAGTTTGGCCCCGATTTAAATGCTTATACCAGTTTTGATGAAACTGTTTACATGCTTCAAATCCCTACAGATAAAGCAGACATATACAAAAAAGGTTTTTTGATTTTAGAAGATTGGGCGCACAATTTATTATTCGATAGTGCTGAGGTTGAAAAAGAGCGCGGCGTAGTGATGGAGGAATGGCGTTTAGGACAAGGTGCTTTTGAAAGAATGACACGCAAAACCTTACCCGAAATTTTTAAAGATTCGCGTTATGCTAACCGTTTACCAATTGGTAAACCGGAAGTATTGCAACATTGCAAACAACATTTTTTAAGGGATTATTATCGTGATTGGTATCGCCCCGATTTGCAAGCTATTATTGTAGTTGGTGATATTGATGTTGATGCAACCGAAAAATTAGTGAAAGAACGTTTTTCTAAAATTCCTTCGGTAAAAAATCCTCGTCCTTTAACTGCGTGGCAAATCCCCGACCAAAAAGGCTTTCGCGCATTGGTAGTGAGTGATAAAGAATCACCTTACAATATCTTACAACTTAATTATTTAGAGCCTAAAAATAGTTTTAAAACATATAACGACTTCCGCGAAAATTTAAAAATTGAATTGTATAACGGCATGTTAAGTGCTCGTTTAAGTGAACTTGCGCGTAAACCCAATGCTCCCTTTTTATTTTCAGGCGCAGGATTTAACGATTTACTTCGCAACAAATCGAGCTATGCTGTGTTTGCAGTTTTTCCCAATGGTAAAGCCGAAAATGCTTTAGAAGCAGCTGTTACCGAAAATGAAAGAGTAAAACGTTTTGGCTTTACTGCCACCGAGTTTGAACGCCGCAAAAAACAATTGCTTACCGATGCAGAAAATAATTTTAATGAAAAAGATAAAACAGAATCAAAAAGTATTGTAAGGGAAATAGTGCAATATTTTTTAGTAGGCGATGCATTTACAGGTGCTGAAACAGATTACCAATACACAAAAGATTTATTACCTTCAATTACTCTCGATGAAATAAATGCTTTGGCAAAAGGGTGGATTCGCCCTAAAGGCGACAATGCACTTGCTGTATTTATGATGGCTGAAAAAGAAGGCAACAAAATTCCTACCAACGATGAGGTAATTGCCATTTTTAATAAAGCCGAGGCAAATACTGATATTAAACCTTATGTGGACAATGTAATAAACGAAGCTTTAGTTGCTAAGCGTCCGCGCGGTCAAAAAGCAATTAAAAGCATTGATAAAGGTTATGGCATTACAGAACTCACACTTGGTAACGGACTGCGCATACTTTTGAAACCTACCGATTTTAAAGACGATGAAATTTTACTTTCAGCAAACAGTTGGGGAGGTACAAATTTGTACAGCGATAAAGATTATTACAATGCAAATTATAGCAATGCCGTTCAAAGTATGATGGGATATGGAAAATTTGACGCTACCGCATTAGATAAATATTTAGACGGCAAAACGGCTCAAGTAAATTTAAGTGTCGGTCCATTGAGCGAAAATATTAACGGCAGCAGCAATAAAAAAGATTTTGAAACTATGTTGCAATTGGTATATGTTGCATTTACCAAGGCACGTAAGGATTCATCAGCATTTAATGCGTTTATACAATCGCAAAAAGGCATGTTGCAAAATATGAATTCCGATCCAGGCAAAGTATTTCAAGACACAGTTAGTTATGTAATGGCAAATTATAATATGCGCTCAAAGCCGGTTACTGAAAAAGAAATTAGCTCGGTGGATATGGATAAAACTAATCAAATTTTTAAAGAACGATTTTCTGACCCTACCGATTTTGTGTTTACGCTCGTAGGAAGCTTTAATATTGATTCTATTAAACCTTTGTTAGAAGCCTATTTGGGAGGAATTTCAGCCCCTATGAAGCACGAGAACTGCATTGACATTGGTGAGAAAAGTGCAAAAGGAAATATTACTAAAACGGTGGTAAAAGGAAAAAATCCTCGCAGTACCGTACAATTAATGTGGACAGGAAATTTTGATTTCAATCGCAAAAATCGTTTTGAAACACGTGCGCTTTCACAATTGCTTAACATCACCTTACGTGAAAATTTACGCGAAGATAAAGGCGGCGTATATGGCGTAGGCATTCGCCCTCAGTACGAACATTTTCCAAAAGGTGCTTACAAATTTACATGCTCGTTTTCATGTGCCCCCGACAATGTAGAAAAACTAATTGCTGCAGCAAAAGAAGAGGTTGAGAAAGTAAAAAAAGATGGTTGTAATGCAATTAATCTTGGTAAAATAAAAGAAACCTTATTAAAAGAGCGCGAAACTCAATTGAAAGAAAATAATTTTTGGCTATCTGTAATTAGTCAGGCAGACGCATATAATGAACAAGTGTCTGAAATTGACCAATACACTGCTTGGGTAAATAATTTAAAAGGCGAAGATTTTAAAAAGTTAGCCAACACTTATTTAAACGATAGCGAATTTAAACGCTTTGTGTTAAACCCGGAGAAATAAAAGTTGAAGTTACACCATTTTGAAGAATAAATATCTTCCGAATATATGCCTAAAATATCTTTTCAAACAACACCGGCTGTAGCCAATAATAGTGCTCTTTTAAAAGAAGAGTTAAAGCAGCAACTTGGGCTTAAAGAATCTGATATTATTTATTTTAATATTGAAAAAAAAAGCATTGATGCAAGGAATAGAAATATTAAAATAAATTTAACTATTTCCTATTCTGTTAACGAAGAACTGTTACTTGAAAAAATTCATTTTAATTATAAAGATGTTTCAAGCGCTCCCCAGAACTGTTACATTATAGGCGCAGGACCCGGTGGACTTTTTGCAGCATTACGCTGCATAGAATTAGGGATAAAGCCAATCATTATTGAGCGTGGTAAAAATGTTCGCGAGCGCCGTCGTGATTTAGCTAACATAAACAAAAACCATTTGGTAAACCCTGAAAGCAATTATTGTTTTGGCGAAGGTGGAGCGGGTACATATAGTGATGGCAAATTATACACCCGAAGCAATAAAAGAGGTGATATAACTAAGGTGCTAAAGTTATTAGTTTATCACGGCGCAAGTAATGAAATTTTATTTGAAACGCATCCTCACATTGGTACCAATAAATTACCACAGTTAATTGAAAACATTAGAAATACTATATTAACTTTTGGTGGCGAAATTCATTTCGATTCTAAACTGATTGACTTTCACGTTAAGCAAAATAAAATAATTTCAATTAAGGTAAATACGAATAATACTGTATATGAATATGCTATAAGCAATTTAATTTTAGCTACCGGTCACTCAGCGCGGGATATTTATGAGCTATTTTATTTAAAAAAAATACTAATTGAAGCTAAGCCTTTTGCAATGGGAGTAAGGGTAGAACACCCACAAGAGTTAATTGATTCCATTCAATATCATTGTAGTTCAAAAGCAGAAGTTATACAAAAACGTAATAATTTACCGGCAGCAAACTACTCACTAGTACATCAAGTTAATAACTATGGCGTTTACTCTTTTTGCATGTGTCCCGGTGGAATAATTGCTCCGTGTGCAACGTCTGCCGAGCAAGTAGTTACAAATGGCTGGAGCCCAAGTAAACGAAATAATCCTTATGCAAATAGCGGTATTGTTGTTGGCTTAACCGAAAAAGATTTTTTAAACTACAAGCAATTTGGCCCATTATCAGGCTTAAAACTACAAGAGGCTTTTGAAAAAAATGCATGGTTGGCAGGAGGTAAAACACAAACAGCACCGGCACAAGCCTTAAGCGACTTTGTTTCAAATAAAACAAGTGCGCTGCTACCAAAGTGTAGTTATCAACCAGGAGTAAAAGCAGTAGATATGCATGATGTTTTAGGAAGTAACATTACAGTTTCGTTGCGCGAAGGATTTAAAATGTTTGGAAGTAAATTAAAAGGTTTTATTACTAACGAGGCATTAATAGTTGGTGTTGAATCGCGCACATCAACACCCGTAAGAATACCTAGAGACAAAGAAAATTTTAGGCATCCGGAAATTAACAATTTAATACCTTGTGGCGAAGGAGCGGGCTATGCAGGAGGAATAATGAGCGCTGCAATGGACGGAGAAGCCTGTGCCAACGCTTTGTTAATTAACAATATTTTTTAAATACTACTGCATTATAGTTGTACTTTTGAAAAAGTGTTTAAAATATTAAATACCATAATCATCTCCGTTTTATTTTGCTTAAATTGCAATGCAACTACAATTAGTAAAAGTAGTTTAAAGCATACCCTCTCTTTCTCACATAAAAATTGTACACCGGCTCAAATTGTTGGGGCTTTTTCACAGGGTGCTTTGTTGAGTGATGAAAACGATGAATGTAAAGCGCATATTTTTAATACAATTATTATTAAAAACGCCACCTCTTTAACCAAATTAATTTTATACTATAAATATTTCTTTTTACACCATAATGTAATTTATAAGTACTGTAATCGTATTGCCATTGCTGTCTTTAAAATATAGAATAGTTTGCTTTTGTAAAAACTATATTTTTCTCAACTATTTCTTAACTATAAAAACGATTATTATGTTTACTTCAATAATCAATAAAGAAGATATATGTGCATTGTCTTTCCCAAAAAACGATGTGATAACAGATAGTATTTTAAAACACGCAAGATTAGAACGCTTAAAAACAGCTTTAATTCTTGGTAATGGTTTTAAGCATAAAGTAAAAATCATATTTCAAGCCGACAATGGCCATAAAGTAATGGTAAATACTACCATTTGGTTTGTAAGCGATACACACGTATCGCTAAAAGGAGGAATAATAATTCCCATTAGAAGCATTGAGGAGGTAATTTTTTCTTGACAAAAAGGTTGAAAAAATCAAAATTTTAAGGCAACTAAATTTGTTTTTTAACATTGTAAAAGCACAATCTTTTTATATTTGGGGTTTGATACAATTTATTTTAACAAATTATGAGCACATCAACATTACTTATATTAGTATTAATTGGCTTTTTTGCCGGCATACTTAGTGGAATGATAGGTATTGGCGGGGGCATATTAATTATCCCGGCCTTGGTGTTTTTTTTAAAAATAGACCAACAAACTGCTCAAGGCACAAGCGTTGCCATTATGTTACCGCCAATAGGCATATTTGCCGTGTATAATTATTATAAGGCAGGTTACGTAAATGTTTCTTACGCCTTAGTTATTGCTCTTGCTTTTATTGTTGGCGGCTATTTTGGCTCAGTATGGGCGTTAAAAATTCCTTCGCAAATAATGCGTAAAGTCTTTAGTGTAATAATGGTGTTAATAGCAATTCGTATGTATTTTAAATAAAGCATTAATATTACTATTTGTAACTCTTAAAAAATCATTAAGTTTGCATCGCTTAAATTAATTGTGAGTTTAGTTGAAGAGATAAAAAAAGAAATTAGGGACATTCAAGATTTTCCTAAAGAGGGTGTTTTATTTAAAGATATTACCCCTATTTTTTATAACTCCAAACTTTGTAGCAAAATTGCCGAGGCCTTTATTAACCGAATGCCTCAAAAGCCTGATGCTGTTGTTGGTATTGAAAGTCGCGGTTTTTTGTTTGGGTTTTTAACAGCCAACAAGTTAGGGGTGCCATTTATTCTTGTTAGAAAAGAAGGAAAACTACCTTATAAAACAATAAAACATAAGTATGATTTAGAGTACGGCTCATCAACTATTGAAATTCATCAAGACGCGCTAAAACCAAATGATAAAGTTATCATTCACGATGATTTGTTAGCAACCGGAGGAACCGCAGAAGCAGCAGCCAATCTTGTTAAAAAACTTGGAGCAATTGTTTTGGGTTATAACTTTGTAATAGGGCTCGATTTTTTAAAAGGAGAACAAAAATTAAAACAACATTCAAATAACATCACATGTCTGGTACACTATTAGAAAACAACACAATGTCGTTTGCAAAAAACGAAAATCAATTAATGATTGCTGATATGATAAAAAAATTCGGCAAAGAACACATTCTCCCAAAAATGATGGAATGGGATGAGAAACAAGAGTTTCCTGTTGAAGTTTTTAAAAAGCTTGGTGAATTAGGATTAATGGGAGTATTAGTACCCACCGAGTATGGTGGATCAGGCTTTTCATACACTGAGTATGTTACTGCAATTACAGAATTAGGAAGTATTTGCGGATCAATTGCGCTTTCAATGGCAGCTCACAATAGCTTGTGCACAGGGCATATTTTACAATTTGGAAACGAAGAGCAAAAAAAGAAATATTTACCAAAATTAGCTACTGCCGAATGGATAGGAGCTTGGGGATTAACCGAAGCAAACACAGGAAGTGATGCAATGCGTATGCAATGTACAGCTACTCAAGATGGTGATTATTGGGTAATAAACGGCACTAAAAATTGGATTACACATGGTATTACAGGCAATGTAGTTGTGGTACTAGTGCGCACAGGCGAATTGTTAGACAGCCATGGTATTACTGCATTTGTAGTAGAGAGAGGCACTCCGGGTTTTAAAGGGGGGAAAAAAGAAAATAAATTAGGTATGCGCGCCAGCGAAACGGCTGAATTAATTTTTGAAAACTGCCGCGTTCACAAATCTCAAATACTTGGAAAAGTTGGCGATGGTTTTATACAAGCCATGAAAGTACTAGATGGAGGAAGAATTAGCATTGCTTCTTTAAGTTTAGGCATTGCAAAAGGAGCTTTAGAGGCTAGTATCAAATACTCTAAAGAGCGTCAACAATTTGGCCAGTCTATTTCAAATTTTCAAGGTATTAGCTTTAAATTAGCTGATATGGCTACTGAATTTGAGGCAGCCGAATTACTTACTTTGTGTGCAGCTGATTTAAAAAATAAAGGAAAAAAAGTTACAAAGCTAGGCGCAATGGCAAAATATTATGCTAGCGAAGCTTGTGTTAGAATTAGCACTGAGGCTGTTCAAATTTTTGGTGGTTATGGCTACACAAAAGATTTTCCGGTTGAAAAATATTACCGTGATAGCAAATTATGTACGATAGGTGAAGGGACTAGCGAAATTCAAAAATTAGTGATTTCGCGCGAGTTGTTATCGTAATTGAATTTACGCTTAACATTAAAATTTAAATCCAATTAACAGCATATCATCAGTTTGCTTATTATTACCTTTCCATAGTTCTACTTCTTTTGAAATAGTTTTTTCTTGCTCTTCAAGAGGTAAATTTTGAACATCAAGAAGTAATTGTTTAAGCCTTTGACTAGAATATTTTTTTAAGTCGGGTCCGCCAAATTGGTCTTTAATTCCATCTGAGAATAAATAAAAACTTCTATTTACTTCAAAGCCTAAATTAATTGTTTTAAAAAGTGCATTTTCTGTTTCTCCAATTGAAGTACGCTCTGCATTTAAGAGTGATAGTTGCTTGTTTTGAACAACAATGCCGTTGTTTTTTGATCCGGAAAAGAATACATTTTTGTTTACTAAATTTATGGTTATTACACTGGCGTCCATACCATCTCTTATTGTATCTGTTTCAGCAACATTTAATTGGCGGTAAAAAAGTATATTTAAACGCGTTAATATTTCACCGGGCATGCAAATACTTTCTTCGTAAACAATTTTATTTAAAAGTGACGTTCCTATTACACTTAATAAAGCGCCGGGAACGCCGTGCCCTGTACAATCACCGGCAAAAATAATTAATACATCTTTGTGCTTGCCTATCCAGAAAAAATCGCCACTAACCCTATCGCGCGGATTAAAATAAATAAAACTTTCCGGAATGATTTGCTTTAAAAGTTGATGCCCAACAAAAATAGCGCGCTGTAAACGTTCAGCATAATTAATACTGTCAAGTAATTCAGTTTTTTGTTCGTTTATTTCCGCTGTTCGTTCGTGAATTATTTTTTCAAGTCGTTTATTTCTGTTTTTTGCAATTTTTACACGTATAATCATCATTATAATAACTGCTATTGTAATAACTAAAAATAGTATAATGTAAAATATTTTTCTTTTATAAATAGGAGCAACAATATTAATATACAGAGTATAAGGCTCACTTGACCAGATATTATCAGCATTTGCGCCAATTAATTCAAATTTATAACTCCCGGGTTCAAGTGAATTAAAGGTGATGTAATTTTCGCCGTTTGGCGTTACCCAATCTGTTTGTAAAGGTGAAAGTTTGTATTTATACCTGTTTTTTTCAGGGAGATTAAAATCAAGCAAAGTAAAATTAACCCGAAATGAGTTTTGTTTATAATTGAGATTCACCTCTTCATTATTTTTAAAATTTCTGTTTAAAAACGGTTCACTTAATCCTTTTATACTATACACATCAATTTTAGGAATTGCAAAATGTGAAGACTGAAGGTATGGATTGTAAATAGCAACTCCCTCTTGAGTAGCTAAAAACACATAGCCATTATTAAAATTTAAATCATTAATAATATTACTGGGCAAGCCATCTTCAATTGTTGTAACATTTAGTTCGTTTGCTAAAGGTACCCACTGATATAAGCCTGTTGTAGTACAAAACCAATATTGATTATTGTATTTTTCAAAATAATTAACGTCAGGAAAATTTGTACCGTCAGGTTGTTTTATAATAATATATTTTTTTGTGAGTGGGTTAAAGCGAATTAATCCTAATAATCGGCTAGTAATGTAAACGCTTGTGTCGTTCTCAACATAAGCAAATTGCATAAACCCCACATTTTTTAAATTAATGTTGTAAAACAATTCTGATTTACAGTTGTATTTTAAAATATTATTTGTATTCAAAAAATATACTTCGTTTTTAACAACAAATGCAGAAGAAAATAATCCATTAGTATTCCTTGCCCTCCTCACTATGTCAAAATTTTCAGTACGCTTGTTGTAAAAAATGACTTCGCTTTTACCCATTAATATTAAAACGTCTTTATCTGTAGGGTGTTGCATTATGTGTGAAATATAATGCTCTTGAGAGCTAAAGTATGTTTTTATAATTGGAATATTGTTGGCGCTAAACTTTATTCGCTGAAAGTGATCTTGCCCTCCTACATACAAAGTACCATCTTCATCTTCAAAAAAAGAGTTAACAAACCTTTCTGCATTTTTTGTTTTTGAGTTTGGACCAAAATTAACAGCTGTACCGGTAAGTGTATTTAATATTGAAAAACCTTCGCCATCAATAGCCGCATAAACAATGTTGTTTTTTATTTTACTGGTTTTAATTTTTGTAATTATGTTCCCGGGCAAAGTGTTGTCTGGGTTATTGCTGCTTCGCTTTATTGTTTCAATATTAGGTTTTCTGTTGCTTATTTTTTGTAGCCCCACATCACTTCCAATCCATACAATATTGTTTTCATCTTTGTGTAATGCCCAAATTTTAGAACTTTGAATTGAGCTGGCTTTATCGGGGTCGTGTTTAAATGTTTTAAACTCTTTTTTATCAATATCAAAAGTTGTTACACCAAAACTCCAAAAGCTTTGCCAAATAACATTATCGCCTGTTGGAGAAAAAGCAATACAAGAATAAAAATTATTGGGTGCTTTATAAAAACTTGTTGTTTTTGTACCTTGGTTATATTGAATAAGGCCGTTGTCGGCACATATCCAAATATTTCCTAAGTAATCTTCGTAAATCCCTAACCTATCACCATTACCATATTGTTGTGTTTTTATGGTATCTGTTTTAAAAGTTTTAAGATTATGTTTTAAAATTACAGGGATAATGTTTCCGTTTATTTTAAGTGTGTAGCTTAACCATAAATTTTTTAATCGGTCAATGCACATTGCTTGAACAGATTCTTGTAAAAAAGGTGTTTTATTTACTATACAGTACTCTTCTAATTTTTTCTTTTCATAATTAAATTGCATTAAGCCACCTGCGGTACCAATAAATATTCTGGCTTCTTTATCACTTACAATACTTGTAATGCTTTGTTTTTGCTTAAATTTATACAAAGTAGTATCAGCTTTTATTCGGGTAAAATTGTTATGAGAATAATTGTAAATACATAATCCTTTTTGAGTACCAATTAAAATATGTTCTGTAGATATTGAGTGTATTTTAGTGATTGAAGGATAAATAATGGCAGAACTATCTTCGGGAATGTAATTGTATTTTTCAAAATTATAGCCATTGTATTTATTCAATCCCACTAGAGTTCCAACCCACAAATAACCTTTTTCATCAGTTTTTAAGGCTGTTATAAACTGATTTGACATGTCTTGTGTATTTACTTTATCAATAACAACATTATTTACATCTTGCGACTTAGAAAGATTGCCAAGTAGCAAAAACATTAAACATATTACTACTTTAAGTTGTTTAAACGTAAATGGCATAGGACTGATAAAGTAAAACTACTTAAATATTTTTGCTTATAAAAGCTTTTCTAAAATTTTACCAAAATTATAAATATCAGTGTAGTTGTTATATAAAGGTACCGGAGCACATCTAATAACATTTGGTTCTCGCCAATCAGGTATTACGCCATTTTCAATTAGAGCATTATACAGCGGCTTGCCATATCCATCGGCAACAATGCTAATTTGACAGCCTCTATTTTCAGTAGGAGTAATAATTTTTAAGCAGTTGTTTTTTCGAGAATTTATATCATTTATAATAAACTCCAAGTATGCGGTTAATTGCTTGCTTTTTTTAATTAAGGCATCCATTCCTACTTTGTCAAAAATTTGAAGAGACGCCATGCAGGCAGCCATGCTTAATACCGGAGCGTTGCTTAATTGCCATCGTTCAGCTGTTTTAATGGGGTCAAATTGTTTGTTCATTAAAAAACGAGTTTCTTTATTATTACCCCACCAACCTGCAAACATTGGTAAATTTGTATTTGTATGATGTTTTTGATGAATAAACGCTCCTGCAACGCTTCCAGGACCGCTATTTAAGTATTTGTAGCTGCACCAAGCTGCAAAATCAACATTCCATTCGTGTAATTTTAAATCAATATTTCCGGCAGCGTGTGCTAAATCAAAGCCTGCAATTGCTCCGGCAGCATGTGAAGCGGCAGTGATTTTTTTAATATCAAATACTTGCCCGGTAAAATAATTTACTCCGCCAATCATAACAAGTGAAAGTTCATTTTTATGCTTCTCTATTGCAGCTAATATATCCTCTTCTCTAATAGCATATTCACCGCTACGAGGTTCAACTTCAATTAAAGCATCAGTTAAATCGTAGTTATGAAATTTAATTTGTGATTGCAGCGCGTATTGATCGCTAGGAAAAGCTTTAGCTTCGCAAATAATTTTATAGCGTTGTTTTGTTGGGCGGTAAAAACTAACCATTAATAAATGCAAATTAACTGTTAGTTGGTTCATCATGACTGTTTCAGAAGGCAGTGCGCCAACTATTTTGCTCATTTGTAGCGTTAAATTTTCGTGATAAGGCATCCACGGATTTTTGGCTAAAAAGTGCCCTTCAACCCCATATTTAGCCCAATCATCAAGCTCTTGTTGTATATAGCTTTTTGTGCTTTTGGGCTGCAAACCCAAGGAATTTCCGGTAAAATAAATCATTTTTTCTCCATTGTGCTCAGGGAACAAAAATAAATTGCGGTACTCATTTATTTCATCTGCCTTATCAAGTGTATCAGCAAATTTAAGCTCGTTTTTAAACATCATTTCTAAACATTTTAGTCATCAAACAAAGTAAATCATTTATTAGTATAAACTAAAAAATAATCTTTGAAAAAAAACAGTATTTTAGCATCCTACAATTTTATCCCAATGAAAGCGAAGTTAAACCACTTTTTATTTTTTATAGTTACGTTATTTTTATGTCAAAATTATTATGCTCAAAAATGGGTAGAAATGATGAACGATACTAATTCAAACTATTACGATGTAGTTAAAGAGTTTAATAGTTATTGGAAGGACCGTCCGTATGAGCGTAGCAAAGGTTTTAGGGTTTTTAAGCGCTGGCAATGGTTTACAGAACCCAGGGTTTACCCCAGCGGTAGCTTAAAACTTGCAGCAAGAGGTTATGCTTTTGAAAAATATAAAGAGTTTTTAAATGAGAACCCACAATACAAACAATCGCAAATAGCACAGATATCATCAACTGTTGCATCGTGGATTCCTTTAGGTCCCTTTGGTTCTCCGGCCGGTGGCGATGCAGGGCGTATTCAAGCTATACGTATGCAGCCGGGTAGCTCGTCAACTTTTTATGTTGGCACTGCAGCGGGTGGTTTGTGGGTAACTAACGACGGAGGTAGTACATATACTACTACAACCGATCAAATTGCTTCCTTAGGCGTTTCAGATATTGCAATTGACCCCACCAACACCAATAACATTTATATTTCAACAGGAGATAAAGATGCAGGCGACACACATTCAACGGGCGTTTTAAAATCAACCGATGGTGGCGCAACATGGAATACGACAGGATTAATTTGGAGCACATCACAACAACGCCGCATATACAGAGTACTTATAAATCCATTAAACCCTAATACATTATTTGCTGCCTCAAGTGTAGGTATGTATAAAAGCATAAATGCAGGAACCACATGGAGTTTAGTTTCAAACTATTATTTTTACGATGCAGAATATAAGCCCGGAGATACTACGGTAATATACGGTGCCGGGGCAAATGTTACGTATCGCTCAACAAACTCAGGAAATTCGTTTACACAAGTTTCTGTAAGCGGATTACCTTCATCAAGTAATCGCCTAAAATTAGCTGTTACGCCTGCAAACCAAAATGTAGTTTATGTGCTAGCCAGTAGTAGTAACAATGGATTTGGCGGCTTATACCTTTCTATTAATGGTGGCAGTACTTATACGCAACAAAGCACAACGCCTAATATTTTTGATTGGAGTACAAATGGCTCTGGTTCAGGGGGGCAGGGTTGGTACGATCTTGCAATTGGTGCATCGCCAACAAATTCAAATGAAATAATTGCCGGCGGGGTGAATTCATGGCGCTCATTAGATGGTGGGGTTAACTGGTCATTAAACACGCATTGGTACGGTGGAGGCGGCAAACCTTATGTGCACGCCGATTTACATTGTGTTTTATTTACGGGGGCTAATACTTGTTATATGGGCACTGATGGAGGTGTTGCTGTTACCACAGATGATTGCACAACATGGAATACAATAAACGGTTCTATGAATATTGCGCAAGTATATAGAATTGGAAATTCTGCAAACCTACCAGGACGAATAGTTTCAGGACATCAGGATAATGGTACTAATTTATCAAATGGCACTTCTTGGACACAAATTTATGGCGGAGATGGTGCCGCATGTTTTATTGATTGGAGTAATAATAATAACATTGTTGAATCGTATGTTAACGGTGAGTTTAATTTGTCAACAAACGGCGGAAGTAGTTGGTGGTCTATTTATTCAGGAATTACAGGCAATGCAGCTTGGGTTGCGCCTATTATCCAACATCCCTATCAAGCAAATACTTATTATGCAGGTTATTCAGATGTTTGGGTAAGTAACAACCAAGGCAGTACTTGGACTCAATTAAGTTCTTTTAATTCAACACTTGATAAAATACGAATTGCTCCAAGTAACACAAATGTTATTTATGCCAACTCTTCGTATGGTCTTTGGAAAACTACAAATGCAGGTGCATCATGGTCAAGTATAGTTGGCGGAATTTCTATAGGTACAGGTGCATTAACGGATATATGTATTGACAATCAAAACGAAAACAATGTGTATTGTACCCTTTCAGGTTATGCTTCAACCGGAAAAGTTTTTAATTCAACTAACGGTGGAGCAACATGGCAAGACTACTCAACAGGTCTGCCTCCGATACCGATAAATTGTATTACATACGTAAATAATTCTTCTCAAGCACTATATGTCGGAACCGATGTTGGCGTTTATTATAGAGAGGCTAGCATGAGCTCCTGGATTCCTTATTTTAACGCTTTGCCAAATGTTATTGTAAATGATTTGCAAATTTTTTATCCTACGGGTAAATTACGTGCTGCTACTTACGGCAGGGGCGTTTGGGAAACACCACTTTATTCAAACTCATCAGCAGTTCCTAATGCCTACTATACAACATTGGTTAGTCCGGCTTGTACCAATACTCCTATTCAGTTTAACGATATGTCGGCTAACACTCCAACAGCTTGGGTATGGAATTTTAGTGGAGCAAGTGTATTAACATCAACTTTACAAAATCCTATAGTTACATACTCGGCATCGGGGATATATTCTGTTTCACTAACAGCAACAAATGGCAATGGCAGCAGCACGCCATATATAGGAACAATAAGTGTAGTTGTATCGCCAACTGCTGTAGGTGTGCCGGCGTTAGTTTGCACAGGACAGTCGGGTTATGTTTCTGTTAATACAAATGCCAGTCAAGTAATTTGGTCAAATGGGCAGCTGGGTATGGGCATAAATGTAAATCCGGGGGTTAACTCTGTTTATAATTATACGGCATCTTCGGGCGCATGTATTGTTACAGGAAGTTCCGCTATAACGTATAATACACCTCCGCAAACACCAACCATAACAGTTACGGGAAATGTGTTAAGCACTACGGTAGTAGCGCAAACATATCAATGGTATTTAAATGGTGGTCCAATTGCAGGAGCAACCGGAACAACATACACTATGACTCAAAATGGCTGGTATAGCTTGTGGGTAGGAAACAACGGCTGCCAAACATCATCAACACCGCTACAACTTTCAATGGTAGGAATTGATGAAAATGTAACAATGCCTTCCGTTCTCTCTGTTGGACCAAATCCGGTTAGTGATAGATTAAACGTAATGTTTTCAAGTGCAACTTCTTGCATTTATGCCGTTCAAATTTTTGATGTACAAGGCAAATTGGTAAACAATACAACAATTAATCCTATTGAGAAAACACAGTTAAATGTTGAAGCATTAACAAAAGGAAATTATGTTATTAAATTTAAAAGCGCATTGACAAATTATAGCTTTAAATTTATAAAAGAATAATTAAAACATGCCAATACCAATTAAGGTTACATTTTTGGGTACAGGCACTTCACAAGGGGTACCTGTTATTGGTTGTGATTGTGAGGTTTGCAGTAGTAAAAATATTAAAGATAAACGCCTGCGTACTTCAGTAATAGTTGAAAGTGAAAGCACAAAAATTATAATTGATACCGGCCCTGATTTTAGACAGCAAATGCTTCGGGAAAAAATAACCGAAATTTCGGCTGTTATTTTTACACACGAACATAAGGATCACATAGCGGGATTAGATGAGGTACGAGCCTTTAATTATTTAATGAAACAACCTATTCCTGTATATGCTACTCAACGCGTGCAACAAGCTATAAAGCGTGAGTTTGCGTATGTGTTTTCCGGAGAAAATTACCCAGGTATTCCTCAAATTAATTTATTTGAGTTTGAAAACGATAAATTTAGAATAGGAGATTTATTAATAGAGCCTATAAATGTACTGCATTATAAACTTGCCGTTAAAGGTTTTAAAATTGGGAGCTTTGTGTATATAACAGACGCAAATTATATTTCAGAAATTGAAAAAGAAAAAATTAAAGATGCTGATGTATTAGTATTAAATGCTTTACGAAAAGAAGAACATATCTCACATTTTACATTTCAAGAAGCAATAAATTTATCGCAGCAATTAGGGGCAAAAAAAACATACCTAACTCACGCATCACATCAATTGGGGCTTCACGATAGCTTGATTAAGGAGCTGCCAACAAACATAGAGGTAGCTTTTGATTCGTTACAAATAATTGTATGATGCAAAGTAGTTTCTTAATTAAAATATTAAATAAGCTTTGTTAACATTGTTTTAACCTTATAAGTTGAAATAGCAATTATTTTAAGAACTTTATTTGGTTGGAAAATATATCAAATAAAGAAAGGCCGAATTTATTTCGAAGAATCTTAAAAGCTTTTTTATGGATTTTTGTTGTTTTTGTTTTCCTAATTTTTATTGCAGTAATTGCACTTGCCATTTATAAAGATGACATAAAAAAATCGTTGATTATTGAATTAAATAAAAATTTAACTTCAGAGGTTGTTATAAATTCGGAAAATATTGATATTACGTTTATTTCAACCTTTCCGAATACAACTTTAGAATTTCGAGAAATTTTAATAAAAGAAAGTCTTGAAAGCAAAAAAACAGATACATTAATATTTGCTCAAAAATTAAATCTGTATTTTAATATTAAAGATGTTTATTATAAAAAATACAACATCACCAAACTTACACTAAAAGACAGTAAAGTGAATATTAAGATCTATAAAAATGGCAAAGTAAATTATAAAATTTTTAAAGAAAATAAAATAGAAACAAGTACTACTAATTTAAATTTAAGACTTGAAAACGTTGAAATAACAAACATTTTAATTAATTATTTTGACTATAATCGCAAATTAAAATTTCAAAGCGTATTAAATGAATTAAAACTAAAAGGAAATTTTGTAAATGAAAATTACGACTTAAATATATCTACAGCCGGGGAAATAAAAAGCATTTTATCTCATAGAAAAACCTTACTCCATGACAAAAAACTTTCGCTAGCAGTAGATTTTAATGTTAACAGATCGAATTATCAAATTAAAGAAGCAAAGCTAAAACTTAACAAAATGAAATTTAATTTAAACGGTGAAATAAACTATAACGATTCATTAAATTTAGTTAACATGAATTTTTTTGGCAGTGAATTGGATATCTCGTCGGTGCTTTCGTTTATGCCGGAGAAGTTTAATAAGCAAATTAACGGTTATAATAGCACGGGCGAGTTTTATTTAAATGGGAGTATAAATTATGTTCGTAATAAACCTTTGCATTTTGAAACAAATTTTGGAATGAAAAATGCAACGATTACTCATAAGGCATTGAACACAAAACTCGAAAATGTTAACATTAAAGGTAACTTTTTAATACGTGATAAAACAGAGCAGGTTGTAATAGAGTCATTTGCTGCAAACCTAGACGAAAATAAATTAGAGGGAAGTTTTATTCTCCATAACTTCAAAGATCCAAGCATTGATGCAAACTTTAGCGCTTCAATGAATTTAGAAAAAATACATACGTTTATTCCTATTGATACAATTAGTCATGTTTCGGGAGTATTAAATACAAAAGCACACATAAAGGGTGAAATTAATACCCTTAAAAATAATATAGCATCGCCTAATAATATTGTAAATGTAGATTTAGAATTAAATAATTTTAATTTAATATTTAAAGGCGATAAGCTAGCGCACATAATTAAAAAATGTAAACTTAGCACTAAGAACAATTCTATTCGGGTAGAACATTTATCGTTTAATAAAGGAAATTCGGACTTTGAAATAAACGGCACAATGCCCGGATTAATTAACTATATTGTAGATAATACGGCACCCTTGGTAATTGATGGTGTTTTAAAATCAGATTTTATTGATATTTCAGATTTTAACCTTATGCAAAACTCTTCAAGTGCTGTAAATAAGGGCTATTCAATTTCTAATACTTTAAATTTTAAATTAAATGCTAATGTAAAGCGGTTTAAGTTTGCTTCATTTGAAGCATTTAATATAAAAGGAGATGTAGAACTGAAAAATAAAAAAATACTACTTAACGAAACGAGCTTCGAAACAATGAATGGAAATGCAAACATTAATGCCTTTGTAGAAAATAAAAAGGAAGATTTTGAGCTTACTATCCAATCAGAATTAAAAAGCATTGATATAAAATCAATGTTTAAACAGCTAAATAATTTTGGGCAATTAACACTTACCCAAGAGCATGTGAATGGTAAAGCAAGTGCAGAAATAAATTTTAAATCAATATTTAATAATCAACTTGATGTATTGCCAGAATCAATTGAAAGTGAAATAAATTTAAAAATACAAGGCGGAACTTTAGTAGGATTTAAGCCGATGCTAAGCCTTTCAAAATTTTTAGAAGTTGAAGATTTAAAACGCATTAAATTTTCTGATTTGAACGCTACGTTTGCAATAAAAAATAAAATGATTACAATTCCTAAAACCGAAATAAATAATTCAGCATTAAATTTAAGTTTATGGGGGAAACATAGCTTTAGCAATCAAATTGATTATCATGTACAACTTTTAATTTCTGATTATTTATCAAAAAAGAAAAAAGAAAATGAGTTTGGAGTAGAAGAACGCGATAAAGATAATAAACGCAGCGCTTTTATTTTAATGACAGGAACAACTGATAATCCAATAATTAAATATGACAGCAAAGGGTTAAAAGAGAAAATAAAAAATGATATAAAAGAAGAAAAACAAACCTTAAAAAAAATTTTAAAAGAAGAGTTTAACTTATTTAAAAAGGATACTCTGCTTAAAAATTCTAAAAAAACAGAGCAACAATTTGAAATTGAAAGCCAAGGTAATAAAAAGAAAGAAAAAACGTTAGATAAAAAGAAGCCTGAAAATGATGAAGATTTTTAATAAATTTAAACGTGAATATATACGCGCGTAAACAGAAGTGGAAGTTATTATTGGCAACCTTTGCGTTTGCTATTATCATTGTATCGCTTTGGTATAGTAATGATTTAGTAAAAAAAATTGCTGCTGATGAAAGACAAAAGGCAAAATTGTGGGCAGAGGCAGTTCAAAAAAAGGCAAATCTCGTTAAATTCACAAACGAACTATTTGAGAAAATAAAAAAAGAAGAACGTAAAAAAGCAGAATTATACGCTGAAGCAACGCGCCAACTTTCAGCATCAAATGATGGAGTTAATCCTTTTGTATTAAAAGTTTTAGAAGATAATACCAGTGTGCCTGTAATATTAACAAGCCAAAATAACGAAATACTATTTAGCAGAAATCTTGATTCAACAAAAGAAAAAGATAAGAATTACTTGTTAGCACAACTAAAAATAATGCAGTTGCTTTATCCGCCGGTAGTGGTGGAGTACTATAAAAATAAACGCCAATTTTTATATCACAAAGACAGTAAAGTTTTTGAAAATATAAAATTAGTTTTTGATTCGCTTATTAAATCATTTATTACTGAAGTGGCGGTAAACAGCGCAGGCGTTCCGGTTTTATTTATCAATAGCAAAAAAGATTCGGTAATAGATGCAGGCAAAATAGATAAAAATAATTTTAAAGATAAAAACACTTTAACAAGCAAATTAAATGAACTGTCTTCGCAAAACCAACCCATTGAAGTTGATTTTGGTAATGGACAAAAAAATTATATTTATTATGCAAATTCAACTCTGTTAACACAACTGCGCTATTTTCCTTATGTACAATTTTTAGTAATAGGATTTTTTTTACTAATTGCTTATGTATTATTTAGTACTGCTCGCAAAGCCGAGCAAGATCAAGTATGGGTTGGTATGAGTAAAGAAACAGCTCATCAATTAGGCACTCCGTTATCATCGTTAATGGCGTGGAATGACTATTTAGCTAATCAAGGTGTTGAAAAAACAATAATTAATGAAATGGGTGAAGATTTAAAACGCCTACAAACCATAACTGACCGATTTAGTAAAATTGGCTCCCAACCTACTTTAAAGAGCGAAAACATAAATGAAGTTTTAAATAACATTGTCAATTATTTACAAAAGCGAAGCTCTAAAAATGTAGAATATTACATTAATTTTTCAACCGAAAACGTGAGTGCGTTGTTGAGTTTACCTTTATTTGAATGGGTTGTTGAAAATATTTGTAAAAATGCAATTGATGCGATGAATGGTAAGGGTAAAATTACAATTACAGTTGAAGGCTTGCCGGAATGGATTTATATTGACATTGAAGACACCGGAAAAGGGATTCCGAAGCAAAAATTTAAAACAGTATTCGAGCCGGGCTTTACTACTAAACAAAGGGGTTGGGGACTTGGTTTAAGCCTGTGTAAGCGAATAATAAATAATTATCACAGCGGAAAAATAAAAGTTTTAAAAAGTGAAATAAACAAAGGCGCAACATTTAGGATAGAGGTAAAAAGAGCTTAATTACCCTTCTTTAACACCTATAAGCGAATTTAATATAGATGTTATAAACGAAAGTATTACACTAAATAATAGTGCCCAGCCAATACCATCAACACTAAACCCATTAACTAATTTTCCGGCTAAAATTATCATTAATGCATTTAAAAAAAGTAAAAATAATCCAAGTGTAAAAATTGTTATAGGTATGGTTAAAATTGTTAGCAAGGGTTTTAAAAAAGTGTTTAAAAAGGCTAATACAATTGCAACAAGTAGGGCTGTACCAAAGTTATTAATATGAACACCCTTCAGCAAAGTTGCTACTATCATTACTGATAAAGCACTTATTAAGATTCGTGTAATAAATTTCATGATTAGTGTAAAATTTTAAAAAATAACTCTTTCATTAATTCCTTGTTTTCAATGCTATTGTTTTCAATTCCTTTCGATTTTAAATCTACTTCTTTTAAGTATAAAAAAATATTTTTTAATTTAACTATACTGTAGTTACCTGCTGCACGCGCATAACCTTCAATAAAATATGGGTTAACTCCAAGTGCCGAAGCCGCACTTGTTTTTGATTTGTCTGCTAAAAAATGATAGCGCAATATTTTTGTAAAGTACCCATATAATGTAATAACAGTAAGTATAAGTGGATGTTCTTTTTCATTTTCTGAAAAATAATTTAAAATACGGTTTGTTTTTAAAATATCTTTTTTTCCTATCGCATCTTGAAGCTCAAAAATATTGTAATCTTTACTAATGCCAACATTTTTTTGAATTAATTCAATGCTAATTTCTTTTCCTTTTTCAAGGTTAATAAATAACTTTTGCAGCTCGTTAGCAATTTTGCTTAAGTTATTTCCTAAAAATTCAGCTAATAAAAACGAAGCTTTAGGGCCGATGCTATATTCTTTATCTTTAACGTAATTACCAATCCATTCAGGTATTTTATTATCGTACAGCTTACTAAACTCAGCGAATAAAGCGTGCTTTTGTAAGGCTTTTGCTATTGCACCTCTTTTGTCAATTGATTTATGTTTGTGCGCAAACACTAAAACAGTTGTGGGTTGAGGTGTTTGCAGATATTGAATAAATTGCTGTGTTGGCGAATTTGCTTTTTTAGCTGACTCACCTTTTTCTTTTGAAAATTCTGAAATATTTTGAGCTTCTTTTACTATTACAACTTGTCTTTCGCTCATCATTGGAAATTGCTTAGCAAGACTTAAAACACCTGCTAAATCAATTTCTCTGCCATATACTACATATTGGTTAAATTCTTTATCAGCATCGTTTAAAGTATTTTGCTCAATGTAATCAGAAATCAAATCAATATAATAAGCCTCTTCACCTGCTAAAAAGTAAACCGGTTTAAAAATTTTTCTTTTTAAATCTAAAAGTATTTTTTCAACGCTATCCATTTATATTAAGAGTGTGTTTAAAATTTTTTAAATATTATTTTAAACTCTGTTCCATTTTGATTATTAATAATTAAGTTAGTGTCTAATTGGTCGGCTAAAATATGAATTAATTCCATTCCCATTGAACTAGAGTTTTCAGGGTTTATTAGGTCATCTGAAATACCTTTTCCATTATCTTTTATGGATAAGCTAAAGCTATCAATTCCTTTTTTTAGGGAAACAATAATTTCTCCAACATTATTTGGGAAGGCGTGTTTGTATGCATTGGTTAAAATTTCATTAAACAACAAACCTAAAGGCACAGCATTATCAATACTTAGCCTAATTCCTAAAGGATCAACATCTAAAATTAGTTCAATTTGATTTGTTGGAATAGTGCTTTCAATTTGTGTAGCAAGCTTTAAAATATAATCATTAATTAACACCGATGATAAATTATCTTTTTGATATAACATTTGATGTGTAAGTGCAATTGAGTTTATGCGTTGTTTTGCTTCTTGTAAAATTACTTCTGATTTTTTATCATTCAATTTTCCAATTTGTAAACTTAACATACTTGTAATGATTTGCAAATTGTTTTTTACCCGGTGATGAATTTCTTTGATCAACAGTTCTTTTTCTTTTAGTGATTGTTCGATTAAAGTATTTTGCGCATTAATTTTAGTATTTACACTTTCTAAAACTTTTTCGCGTTTGCGCGAATAATTATAGTTTAAAATTAAAAATATTGTAGCAGCCAATAACATTAATAAGCCCGCCAGTAAATATGCTTTAAATGTTTTTTGTTTTGCATCGTTGATTTTGCTTTCTTCAATAGATTTGTTTTTTTCGTTAAGCTCTAATTCTTTTTGCTGCACGCTAAAAGCAAGCTCTTCATTTAAAAGCTGCCTGTCTTTTTCAATACTCTCTGTACTATCCTTTAATGAAATGTAGCGTAAGAATTTATCCGATGATTTTTTAGCTTCGCCTATTAAGGAATAATAATTAGCAAGTGTTAAATAGGAGGATAGTGTTATTTTGATTGGAAAATTATTTTCGCTATTTAATAAATTTAAAGTGTCAATAAATAGCTTTGCGCTTTTAGCCTCTTCTAAATTAATATATGTTTTAGCTAATAAATCATAGGCATTATAAGCGCTTTCGTAAAAATTATTTTTTTTACTATAATAGGCATCAATTTTTAATAAAGGAATTGCTTTATATAACTTGCCTTGATTGTAGTACGATAATCCTAAATTGCCATTTACAAGTCCAAAACAAAATGACTTATATTTTTCATTCGAAACATTATCTTCAACTTTTGAAATCTCTTGTAACGCCTTTTTAAAATATACTTCAGCACTATCAGACATTTTTGCTTTATTATAAAAAACACCTATATCATTATAATAATTAAAATTTTCTCTAATGCCCGGTTTAGCAATTTTTAGATATTCTGTACGCCTTTCTTTTATTGCTTTTAAGGGTAAACCAAGCAAATTGTATAGAGTGCTTTTATCGGTATTATTGTTTTTTGTGTGCTTTTCCCTCAAAGTAATTTTTTCAATTTCGTGGTTTATTTCAAAAGCTTTATAGTAGTCTTTTATTTGAATAAAACTGTATTTAAGTGTTTGAAGTATTTTTAAGGAATCGCCTGAATCTTGTGCATGACTCTCTATAGAGTTTCGTAAAATAAAAATTGCCTTTGCGTAATTTTGATTTGAAATTTCAATATCGGCATCTATTTTATCAAACAAAAATTTAGCCTCTTTGCTTTCAGAATTTTTATAAACAAGCTGTTTTATTTTTAAGAGCGTATCTTGAATTAAGGGGTAAATACTTTTTATTTCATTATAATCAACACTAGCTACCAAGCGCACTTTTCCTTTTAGACTGGCATCATTAAATTTTTGCATAAATTTTTGTGGGTCAATTTGTGCATTAACTATTTGTGTAAATAAAAGGGAAATTATAGCTGCTCTCAATTTCATGCTGCCCAACCCTCCCTGTCTAAGCTACGGTATTGAATGGCTTCGGCTAAATGTACGGTATCAATATTTTCTGCGCTGTCTAAATCAGCTATGGTGCGCGCAACTTTTAGTATTCTGTCGTAGGCCCTTGCGCTTAAACCCAATTTTTCCATAGCATTTTTTAATAGCGATGCACCTGCATCATTTATACAACAATACTTTTTTAAATCTTTTGTGCTCATTTGTGCATTACAATGAACTTTTTCGTTTTGCTGAAATCGCTTTTGTTGAATTTTTCTTGCAGCAATTACTCTGTTTCTTATTACCCCTGAGTTTTCTGCGTTTGATTGTTTACTAAGTTCACTAAATGGTACAGGGGTTACTTCAATGTGTATATCAATTCTGTCGAGTAGAGGGCCGCTAATTTTGTTTAAATATTTTTGTACTATTCCGGGGGCGCATACACATTCTTTTTCCGGGTGATTATAATAGCCACAAGGGCATGGATTCATGCTTGCCACTAGCATAAAGCCGGCAGGGTATTCAACATTAAACTTTGCTCTGCTAATACTTACCACCCTATCTTCCAATGGCTGTCGCATAACCTCTAATACGCTTCGTTTAAATTCGGGTAATTCGTCTAAAAACAATACACCATTATGCGCTAAACTAATTTCACCGGGTTGTGGAAAGTTTCCGCCTCCTACTAAAGCTACATCTGAAATTGTGTGATGAGGACTTCTAAAAGGTCGTTGCGTAATTAAACCATTTTTTGCTTTGCCTGATTGGCCTGCAACGCTATGAATGGTTGTTGTTTCTAAAGCTTCATTTAAAGTTAGCGGAGGTAATATGCCCGGTATGCGCTTACTTAACATTGTTTTACCGGCGCCCGGTGGGCCAATTAAAATAAGGTTGTGTCCTCCGGCAGCTGCTATTTCTAAGGCTCTCTTAATATTTTCTTGTCCTTTTACATCAGCAAAATCGTACTCAAAATGACTGTTTGCTTTATTAAATGTTTTTTCTAAATCTATTTTTGACGCGTTTATTTTTAAATTGCTATTTAAAAAATCAATTACTTCTTTTAAGCTTGCGGCGCCGTAAACGTCAATTCCTTCAACTACAGATGCCTCTGCCACATTTTCATGAGGTAAAATAATCCCTTTAAAGCCGTCGCTTTTAGCTTTAACGGCAATAGGTAAGGCTCCTTTAATGGGGCGCAAACTACCATCAAGCGCAAGCTCGCCCATAATCACAAAATCGGGTAGCAAGTGTGCTTCAATTTTTTCAGAAGCGGCTAGTATAGCAATAGCAATAGTTAAGTCGTAGGCAGAGCCTTCTTTCCTAACATCGGCAGGCGCCATGTTTACTGTTATTTGTTTACCTGGAATTTTAAGCCCAATTTGCTTTAACGCACTATCCACTCTTTGTTGACTTTCTTTAACTGCTGCATCAGGTAGGCCAACTATAAAAAAATTTACACCAGGTGTAATATTTACCTCTACGGTAATTTTAAGTGCCCCAACTCCTTGTAGTGCATATCCAAAGCTTTTAACCAACATATCGCCAATTTACTAAAATTTTGATAAATGATAAAAATATTCTATTATTTTTGTATGTTTGAATATTCTAAATTTTTAGTTTTTTATGAGGATAAAAATCACAATTATATTACTTGCAATTTCCACTTTTTTTATTGCACAAACAAAAGATGATAATGCTGCTGAATTGAATTGTTACAATAAATGGGCAGCAAAATTTGAAGATAGAGGTGCAGAAATAGTTAAAGATGGTGTTTACGATGATGTAATTGTTACTAATCGCCAAGGAGCAAAGGCAACTTGCAACAAAGGTAAAGCCGAAGTTTTTAAAGGAAAAGTTATACGCTTTTATATCCTTTTAAACGATGGTTCTTATGAAGAGGTTAAACGCACTTGGTATAAAAAAAGTAACGAAAATGTTGAAGTTATAAACGGCATAAGCTCTACAATGATTTCTGTACATAACGAATTAATTAATGTAATGTGGCCAAATAAAATTAAACCAAAAAAAGCAAAACCAACTGCAGCACCCGACCCAACCGACGACTAAACACCATCAATGAATTCGAACGAATGGTTTAAAACTTGGTTTAACTCGCCATATTATCACTTACTCTATAATAATAGAGATTACTTTGAAGCCGAATATTTTATAAAAAATATTTTTTTGAATTTAAAATTGCAAACACATTCAACTGTTTGGGATTTGGCTTGCGGCAACGGTAGGCATGCTTTGGCTATTAATAAGCTGGGTTTTAACGTTACAGGCTCCGATTTATCTGAAAATAGTATATCTGATGCTAAAAATTTTGAAAGTAAAACATTAAATTATTTTGTGCACGACATGCGCACTAAGTATAAAGAAAATTATTTTAATGTAGTTGTAAATTTGTTTACAAGCATTGGATATTTCGATGATTTTAATGATAACTTACTTGTGTTTAAAAATGCCTATTTGGCGCTCAAACCGCAAGGATATTTTATTGTTGATTTTTTTAATGCAGATTTTATAGTAAATAACATTAAACCAACTTATGAAGAAAGAAGAGGAGACGTTTGTTTTTTAATTACAAAAAAAATTGAGCAAAATAAAATCATTAAAAATATTACATTTAGTGATAAGTTAAAAAACTATTCTTTTAAAGAAGCTGTTAGCTTGTTGGATTATACCACTTTTTTAAAGCTTGCTGATAATAGTGGATTTAAAGTTGTTAATTGCTTTGGCGATTATTCACTTAACACATTTAATAAAAATCAATCTGAACGGTTAATTTTAGTTTTACAAAAATAATATGCAATATGTTTTAGCCATAATATCGCTTGCTTTACCAATATTAATTTTTGGCTTAATTTCTTTAGTTATAAAAATAAATAAAAAATTACTTTCAATCCTGCTTACTATAAGCGCTTCGTATTTATTTTCAATCTCAATTATTCACTTATTGCCTGAAGCATTTACCGGCGGAAATTATAAAACCATTGGTTTGTTTATAGTGTTAGGGTTTTGCTTACAATTATTTATTGATACGTTTAGTACCGGCATTGAACATGGACACGTTCACTTACACAGCCACTCATGTTCAAAACATTTGCCTTATGGTATAATTTTTGGATTATTTCTGCATTCATTTTTAGAAGGCTTGCCTGTATATAATAGTAATTCAACTTCAAATGAAACACTTATTAATTATCAGATAATTTACGGCTTAGCCTTGCACAATATTCCTATTGCTATTACGTTTAGTGCCCTTTTAATCGAGCATAAAACCTCAAAAATTAAACATGTTTTTTATATAGCACTGTTCAGTGCTATGGCACCAATTGGTTTTTTATTAGGCTTTATTTTAACGCTTTTAGGCATAACTATTTTTGAAAACTTTAATAATTATGCCTTTGCCATTGTAATTGGCATATTTTTACAGCTAAGTACAGCAATTATGTTTGAAAGTTCTGAACAGCATAAATATAAATTTTCGAAAATCATAGCCTTATTTGTAGGCATAGTTTTAGCGTACATTATTAGTTAATCTAAGTGAGTATTACTGCAACATATTTTGTAGATGTAATTGTTCCTTTGGCTTTGCCCAATAAATATACATATAGAGTTCCTGTTAATTTAAATCAATCTATACTTGTAGGCCAAAGAGTATTAGTGCCATTTGGAAAAGCAAAAATTTACACAGCAATTGTTTACGCCATTCATAATAAAGCCCCCGAATTATATGAAGCTAAATATATTGAAGATGTTTTAGATAGTTTTTCGGTTGTAAATGAAATACAATTAAAGTTTTGGGACTGGATTTGCTTTTATTATATGGCAGCTCCGGGTGATGTTATGAGTGTAGCTTTACCAAGCGGCCTAAAATTAAGCAGTTTGTCGCACATTCAACTTAATAACGAAATTAGTATTGACGAGTTGCCGGAAAAATATTTTTCAGAAAGCGAAGCCTTATTAATTGAAGCCCTACAAGCAAAAACAGCTATAAGCTTTGATGATGCCGGAAAAATTTTAAAAATAAAATCGCCGGCAAGTGTTATTAATAAACTTTTAAAGAAAAAAATAATATTTATTTATGAGGAGGTTAAAGAAAAGTACAAGCCTAAAATTGAGCTATACATCACATTAAACAAAATATTTTTTAATGAAATTGAACAACAAAATTTAATTTCAAAACTTGAAAAAAAAGCATTTAAACAACTCGAAGCATTGTTTGCATATATTAAACTATCAAAATTTATTGATGCTAATGCGTTTCAAAAGGTAAATAAAAAAGAACTTTTAAAACTATGTGATAGTGGAGCTATTCAATCATTAATAAAAAAAGAAATTTTTATTGAAGAGGCTTTTGAAGCAAGCCGTTTAATTTTTGAGCAATCAAAAGGAATAGAAAAAAAATTAAGTATTGAACAAGAGAAATGCTTACAGCAAATTAATTTATTTTTTAATGAGCAAAAACCGGTATTGCTTGAAGGGGTTACCGGTAGCGGAAAAACAGAAATATACATACAACTAATATATCAAGCACTTAAATTAAACAAGCAGGTTTTATACCTTGTACCAGAAATAGCATTAAGTAATCAATTAATTTTGCGTCTAAGAGCAGTATTTGGACCACTGGTTGGGATTTATCATTCAAAATTTAGCGAAAATGAGCGTGTTGAAATTTGGAACAATGTATTGAACCAAAACGCTACGCCCGATAAAAATCAGCCATCTTATAAAATAATTTTAGGTCCTCGGTCGGCAATGTTTTTGCCCTTTTCAAATTTAGGGCTAATAATTGTTGATGAGGAGCATGATGCTTCTTTTAAACAACAATCACCGGCACCAAAATTCCAAGCGCGTGATTGCGCTTTGTACCTGGCTAATTTACACAAAGCCTCTATTTTACTGGGTAGCGCAACCCCTTCTGTTGAATCGTACTATAACACCATGCAACAGCGTTTTGGTTATGTAAAATTAAATTCGCAGTTTGTAAAAGGGGGCGGTGTAGATATAGAAATATGTAACACTCATTTTTATGAAGATAGGCAGCAAATGAAGGCTAGTCTTACCCCTCCTCTTTTTAATGCAATTAAAACAGCACTATCTCAAAAAAAGCAAGTAATCCTTTTTCAAAACCGAAGAGGCTTTGCCCCCGTTACTTTATGTAAGTTGTGCGGCTATATTCCAAAATGTGTACAGTGCGACGTGAGTTTAATTTACCACAAGCAATCGCATAGGTTGTCATGCCATTATTGTGGCTATACCGCTAATTTGCCAAAAACCTGTGCAGCATGCGGAAGCAACCAATTAATATATAAGGGCATGGGAACTGAAAAAATTGAAGAAGATATTGAATTATTGTTCCCTGAAGCTGTTATTGCTCGGCTTGATTTAGATAGTACCAGAAGTAAAAATGCCTACTATCAAATTTTTGAAGCTTTTGAAGAACGAAAAACAGATATATTAATTGGTACGCAAATGGTAACAAAAGGACTTGATTTTAATAACGTTTCTGTTGTAGGTATTATTAATGCCGACTCTTTGTTGGGTTACCCTGATTATAAAACAATTGAAAAGGCTTATCAATTAATGGTTCAAGTTAAGGGGAGAGCCGGCAGAGGAAACGAAAAAGGCACTTTTTATATTCAAACCTCACGCGAAAACCATCCCGTTTTTCAATACATTACTAAAAATCAACAAAACTTATTTTATACTGATTTGCTTAATGAGCGCGAACAATTTAATTTTCCGCCATTTTGCAGATTGATTGAAATAGACGTATTAAGTAAAGACATTAACGAGGCTGACCATATCGCAAATAAACTACTAGAGCTTTTAGGCGCTGAGTTTGGAAAAAATATTTTAGGTCCGGAATCGCCACCGGTATCAAAAATTAAAAATTTTTATTACAAACGCTTACTTATTAAAGTTGACAAATTAAAGCCGCCTAAAGTTGTTCGAAATTTTATAAGCGAATGTTTAAATACATTAAAATCAAATCATAAAAATTGGGAATATAAACTCCTAATTAATATTGATCCTTAAGATACATTCAAAGAAAAATAGTGCCTTTAATTTTATTTAGTTAATCTGTAAGCTAGAGTTATCATGGCGTTTGAGTTTCCTAAGTTTGTTATTCCTAACAAATAATTACTTTGATCATTATTTGTGTTAACTAATCCGTTTTGTTGCGGCACACCGGTACTAGTTTGAGTTGAAGTATTGTAAGAATAAAAAACTGAAGGAGTAATTTCTGCATACATAAAAAATGTGTCGTTTATTTTATATGAAAATCCTAAACAAAAACCTAAACTAGGAGTTAAAGAATTTTTAAAAATAGAAGATGTGGCACCTTGTGCTGAAGGTTGCATTTCTGTATCAGAATATGCATAAGATACATTTGCACTAGGTCCAAAAAAGTACCCTATTTTTGAATTTATACTTTTTAAAATCAAATAACTGTAATTTGCTCCTAACGACAAACTGTATGGCTGCGCGGTTGATTGAGCTGTAGTAGTTGTAACAACATTGTTATTAAACACTGAGCTTGAGTAATTATTTACGCTTGCGCCAACCGATCCCCCAATATTTCCGGAAATACGCTGAATGGCGTTAGTTTTTCCCCAACGGTATTGCAATGAGTAATTGGTAAGGCTAGTAAAGCCAACGCCGTACTCTTTTATTTTACTTGCTTCTTGGGCCTTCAAAGTAGAGTAAAAACTAATTATTGCTAAGAAAAGTGTTCTTGTAAATAAAGCATAGTTGTATATTCTGCTTTTTGTTTTTAATAAAGTTTTCGTTTTCATGTGAGATGTTTTTACATTAGTAAATGTAACGGAGTTTTCTGTTTTTAAAAGCAAAAATTTCATAAAACAACTATGATGTTTTATTATACAGAGCATAAACTTGCCAATAAATGCTAATTATTTTTTAGCTTTGAAAAAAAATTAAAAATTATTTTAAAGCGTATCAAAACTTCTAAAAACAATTCATTAAAAATTGGCAACGATGCCGAAGATTTTGCTTGCCACTACCTTGATACTCAAAATTGCAAAGTATTATACAAAAATTGGCGATACAAACATTTGGAGTTAGATATTATTGCTATTGATGCAGATGAGTTAGCAATTATTGAGGTAAAAGCGCGTAAAAAAAACTCGCTCGTTTCGCCAAATCAGGCGGTTGATAAAAAAAAACAGCAACATATAATAACAGCAGCACAAGCTTTTATTGAACAAAACAACATTAATTTAGAGTGCAGGTTTGATATAATTGAGGTGGAAATAGATAACTCCGAAAAAAAAATTAATCACATAAAATCTGCTTTTTATACCACATTAAAATAAAAATATATTGCTGTTTTTATTTTTGATAATCGGTATTATACTTTACTAAAAGTTCTATGCTCAATTTTATTTAAGTCTTCTTTGCTTAAACTTTTAAAATATGCGTAAGTAATTTTTAATCCATCTGCTCTACTTACTTTTGGCTCCCAGCCTAAAAGTTCTTTAGCTTTTGTAATATCAGGACGGCGTTGTTTTGGATCGTCTTTTGGTAAAGGTTTAGAAATTAATTTTTGATTAGCACCTGTAAGTTTTAAGATTTCTTCACCAAATTCTTTAATAGTAATCTCACTTGGATTGCCAATGTTTACAGGTAAATGGTAGCTACTCATCAATAAACGGTAAATGCCTTCTACTAAATCATCTACGTAGCAAAAACTGCGGGTTTGACTGCCATCACCAAACATAGTTAAATCTTCTCCACGCAGCGCCTGACCAATAAAAGCAGGTAACACGCGCCCATCGTTTAATCGCATTCTTGGCCCGTAAGTATTAAATATTCGTACAATTCTTGTTTCTAATCCATGTGCGTTATGGTAAGCCATAGTTATTGCTTCCATAAAGCGTTTTGCTTCATCGTAGCAACCGCGCGGCCCAACGGGATTAACATTGCCCCAATACTCTTCTGTCTGTGGGTGCACATGTGGATCGCCATATACCTCGCTTGTTGAAGCTACTAAAACTCTGGCTTTTTTTACACGAGCTAAGCCTAACACATTATGTGTTCCTAAAGAAGAAACTTTTAATGTTTGAATCGGAATTTTTAAATAATCAATAGGACTTGCCGGAGAAGCAAAGTGCATGATATAATCTATATTTCCGGGCACATGAATAAATTTACTTACATCGTGATGATAAAATTCAAATTGAGGCAGCTTAAATAAGTGCTCTATATTTTTTAAATCGCCGGTAATTAAATTGTCCATGGCTATCACTTGCATTCCTTCTTTAATAAAGCGATCGCATAAGTGAGATCCTAAAAAACCCGCTGCACCTGTAACTAAAACTCGTTTTTGTGTCATATTATTATTTTGATTTTTTTAAAATTTTATAGCCAATTTTTGTTCTTGATTCTTTTCTGTTTTTTTGAGTTTGATCCGCCAATAAAAATTCAATTACTTCGTTAATCTTATCTGTTTCTTTTGTATTAATTGAATACCCAATTTCTATTTAGTTGTTTTTGCTTTTTTAATTTGTTTTAATACCAATACAGTAATAACCATAGCCTAATTTTTTCATTTCATTTCTATCAAAAATATTTCTTCCGTCAAATAAAATTTTATTTTTTAATCGTTTGCTAATTTCATTAAAATCCGGCACTCTAAATTCCGGCCATTCGGTAACAATTAAAAGCGCGTCGGCCTCGTTTAAAACATCGTACATGTCATTTGAATATGTTATAGATGTTCCTAATATTCGCTCTGCCTCGTGCATTGCTACGGGGTCGTAAGCAACAACACTAGCCCCTTCATTTAATAATTTTTCAATAATCACTAAACTTGGCGCCTCACGCATATCATCAGTTTTGGGCTTAAACGATAATCCCCAAAGTGCAAATTTCTTTCCTTTTAAATTATTATTAAAATGTGATTTTACTTTATTAAATAAAATTTCTTTTTGCGTTTCGTTCACATTTTCAACAGCATTTAAAATTTGCATAGTGTATTTATTTTCCTTAGCTGTTTTAATTAATGCTTTTACATCTTTAGGAAAACAACTTCCTCCATAACCAACTCCGGGATAAATAAATTTGGTTCCAATACGTGCATCGCTACCAATACCTTTGCGCACCATATTTACATCAGCACCCATTATTTCACACAAATTAGCAATGTCATTCATAAAACTAATTTTTGTAGCCAACATGGCGTTTGCTGCGTATTTAGTCATTTCTGCCGAAGGAATATCCATAAAGAAAATTGGATGCCCATTCATTAAAAATGGTTTATATAATTTGCGCATTAATTCCTCTGCTTCAGGTCTATCAACACCAACCACAATTCTATCGGGTTTCATAAAATCATCAATAGCAGCACCTTCTTTTAAAAACTCAGGATTAGAGGCTACATAAAACTCTAATTTAGAATTGCGTTTACTTAATTGTTCTTGAACCGCTTTTCTTACTTTTTCGGCGGTGCTTACGGGCACTGTACTTTTTGTAACAATTACTAATGGGTGCTGCATGTGTTCGCCAATGCTTGAAGCAACGCCTAATACATATTTTAAGTCAGCAGAACCATCTTCATCGGGTGGTGTGCCAACTGCAATAAATACAACTTCAGCACCTTGGACACTTTCTTTTAATGAAGTAGAAAAATGTAAACGCTTTTTTGTGGTATTACGTTTTACTAATTCATCTAGCCCAGGCTCATAAATAGGAAGTATGCCTTTGTGCAGATTCTCTATTTTCTTTTGGTCAATATCAACGCATGTAACATCCATGCCTACTTCACTAAAGCATGTTCCGGTTACTAATCCTACATATCCTGTTCCTACTATTACTACTTTCATGTTTTTTATTAAATCAATTAATTTTTAGTTGTTTTATTAATGAAATTGTTTTTGACAGTGTTTTTGCTTAGTTATTTAAGTAACTGAATTAAATTATCGCAAATAAATTTTAAGGTTTCTTCATCCATCTCTGTATGCATTGGTAAAGACAATACACTAGTACATAATTTTTCAGTTACCGGAAAATCACCTTTTTTATAGCGCGGACTAGCAAATGCTTTTTGTTCATGCAACGGAATTGGATAATAAATCATTGCCGGAATGCCACGCTCAGCCAATTGTTCGCGCAGTTTGGCTCTATCTACGCCATTTAGTTGTATTGTATATTGATGAAATACGTGAGTAGAATTTTTAACTCTTGCCGGCGTTTTAATTTTTGGGTGATTAGCTAAAATTTTATCATAGTACATGGCCGCTTTATTGCGAGCTGCTGCATATTCGTCAAGATGTTTTAGTTTAGCTTTTAATACCACTGCTTGTATTGTGTCTAAACGAGAATTACAGCCTAATACATCGTGAACGTATTGAACACTTTGTCCGTGATGAGCGATCATTTTCAATTTTTTTGCCAACTCTTCATCATTTGTATAAATGGCTCCACCATCGCCATAACAGCCTAAATTTTTACTTGGAAAAAATGAGGTACAACCAATAGTACCAATGGTGCCGGCTTTTTGCTTTTTGCCATCAGAAAAAGTGTAATCTGCACCAATAGCTTGAGCCACATCTTCAATAACGTATAAATGATGTTTCTTAGCTAAATTCATTATGCGTTCCATATCAGCGCATTGCCCAAACAAATGTACGGGCACAATGGCCTTAGTTTTTGGAGTAATTGCTTTTTCAATAGCTTCTATATCAATATCAAATGTATTTGGGTACACATCAACTAAAACGGGCGTTAAACCTAACAAGCCAATTACCTCGGCAGTGGCCACATAAGTAAAACTGGCAGTAATCACTTCATCACCGGCTTTTAATCCTAATGCCATCATGGCTATTTGAAGCGCATCGGTTCCATTGGCACATGGTATAACATGTTTTACGTTTAAATATTTTTCAAAATCAGCCTGAAATTCTTTTACTGCAGGACCATTAATAAAAGCAGTGGTATTAATTACGTCTTGAATTCCTGAATCAATTTCTGATTTTATTTTTTCATACTGACCTTTAAGGTCGACCATTTGAATTTTTTTTGTTGCTATCATAAAAATTTGACTGTAAAAATAAGGATTATTCGTTGAAAAATGGCGCTAAAGCGCTTGTAAACCACTCGGGTAATCGGCAAGGTTTTGAGCTTTGTTTATCAACACTGATTAAAGTTACTTTTCCGGTGTTTAAGAGCTTTCCTGAGGCGTTGTAGGTTTCGTGATAAAACGATATTTTAAACGATAAAGGCCACTCCGTTATTTTAGTAACAATGGTAATTTCATCATCGTAATAGGCAGGTGCTTTGTAGTTAACATTAAACTCTAAAACGGGCAACATTACGCCTTTTTCTTCCATTTCTTTGTAGCTATGTCCAATTTTTCGAAGCGCTTCAACCCTTGCCACTTCAAAATATTGGGCATAAATACCGTAATAAGCAAAGCCCATTTGGTCGGTTTCGCCATAACGCACTCTTATTTTTGTTTCGTTTACAAGCATATTTGTTTAAGTGTAAATCTAACGTTAAAAAACCTACAAATAAAAAAAATATCAAATTCATTTTTTAACTTTAGATGCCGAAAATAATCGTGATGTATTTAAAGAATAAAAAAATACTTTTTTTAACTCTAGTTTTATACATAGTTTCATGTACAAAACACTATCATGTTGAGAGTACAAATTTCACACATTCTTCTTTCGTAAAAGAGCCATCAAATCAAAAAACAGATCAAAATATTGCTCCATATAAACACCATATTGATTCAGCGACAAACAGTGTTATTGCAATTGCAGAAAACGCCATAACTAAAGATGGTGATAATTGCGCCTTAGGTAATTTTTGTTGTGATGCTATGCTATTTGGGGCAAATAAGGTATTTGGAAAAACGAGTAATTATTTAGTAATATTAAACAAAGGAGGATTAAGAATTAACTTACCAAAAGGCGAAATAAAAGTAAAAACGATTTTTGAATTAATGCCATTTGAAAACGAAATGGTACAAGTTGAAATTAAAGGAAGTAGTTTGTTAAAAATTGCCGGTGTATTAGCTGAAAAGCATCATCCATTTGCCGGTTTTAATATTATTGAAGTTAAAAGCAAGTTATACGATGTAACAATAAATAATGTCCCAATTGATACTTCTCAGTATTATCCAATACTAACAAGTGATTATTTATTAAATGGCGGCGATGGTTTTTTAATATTTAATAAAGCAAAAAGTGTAAAAAAATCAACACTTAAAATAAGAGATGTTTTTATTGACTATTGCAAATCATTTTCGGCAAATAATAGCACTATAAAACCTTACACAGATGGACGATTACAACTTCAAAAATAACCGAAGAGATTTTATAAAATTTCTTTTAGGCTCGGGTGTAGCGCTAAGCAATTTGAGTTTTATAGAAACAGATAAATTAATTGCAAAAAAAGGCTTTAAAAAAATTACGTTATTATATACAAACGATCAGCACAGTCGCATTGAACCATTTCCGGAAAATGACGCAAAATACCCGAGCGAAGGCGGTTTTTCAAAAAGAGCCGGTTTAATTGAAAAAATCAGATCTGAGGAAAAAAATGTGTTATTGCTTGATGCAGGCGATATTTTTCAAGGCACACCTTATTTTAACTATTACCATGGCGAACTTGAGTATAAACTCATGAGTTTAATGCAGTATGATGCTACAACATTTGGCAACCACGATTTTGATATGGGTTGCGAAAATATTTTAAAACAATTACCACACGCTAATTTTAGCTTTATTAATTGTAATTACGATTTTAAAGATACACCACTGATGCAGCATAAAAAAATTATGCCACATAAAATATTTTGTGTAGATGGCGTTAAAATTGGCATTACCGGTGTAGGAATTGATTTAAATAATTTAGTTGACAGTAGATTTGTGGGAAATGTAAAATATCAATCGCCCATTGAAAAAGCCAATGCTGAAGCTGCCATTTTGAAGCACGACAAAAAATGCGATTTTGTTATCTGTTTATCGCACATAGGGTACAATTACAGAGAAAACAAGATTTCAGATATTGATTTGGCAAAAGAAAGCAGAGACATAGAATTAATAATAGGCGGCCATACCCATACATTTTTAGAATCGCCCGACATACAAAAAAACAAGTTAAACAACCCTGTGCAAATCACTCAAATGGGCTGGGCCGGAATTTGGTTAGGAAGAATTGACATTTATTTTACCCCTAATAATAAAATTATTGTACAAAACAACACCCCAAGCAAAATAAATTAGCAGAGAGTAAAAAAAATTAAACTACCAAACCGAACACGTATTTTTTTTAAAATTTTTTTTTGAGTTTTTTTGTTGCAAAAACAAATAATCGAACTATATTTACAAACAGTATTTAGTTAGTTATTATAAACAATATATTATTCACAACTTTAATAAAGAAAGATTTTAAAAATGATGAAAGAAAAAAACGCAGAGCAAGTATGGAAATCATGTCTCCACATCATTCAAGATAATGTAAGTCCTCAAAACTACAAAACCTGGTTTGAGCCAATAAAAGTACTTAAACTTGAAAATAATATTTTAACTATTCAAGTACCCTCACAATTCTTTTACGAATGGTTAGAGGAACATTATATTACTCTCATTAAAAAAGTAATTAAAAAAGAACTGGGTTCAGAAGCTAAACTGGAATATAATATTATAATGGATAACGCTTCCGGAAAAACCGAAACGCCAATTACATTTAAATTACCAAACATAAATAGTAATACCAAAAATTCACCTTTAGCAATACCTGCCGATGCAGTAAATGGGCATATAAAAAACCCATTCATTATTCCCGGTTTAAAAAAGGTACAAATTGAATCTCAATTAAATCCAAATTACAGTTTCGAAAATTTTGTTGAAGGAGATTGTAATCGTTTAGCTCGTAGTGCAGGTTACGCAGTTGCACAAAAACCTGGCGGAAATGCTTTTAACCCACTTTTAATATACGGTGGTGTAGGTTTAGGAAAAACTCACTTAGCTCAAGCTGTTGGAATTGAAGTTAAAAAAATACATCCTGCAAAAACGGTTTTATATGTTCAGTCAGAAAAATTCATGACTCAATTTATCGAAGCTACTAAAAATAATAACGTAAATGATTTTGTACATTTTTATCAAATGATAGATGTGCTAATTATTGACGATGTGCAGTATTTTGCAGGCAAAGAAAAAACTCAAGATGTATTTTTCCATATTTTTAATCATTTACATCAATTAGGAAAGCAAATTATTTTAACCGCCGATAGAGCACCGGTTGACATCCAAGGAATTGAACAGCGCTTACTTTCTCGTTTTAAGTGGGGTTTAAGCGCAGATTTACAACCACCGGCACTTGAAACCCGTATTGCCATTCTTGAAAAGAAAGTTTATAATGAAGGCATTCAATTACCAAAAGAAGTAAACGAATACCTTGCCTATAGCTTAACAAGCAATGTACGCGAATTAGAAGGTGCATTAATAAGCCTTTTAGCACAATCATCGCTTAATAAAAAAGTAATCACACTTGACCTTGCAAAGCAAATGATAGATAAGTTTGTGAAGAGCACTGCAAGAGAAGTTTCTATTGATTATATACAAAAAGTTGTTTGCGATTATTTTGATTTAGGCATTGACACCATGAAATCAAAAACGCGCAAGCGTGAAGTTGTTCAGGCGCGTCAAATAGCAATGTATTTTGCAAAATCAATGACTAAATCAAGCTTGGCAACAATTGGCATGCACTGCGGTGGAAAAGACCACGCAACGGTTTTGCACGCATGCAGAACCGTAAATAATTTAATTGATACCGATAAGCGCTTTAAGGCTTATATTGACGAGTTAGAGAAAAAAATCAGTATAAGCAATTAGTGCGCATAGTGTTTTTAATTTACTAAACGTATCTAAATAATGCTTTGCCGTATTTTTACTCATGCAAAGCCTATTACCGATTTTCTTTTTGCCTATTCCTTGAGAATAGAGTTTTATGATTTGTTTTACTTTACTCATACTGATTGGGTTATTAGCCATGATTTTTAATTGTTTGTACAATAAAAAAATATTCGCTAAAACAGTATGATCATCTCTTTATTTGCTGGGGTCAATTTAATCCGCAAAAAAGGGGTCAGTTTAGTCTGCACAACTGGGGTCTATTTCACGCGCATAAAGGGGGTCTATTTGAATGGAATTTCCACACTTTGCACAAGCAATAAATTATCTTGAAGCATATAATCTGGAAATCGGGCTACTACTCAACTTTGGCGAAACAAGTTTGAACTTCAAACGTCTCACCAATAAGAAATTCAAACCGGAAATCATTCAATCAAATGAATCATAGTTCAGACAATGAGTAGCCAACATTTATAAAGCAATAAACTATTTACCCACCCTATTTAACTATGAAGGCAGTTGAAATCACGCTATAATGTGAAATTGAATGTTTTACCTTGGTAATTTTCAAATAATATTCTATAAATCACATTATATTGTGATTTTGTTTGCTTAATTGAGAAATAAAAACTAACTTCGCCTTTAAAATCACATTATAATGTTAGCTAAGGAGCTTGGAGAGACCATAAGAAACAGACGAAAGGAGTTGAACATTACTCAACCACACTTGGCTGAACTGGCACAAGTGAGCACCAACACGCTGTATAAACTGGAACGGGGACAGGGCAACCCTTCATTGGAAGTATTAAACAAGCTGGCGGAAGTATTGGGCATGGAACTTATCATTGAAGTAAAAAGAAGCATTAGTAAATGAGAGCAATGGAAATATACCGAAACGAAAATTTAGCCGGAACGCTGACAGAAGAAAACCGTCAGTATTTTGTGTTTAGGTATGACGATAATTATTTTAATGATGCGAGCAAACCGGCAATCAGTTTAACGCTTCCTAAAACTCAAAAGGAATACAGCAGTGAATTTTTATTTCCTTTTTTCTTTAACATGCTTAGCGAAGGAGTAAACAGAAAATTGCAAAGCACACAATTGAGAATTGATGAAGAAGATAATTTCGGATTACTGATGGCAACTGCACAGTATGACACCATAGGAGCAGTAACCGTAAAACCAATTGCAACAAAATGAATTTAGATGAATTGAAATATTGTCCCGGAACATTGGCTGAAGGTTTTACTACTTACAGCCCAAGTTGTTTGCGAAGTTTGTTTAACGGCAAAAAGGTAAATCATGTTTTACCTTATGAACAACCACAGCAAAGCGAAGAAGTTGCAGAACAGTTTATGGAAAACCGTAAACGCATATCCATATCGGGGGTTCAAGAAAAATTAAGTTTCCTACTTGAAAAAAATCTGTTGCGTTTAACAAACGAAGGAGAACGGGGAACTTACATACTAAAACCTATCCCAAGAGATTTAAAGAAAGTTGACCAGGTTCCGGCAAACGAACACCTTACTATGCAAATAGCAAAGCAGGTTTACGGATTAAATACGGCTGAAAATGCCATGATATTTTTTAAGAATGGTTCACCTGCCTATATCACAAAACGATTTGATGTAAAAGAAGATGGTAGCAAATGGGGCAAGGAAGATTTTGCAACACTGGCGGGTAAAACCAAAGACAATGCAGGAGCCAATTTCAAATATGAATACAGCTATGAAGAAGTTGGAATGCTGATACAAAAGTATGTTCCGGCTTGGAGAGTGGAGATAGAAAAATATTTTTCATTAGTGGTTTTCAATTTTTTGCTTTCAAATGGTGATGCCCATTTAAAAAACTTCTCACTGCTTGAATCAACAAAAGGAGATTACTTGCTAAGCCCTGCTTATGATTTGGTAAATACAAAACTTCATGTGGATGATTCTGATTTTGCCTTGGATAAAGGACTATTTGCAGATGGCTTTAAAAGTGAGCAATACCAAAAAAGCGGACACCCTTCTAAAACTGACTTTACAGAATTTGCCAATAGAATTGGTGTAACAGAAGGCAGAGTTGAAAAATTGTTACATCCATTTTTAGAAAAACAACCTTTGATGGAAGCCTTGGTGAGTCGTTCCTTTTTAAGCGATGCAAACAAGAGAGGATATTTGCTGATGTATAACACGAAAAGAAATTATTTAACTGCATAAATGAGCTACGAATATTCAGAAGATGCATTAGTAGAAACCGCTACACAGATAACGCTCTATTTTGCCTTGTATTTGCGGGTGACGTACCCTGCCTCTGATATGTTTAATACCATTGTTCTTGGCATATTTTTTAAAATTATGAGCGATGTAGCAGGAACCATTATCACTTAATAATTTTGGTTTTTCATTAGTCTTTAAATTAGATTTAATCATAGCGGCATTAATAGTGTCTTCTACATCTGTTTCTTTCATAGTTGGCGTTAACTTCCAATGAATAATGTATCTGCTATAATCATCTAATACAGTGCTTAAGTAATACCAACCCCAACCTATAATTTTAAAATACGTAAAATCTGTTTGCCACATTTCATTAACACGATAGGTTTTGTCTTTAAATTCATTAGAAGCTCTTACTAAATCATATACTGGTGGGGAGATCAATCCTTGTTCCTTAAGTATTCGATAAACAGAGCTTTCTGAAACGAATCGTTTATAGCTATCTGTAAACAAAAATGCAATTTCACGACTTGATCGAGCTGGATAATCAAGCGCTGTTTTAATGATTAACTGTTTTTCATCTTCAGGTATTGCGTTCCAATATTGTTTTCTACCCTTTGGTTTATCGGCCAGTCCATCATAACCGCCTGATAAGTAAGCATTGTACCAATTATAAAATGTACTTTTGTGTATGCCTAGTTCTGCTAATGTTTTGCTTAAACTGAGTTCTGAATCTTCTATTAACAAAATCAGTTCATATTTATCTTGCTGTGTAAATCTCATATATTTTATCATTTTATAGCTTACGCCATGCCGATTAAACTTTTTTTTAATGACTCGTTATGCAAATACAAATCTGCAATAGCTTTTTTTAAATCACTGTTTTGCTTTTTTAGTTGTTCTACTTCATCAGCGTTAGCATTACGCTCGGTATCGCCATTTAAACGCTTCTTACCGGCCTCCATAAAGTCTTTGCTCCATTTATAATATAAGCTATCGTTTATGCAATATTTACGGCAAATATTTGCTACGCTTTCCTCGCCTCGCATGCCTTCTATCACTATACGGATTTTCTCTTCTGAGCTATAGGTGCGATTTGTTTTTCGTTTTATGTCTTTTATTAAACTTTGTGCTGTCTTTTTTACCGAATTTATTTCCATTTTCTTCTTGTTTTTTACTTAGTTAAATTTAAGAAAATGCCCATAGTTCTCCAAACTAAATTAGTACACTTTGGTTTGAAACGGAACACAAGGCTAAAATTTGAGTTTTTAATAATTCAATTTGTTCTTTTTGCGCTTGTATGGTTTCATTGCTCTCAGCCGTTAATTGAAGCTATACGGATTTAGTGCAAGCCTTTTAGGTTCTGTAAATTTTTAAGGACATTCTGAACGTTTTTCTTCAAAAATTTCTTACATTTGCTCTGTGTCAACACTAAGTATTGAAATATTAAACCCAAAAGCTAAAAAAATTCTTCAAGATTTAGCCGAATTAAAATTAATTTCGATCTCAAAAAGATCATCTAACCCTTTCTTTACTATCGTTAAAGTTTTTCGCTCTCAAAAAGCAGAAATTACACTCGCAGAAATTACTAAAGAGGTTGAAACAGTGAGAGCAAAACGCTATGGCAAATAAGCCGCTTAGATTAGTAATTGATACAAATATTTTTATTTACTTTTTAATAAGCGATTCTTTTCACTTACTTGATAAAAAAATTAAACACAATAATATTAAACTATTATTAAGCGAGGAGCTGTTATTCGAATTTTTACAAGTTGTAAGGCGGCCAAAATTTACGAAATATTTTTCTGAAAAAGACGTTACAATTTTGCTCAACAATCTTCACGAATGTGCAGATTTAATTGAAGTTCGTTCTCGCGTTAATATTTATCGCGACAAAAAAGATAATTTTTTACTGGCTTTGTGTGTTGATGGTAAAGCCGACTTTTTAATAACAGGCGATGAAGATTTACTCGTCCTTAAAACATTTAAAACAACTTCAATTTTAAAAATGTCAGACTATCTAAAATCAATTAAATACACTTAGTATTAAGCAATAAAAACAAAAGTTAATTGTGTGTGTTTTACACCAATTAGTGGTATCCCTCATAAATAAAACCACTACCCCCTTTTACTTTGCAAGGCTAAAATTTGAGTTTTTAATAATTCAATTTGTTCTTTTTGCGCTTGTATGGTTTCGTTTTTTGCACAAATAAGTTGATCAATAAAATCTTTCTCGTTAATGGTATTATTTTGCGAGTGGTTAAATGAATTTGGACTATTAAGAATATGAGTGCTTAAATTTCCGTTCATAAACTC
>JAFDYB010000004.1 GCA_018267655.1 Bacteroidota bacterium
CCCGGGGCGTGAGCTAAGCATTGGCCACAAGTGTCGTACCCCTGTGGTTTCTGTCAGGGATGAAAAGCGAGCAGACGAACGCGGCTTGGGCGAGGGAAGAATTTGGTGGAGCAAGGCTGGGAGATGTGCGCCGAGTGGAGCGGCTGGTGCGAGTAGCGGAAGCGGCTGCAGCGAGGCCAGCAGGAAAGGTTACTTCGGTGGTCAAGGATCCCGCGGCGAGAGAGGCCGCGTTCCGTCTGTTGGAGAGCGAGGAAGTGGACGCGAGAGAGATTGCGCTCGCGTCACACCGGGCGAGTGCGCGACGGGCAGCAAAAGGCGAACTGGCGTTTGTTGCAGTGGACCAATCGAGCCTGAAGTTGACCGACACGCAGGGCGAGAAGGGATTTGGGAGGGTGGGTGCGCAGGCCTCGACGCGAGGCTTGGAGGTGATGACGGCCCTGGCAGTGTCACCCGCTGGTGAGCCGTACGGACTGTGCGGGCAGCGCTATTGGGCGAGAGGAGCCAAGGTCGCGCATCGGAGCAAGCGACAGCGGATGCAGCAGCCTGCGCAAGAGAAGGAGCTCGGGTACTGGCTCGAGGTCATGGAGCAGGTGCGTCTGGTCTTTGCGGAGGAGGCGCCGCAGACCACGCCCTGGTTCCAGCTGGACAGGGGGGCAGATGCTTGGCCCATTCTGCTCGCGGGACTCCGGGAGGGAGACCTGTTCACAGTCCGCGCTGCGCAGGACCGGCGGCTGACGCTCGCCGAGGGAGAGGAGGAGAGGCGCTATCTCTGGAAAACCCTGGAAGGGCAGCCGCTGCTCGGGCGAAAGAAGCTCGACGTGCCTGCGCGACCGGCTCGCAAGCCAGAGAAGGGCAAGCTGCGCCCGGCACGACGTGCTCGCTCTGCCGAGCTGGAGCTGCGAGCAGCACGAGTCTCGCTAGACTTGCCGGGAAAGAACCGCGCCTCACTCTACGCGCTGCTGGTGTGCGAGACGGCCGACAGCGCAGGCCTTGAGGAGCCGATCGAATGGCTGCTCCTCACCAGCAGGCAGATCTCGACGCGCGCCGACGCTGACTTGGTCCTCTTCGCCTATACGCAGCGGTGGCGCATCGAGGAGTTTCACAAGTGCTGGAAGAGCGGCTCCTGCAAAGTCGAAGAGACCCAGCTGCGCTCCGCACAGAACGTCATCCGCTGGGCCACCATCCTGGCCTCCGTAGCTGCGAGACTGCTTCGACTGACTTACCTGGCCCGCCAACAACCCTCTCGGCCCTCCAGCATGGAATTCACCACCGCCGAGATCTGCGCCATCGTCCTTTCCTCGCGCTCCAGGCACAAGCCCGGAGACAATCCTCCCATCGGCGAACTCGTCCTCTTGCTCGCCAACCTCGGCGGCTACACTGGCAAGTCCTCTGGCGGACCTCCGGGCCCTCTCGTCATCGCTCGCGGTCTTCTCTACATCGAGCCTCTCGTCGCTCTCCTCGAGTCTGGCAGCATCGTGGCCGCTCCGAGATCTGATCAATGACAAG
>JAFDYB010000050.1 GCA_018267655.1 Bacteroidota bacterium
GAGGAAATGAGCAAGGAAACTTACGATAGATTTTTACTAAAGTACCGAGAAGAGTTTACATTAATCCAAAAGGAATTGGATAGTTGTACAGTTTCGATTTCGAACCTTCAGGAAATGCTAAATGAAGTGGTAATTTTATCCCGAAACCTGCGTAAACTGTGGCATGAGGGCAGTATTGGGTTAAAGGAGAAACTGCAAAGATTACTATTCCCGTCCGGTTTGGTATATGACAAGAAAAATGGGGTATTTCGAACTCCTGAATTGAATTTGATAATAGCTGAAATCGCCCGACACACGGGCGATTTAGCTATAATGAAAAAGGGACTTACCCCTTTTTTAAGTGATAAGTCCCTTTTAGCGGTGAGGGAGGGATTCGAACCCTCGGTACGGTTTCCCGTACGCATGTTTAGCAAACATGTCCTTTCGGCCTCTCAGGCACCTCACCTTTTTGGGTTGGCAAATATATTAATTTTATTTTATTTTTTAAAAAAATCAAGTTAACTTATTTTTATAGGGCTTATGTTTTAAAATGTGCTTGTGAGTTATAAAAAATAAGAAAAAATAAAATTATATTTTTCAATAAACTATTTTGTTAACTCACCGGCGATTTAAGATAAATTCAAATGCTTTGTAAATAAAAATCATTAATAGAAATAATTTTACATATCTTTGCCCCTCATTTTTAAAATTAAAAAAATTATTTTTTAAAAATGAGGTTAATGGTCCCGTAGCTCAGCTGGATAGAGCACAGGTTTTCTAAACCTGCGGTCCTTGGTTCGATTCCAAGCGGGATCACTTAAATGTTGCTTAGTTGTTATTATTTACGATCGTTTTTTTGACGCTGAATTCACACTCATTTAAGGTAAAAAAAGAATTAATCTTTGGATTACTTGCATTTTTTCTCTTCACAATCTAGGTTAAAAAATATTATTTGCAAATTGCGATGTAAGCAGTACATTTGAAACTTAAAATTTAAAATCAATGGGATATTTATTTACATCAGAGTCTGTTTCAGAAGGGCACCCGGACAAAGTTGCCGACCAAATTAGCGATGCTTTAATTGATAACTTTCTTGCGTTTGACTCGCAGAGTAAAGTAGCGTGCGAAACATTAGTAACTACAGGTCAAGTAATGCTTGCCGGCGAAGTAAAATCAAAAGCATATTTAGATGTACAAGAAATAGCTCGTGAAGTAATTCGTAAAATAGGCTACACAAAAGCTGAGTATATGTTCGAAGCAAATTCATGCGGTGTATTATCAGCAATACACGAACAATCAACAGATATAAACCAAGGCGTTGAACGTAAGAAAAAAGAAGAGCAGGGGGCAGGCGACCAAGGTATGATGTTTGGCTATGCAACAAATGAAACTGAAAATTATATGCCATTAGCGCTAGATTTAGCGCATTACTTATTAATTGAATTAGCTGCTTTACGTCGCGAGAATAAAGAAATTAAATATTTACGCCCTGATGCAAAATCGCAAGTAACCCTTGAGTATAACGATAATCATGAACCGGTACGTATAGATGCTATTGTAGTTTCTACGCAACACGATGATTTTGATACAGAAGCTAAAATGCAAGCAAAAATTAAAAAAGATGTTATTGAAATTTTAATTCCAAGGGTTAAAAAGAAATATCCTAAGTACGCTCATTTATTTAACAACAAAATAAAATATCATGTTAACCCTACGGGCAAATTTGTAATTGGCGGGCCACATGGTGATACCGGTTTAACCGGCCGTAAAATTATTGTAGATACTTATGGCGGAAAAGGCGCACATGGTGGAGGCGCATTTAGTGGAAAAGATCCAAGTAAAGTTGATCGTAGCGCCGCTTATGCAACACGCCATATTGCTAAAAATTTAGTGGCAGCAGGCTTATGTAAACAAGTTTTAGTACAAGTAAGCTACGCCATTGGTGTTGCACAACCAATGGGAATTTTTGTTGATACTTATGGTACTGCAAAAGTAAAAATGACAGATGGCGAAATAGCAAAAAAAGTAGAACAAATTTTTGATATGCGTCCTTATTCAATTGAGCAACGTTTTAAATTACGTAACCCTATTTATAGCGAAACAGCTGCCTATGGCCACATGGGTCGCAAAAATCAAATAGTTGAAAAAACCTTTAAATCGCCCGACGGAAAAGTTATAAAGAAAAAAGTTGAATTATTTACATGGGAAAAACTCGACTATGTTTCTAAAGTAAAAACAGCGTTTAAACTAAAATAATTTTAATAAAAAATAAAAAGGCTGCCAAAAAAAGGCAGCTTTTTTATTTAAATATTTTTAAAGACAAGTTTATTTTGTCTGTTAATTTATAGTAATTTTACCCTCTTATTTTACCCAAAATGGGAAATCACAATACAAGTTCACTAAATAAATTATCTGCCGGTGGATTAATTATTACATTAGGAATTATTTATGGCGATATAGGCACATCGCCATTATACGTACTAAAAGCAATTGTAGGCTCAGAGCCAATAAATGCAAACTTAGTTAAAGGAGCCATATCTGCCATCTTTTGGACCTTAACATTACAAACAACCATTAAATATGTAATACTCACACTAAGGGCAGATAACAAAGGTGAAGGTGGTATTTTTTCATTATACACCTTAGTAAGGCGCAGTAAATTTAAGTGGCTTATAATCCCTGCTGTTGTTGGAGGAAGTGCATTATTAGCCGATGGCATTATTACACCACCTATTTCGGTTGCATCAGCAGTTGAGGGTTTAAGAGAGCGCTATCCTAATATAAACACAGTACCAATTGTAATTGCTATTATTACCTTTTTATTTGTCATTCAGCGTTTCGGGACTAAATTTGTTGGGCAGGCATTTGGCCCATTAATGTTCATTTGGTTTTCGATGTTAGGCGTATTAGGTATAGCAAACCTACCTCATAACTGGGAGGTTATTTCCGCAATTAACCCTTATTATACCTACAAATTAATTCAAGACCACCCAATGGGTTTACTCATATTAGGTTCAGTATTTTTATGCACAACAGGTGCTGAAGCCCTATATAGTGATTTAGGACATTGCGGAAAAAAGAATATACGTGTGAGTTGGATGTTTGTAAAAGTAATGTTGGTTCTTAACTACTTTGGACAAGGCGCTTGGTTAATGAGTAATGAAGGCCATAAGCTTAACGGCAGCAACCCTTTTTACGAAATTATGCCGCCATGGTTTTTACTTACAGGTATTACTATTGCAACAATTGCAGCAATTATTGCATCGCAAGCCTTAATTTCAGGCTCGTTTACTTTAATTAACGAGGCTATGCGATTAAATTTATGGCCAAAAGCTCGCATAAAATACCCAAGCGAAGAAAAAGGGCAGCTCTATATACCCTCAATGAATTTTTTACTTTGGCTTGGTTGCACAATAGTTGTATTGCATTTTAGAGAGTCGGGTAATATGGAGGGAGCTTATGGTTTAGCTATAACGCTTTGTATGATGATGACAACAATACTTCTTAATTTTTATATGCACATGAAGCGCTATAATTATGCTTTTATTGTTACAATCATTTCCGTTTATTCAATTATTGAAATGTCGTTTTTAATAGCCAATTTACATAAATTTTGGAACGGTGGTTGGATAACGCTGCTTATAGCAGGAACTTTAATGTTCATTATGATTATATGGATGCAAGCTAAAAAAATCAGAATGCAATATACCGACATGGTGCCTTTAAATGATTATAAAAAGTTTTTAATTGATTTAAGCAAAGACGAATCAATCCCAAAATACGCAACACACTTAATTTATTTAACTTCTGTTAATGACCCTAACTTGATAGAACAAAAAGTAATACACTCAATACTCCAACGCCGCCCCAAAAGAGCTGATATATACTGGTTTGTGCACGTTCACGTAGTTGATGAACCTTACCGCATGGAGTATAAGGTAACGCACATTGCAGAAGATGATATTATTAGAGTAGATTTTAAATTAGGCTTTAGAATTCCACCTAAAATTAATTTGTTATTTAGAAAAGTGGTGGACGATTTAGTGGCTAATAAAGAAGTGGACATTAGAAGTCGTTACGAGTCTTTATTACGAAACAATATTAGCGGCGACTTTAAATTTGTTGTGGTTGAAAAGTATTTGAGTTACGACAATGATATGCCTTTTTATAATAAAATGATATTAGAAATATATTTTTATTTAAAACACATAAGTTTAAGTGAAGAGAGGGCCTTTGGCCTTGATAGCAGCATTGTAAAAGTAGAACGCTTTCCAATGATATTTAAAGCCCCAATTTATGTAAATAACCTAAAGCGAGTTGGGCAAATACCAAGTCAATAACGTTAAACAGTGCCTCACAAATTATAGCTTGTGATTAATTAAAAAATAGTTGATTAATTTAATCTATTTAACACTTATGTTTTACTAGTAACAAAATACTGAGTAACTTTGTCGAAAATTTTATTATGTATCCCGATCAATTAGTACAACCAATGAAAGCCGAATTAACAAGTGCCGGCTTTAGCGAATTATTAAATGCAGATGCTGTAAAAAATGCTGTAAAATCAAACGGAACTACCTTAGTTGTTGTAAACTCTGTGTGTGGCTGTGCAGCAGGAGCGTGCCGCCCAGGCGTTAAATTAAGTTTAAGTAATGCTAAAAAACCAACACAATTAACTACTGTTTTTGCAGGTTATGATATTGAGTCAGTTGCCGAAGCGCGTAAGCACTTTAGTCCTTACCCACCAAGCAGCCCTTCAATAGCTTTGTTTAAAAATGGTGAATTAGTGCATTTTATTGAGCGCCATAATATTGAAGGCAGAACAGCTGCCCAAATATCAGAGCATCTAAAAGTAGTTTACAACGAATTTTGCTAAGTAAATATTTTGTAGCACCGTTTATTAAATTTTACTATCTTTTAATAAATTATTAGGTTACCTTTTGCTATTTTTTATAATATAGTACTGTTATTTATATTAAATTTTAAAATCAAACACATGAAAATTTTTAAAACCTTAGCGGCTGCTTTTATTCTTAGTCTTTCACTTGTTTCACTTCAATCGTGCGGTGGCGATAAAGAAAAAGAAATTAATCCGCTTGCAGACAGCTTAAAAACAGTTAATGGCAATTTAAATGGCCAATTATCTGAAAAAGAAGCCGCTTTACAAGAATTTATAAACTCGTTTAACGAAATTCAAGAAAACCTAAATGCTATAAAAGACAAAGAAAAAATTGTTACAAATGCAAGTTCAGGCGCTGATGTAAAAAGCAAAGAATCTCAAATTAAAGAAGATATACAAGCTATTTACGATTTAATGGCTAAAAATAAAAACCGCATCGGTTCTTTATCTAAAAAATTAAAAGATAGTAATTTAAAAATTGAAGGTATGCAAAAAATGATTGAAAACCTTCAAGCATCTCTTAACCAAAAAGACACAGAAATTTCAGATTTAAAATCAAAAATAGAGTCTTTAAATATTGAATTAGCTAGTTTAAATACAAATTACCAGCAAGCCGAAACAGAAAGCGAGCATAAAACAGAAGAGCTTAACACAGCATATTACGCTATTGGAACAAGCAAAGAGCTAAAAGAAAAGAATGTAATTACTAAAGAAGGCGGCTTTATTGGTATAGGAAAATCAACAAAAATAAAAGCCGATTTTAATAAAGATTATTTTACAAAAATTGATATAACCAAAACAACCACTATTAATATCGGTGCAAAAAAAGCTAAAATATTAACAAATCACCCAAGCAGCTCATATAAATTTGTAGGTCAAAAACCAATTGAAAAAATAGAAATATCAAATCCTGCTGATTTTTGGGGCGCATCAAAATATTGCGTAATAATAATTGACTGATTTTTTGCGAATAATAAAAAAATGCTATTTTTGTTCCTCAAAACAATATAATATGAAAAAAATCTTAACTATTGCCGTAATCACTTTGGCATTTGCTTCTTGCAAAAAAGATTACACTTGTACTTGTAAAGTAGCTAGCGTTACAGTTGCAACTATAAAAGCAAACTCTACTAACAATAGTGCTACCGCTTGGTGCTCAGGCATTCAAACAGAAATGAACAGTGGCTCAAGTGGTACTAATGCAACTTGTTCTGTTCAATAATCTTTATTCTTTATAAGGAAAACCGCCCAAAAGGCGGTTTTTTTATTTAAAAGCGGCATAAAATTTCAGCAGCTTTTTCAAGTGTTTCTTCTTTTTTAGCAAAGCAAAAGCGCAATAAAAAATCATCTTTTTTTGAGCTGTAAAATACCGATAAAGGAATTGAGGCTAGTTTATATTTTACAGTTAGCTCTTTGGCAAAATCCACGTCGGGCATTTGAGATATTGAACTATAATTCAATAATTGAAAATATGTACCATTACAAGGTTCTAGTTTAAATTGCGAGTTTTTTAAAAGGCTTTTAAAGTAATTTCGTTTTTTTTCGTAAAAGTGCTTCAAATCTTTGTAATTCAATTCGTTTTGTAAAAAATCTGCTAAAGCCAATTGCAAAGGGTGATTTACCGCAAATACCAAAAACTGATGTATTTTTCTAAATTCACGCATTAAAAAAGAAGGAGCTGCTACATAACCAATTTTCCAGCCTGTTGTATGTACTGTTTTTCCAAATGAAGATACTATGATGCTTTGATTGCGCAAGGTAGAATAACAAGCTACTCCCTCATGTTTTTTTGCATCAAAAACCATGTGTTCATATACTTCGTCGCTCAAAAGCAGTATATCTGTACCTTTTAAGATTGTAGTTAATTCACTCATATCACTTGCTGTTAGGCATGTTCCGGTAGGGTTATGCGGGCTATTAATTACAATCATTTTAGTTTTTGTTGAAACTGCATTGCGAACTAAGTTCCAATTAATTGTAAAACCGGGGTATTCCATTTGAATTGGTACAGCTTTAGCACCTTGAAGCTCAATAGCAGGAATGTACGAATCATAACAAGGTTCAAACACAATTACCTCATCACCTGCCTGCAAAAAAGCACTAAATACAGTATAAAGTGCCTGTGTTGCTCCGGCAGTAATAGTAATTTCAGTATCTGGGTGGTAGGTGGCAGCATAGCAATTATGCATTATTTCGCTAATGCGTTCACGCAACTGAATTACTCCGGGCATTGGTGCGTATTGATTGTAGCCCTTTTTTAAATAATTACTTGCAAGTTTTATAAGCTCAGGCGAACATTCAAAATCAGGAAATCCTTGAGATAAGTTAATGGCATTATGTTCACGGGCAAGAGCACTCATCACTGTAAAAATTGTGGTGCCTGCATTAGGTAATTTAGATTTTAAATTCATTTTTATTTAAATACGAAGCAATTTGCTAAAAAAATTGTACTTTTGTTTCCCTATTTTGGAAAAGTTTAAAATTAAGTTTAATTTTAATTTTTTAAAGTACAATTGGTCCTGTGGCCGAGTGGCTAGGCTGAGCTCTGCAAAAGCTCCTACAGCGGTTCGAATCCGCTCGGGACCTCAAAATACCTCTAAACCCCCTGTAAAATGGGGTTTTTTTGTTTTGTGTATACCCTGAAAAGACCCTTTTTTGTAACCACCAAGTCTACTTAATAAGGTCAATGTGTAATTTTGATTGGATTAATTCAGCTCCTTGTTAGCGGTTTAGTATGAATATTTTTTCTACTCTCCAAATTTATAATTTTAATTCACGGTCTGCCCGCTTGTATTGGTTTTTTTAGCCTTGCTGCTAACGTTTGGCGGCCTTGCGTAGTTGGGCTTTTGAAACATCAACTTGCTTAACCGACCAAAGGTATTTTAAAGATACTTACTTTATTAGCGAGCCGCAAAATAAAAACGCGTTAGTAAGCACTTTTCCGCACCGAGCGATGACCGAAGTCCGCCCGCTTACGTTTATTTGCTGTTAGCTGACGTTTGTTACGCTACGAATGTCTCGTGAATAATTGTCTTAACATTATAAATTTCTTTTTCAGTTAAGACATCTAAAACTTTCACTATTCTTTGTCTGTCTACAGTCCTAATTTGATCTAATACAACCCAACCTTTTGTCTTATTGTGTTTAACTGGAACTCTTGTTGGATAACTTTTTGAATTACTTGTCATGGGAGCAATTACAATTGTCTGTAAATATTTATTCATTTCATCAGGTGAAATAATAACACAAGGGCGAGTCTTTTTCATTTCACTGCCAATTGTAGGGTCGAGGTTAACCAATACAATTTGATATTGCTTTAGTTCCATTCTTCGAAGTCTTCGTCTTTAAAAACGTCTGAAACAAGCAATTTGTCATCGCCATTTTTATGCATTTTTTTGAACGATTTTTCCCACCCTTTACGAGCCTTCGTTTTAGGTTTTAAAATGATATAACCTTTCTCAAGAATTAATTCAATTGTATCTTGCAGGTTGTATTTCTCTATTAAAGTTTTCGAAAGTCGAATACCTTTTGAATTACCTATTGAAATTAATGAAACGTCCATTTGTCAGATATTGTAATTACAAAGTTATTACAATTTATTTGAATGTCAAAATTTATTTTCAGAGTGAAGTCTGTCTTAACAAATGATAGCCAACATATATATTAGCGAAGTATAACTAGCTTTTTAGTTGTTACATAATTTTGCTTTTTTATTGTTACTGTATAAATGCCTTGCACTAAGTTTGATACATCAATATTTGAGTTACTGTTTAAAATTTCGCTGTAAACTTGCCTGCCGTTTATATCATATAATGCTATGTTTACTTTATCAGGGCTATTTAATTCGAAATAAAATTTATCATTTGTTGGATTAGGATAAAGTGAAAATTTAGGGTCAGGCTCTTCTTTGATGCTTGTTGTTACACCTTGCATATTAAATTTTATTAATGCTTTTGCATAAGTGCTATTTATCATATAGGGATAATAAAGGCTGCCATAATTAACATTTCCGTTTTGCAGTGAGTATAGATAGATTGAAGGACCCCAACTTTTAATGAAAAATCCACATTGATAATCGTCAGGAGCCGGTTGATTTGTGTATTTATATGCGCGGTAAAAGTTAAAATTATTATCGTAAACTGCCATAAAAGCATCTCCCAAAACACCGCCGGTTAAGTTATACGTGCTTGCACTAGGATCAAAGTCTGCTGTGCCTGCAAGCACTCCACTTACATATATTTTTCCATCAGAGCCAACATCAAAATCAAAAGGATCCGGCCTGTACATATAAAAATCATTCATAAAATTTCCCGTAAATCCATTGTATTTTATTATAAATGGGTTCCAAGTCCAACTACCGGTGGTAGAATGAAAATATGTTGTGTCGTTATACTTTGGGCAAAATTTTTGCGAAGGAGAGTAGCCACAAATAAAAATATTATTTGAAGTATCTATCAATGTTTTCATAAGCTCTGATGAGCCAATACTATGAAAAGCATTTACCCAATTAAAGTTTAATTGGGCGTCAGTTTTCATGACATAATAGTTGTATGAATTTGATATATTAGGTGTTAAAAGTGAATAGATTGAAGGACTATAATCAAAGTCTGTAGTGCTATCATATACTCCTTGAATAATTAAATTATTATTGTAATCAAAATCTAATTTAAAAATATTAGGATTGGTTGTGTATGTACTAACGCTTTTATTCCAAAGGTAATTACCCAATGTATCATAACGAGCATAAAAAAAACCTAAAGGAACATTAGCTACTGAGGGGCCAAAATCTATGTCAAATAATGAGTTTCCATTATTTGCATATATAAAAACTTGATTATTTCTGTCGATTTTTAAATGCTGTATATTAATTGATGCAGTTGAACCAACAGCAAATTGTCTGTGCCATCTATAATTACCATTTTTATCAAGTGAAACTAAAATCTGATTAGGTGAAGCAGATGAGATGGTTGCATTTATAACTGCTGCACCAGGATCTACATCAACAACACCTGTATAACCATATTGAATTGTGTAATAAATATTACCAACGCCATCTATACTTAAATTTGTTATGTAAATATCATTTGTGGCAACAATTTTTTTTGCCCACAAAAAAACTCCATTACTATCTAATTTCATAATTGCACCACCATCTTTGCCCCCCGTAGTGTTTAGATTATAAGTTGCAGGGCTGGGATCAAAATCATATGTGCCATTAAGGTCTCCAATAATAATATGATTACCTTGTTTATCAATTTCATACATTTTTTGTAAAAATTGAGTGCCTGCCCATTGCTTATGCCAAAGAGGAAAGTAATTTGATTGTGAAATCAAAAATGTTGACAATGCACAAAAACAGATGCTAAATAATTTTTTCATGATGTGAATATACCAAATTATTAGATTATAGATACTGTTCAAAAATGTATTTGGATTAGCAAACTATTAAAGGCTGTTATGCACTATACCTAAGCGTTAATTTAAAACCCTTATTTGTTTTAGTATCAATACTTATATTCCCATTTATGATTTTTGAACGTTCGGCAATTGACAGTAAGCCTAAGCCACTTTTTTGTTTATTAGATAATCCTATTCCATTATCTTGATAGGTTAATATAAATTCATGTTGGCGCTGGGTAATTGTAATTTTTAACGCGCTTGCTTGAGCATGTTTTATAGTGTTATTACTACACTCTTGTATAATTCGGTACAAATGCGTTTTTGTTGTAATGGGCAGTAATTCTACTTTTTCAGAGATATCAAAACTACATTCAATGTTTGTACTTGATTGTATGTTTTCTAATAAACGGGCAATGGAACGTATTAGACCTATTTTTTCAAGATACGAAGGATATAAATTTTTTGAAATATTTCGAGTTTGGTCAATTACTCGTGAAAGTTCTTCTTCGATTTTTTTATGTGTTGTATCAGCATTTAAAATAGAAATTTTTGCTTTAATCATTGATAAGGATTGTCCTATATCGTCATGCAAATCCATAGAAATACGCGATCTGTCGTTTTCAATAGTTTGAATTAATTGTCTGCTAAAATAAATTTGTTTTTCTTGCACTTTTCTTAGGTACAGGTAATATACAATGCCACCAAGCACTATTAAAACTAACAATGCTATGCCAATTGTTAACCACTTTAAAAAACGTTCCTCTTGGTGTTTTTTTTCAAGTAGCAAATATTTTGATTTTTCTTTTTCTAATTCTATTTCCTTTTTTTGAACATTGTGCTTTAATTGAAGTTCTTGAATGATTTTTCCATTCATAATATGTTCTAAACTGTCTTTGTACGTTTGGTGCATCAAAATATAATTGAAAGCATCTTTATAGTTACGTTCTTCTTTTGCAATTTTATAGTTTAGGTAATAAAAAATAATTCTATCTTCTAAACGATTAGTTTTTATAAAAACTGCTTCAGCATCTTTTAAAGTTTGCCGTGCTTGAGAGTATAGTTTTAAATCAATTAGAATTTCCGATTTTCCAATGTATGCACCACTTAACTCGTTAATTAATGAGCTTCCTTTTAAAATAAATATAGCCGAATCGGCATAGGATAAAGCTATCTCTTTTTTATTATGTTTATTTAAAGAAGACGCTAAATCAATAAATGCAACTGAAAGTTCTCTTGGGCGATTATTAGCTCTAGTATAATTAATAACGTTTTTGAATAAAGAAAGCGCTTCTGAAATTTTATTTTGCGCAACATATACTAAGCAAATATTAATTTGAAGATGACTTAGTAAATTTTTATCATTTTCTTTTTTAGCTATTTGATAAGCTTTTTCATAATCAACTAATGCATCATTAATTTGATTGGCATAAAATTTTAATAAGCCTAAATTGTTTCTAAAAACAGCCGGGTAGCGCTCTATGTTTTGGCTTTCAGAAATAGCGATACCCTTTAAATATAAGTTAGCAGCTTCGACTTTTTGATTTTTACTTTCTTTTATAATTCCTAAGAGGTTTAGTATTTCGCAAACATTTTTATAATCTTTATTTTTTTGACATTCGTTCAATAATAAATTAAAATTTTGCTCAATATCTAAGCCTAATCCTTGTTCGTAATCTAAGTACAAAATCCTAATGAGTGCTAAATGTTTTATGTAACTATTATTAGTTTGTTTTGCTTTTTCTAGAGCAAGGGTAAAATAATTTTTTGCTCGAGCTACATTCTGTGTATAATAGAAATAATTGCCGTAATGAATATAAACATCAGCTACAGCTGCCTTATCAAAAGAAGTTTTAAGCGCTTTGTTTATAGTTTCTTCGCCAACTTTAAAAAGATGAATTGAGTCGTAATAAGATGCATCTTTAACTTTTTTCAATAATAATTTTATTTCTGATGAATATTGAGCAGTAGCAGAAAAAACAATAAAAATAAAAATGTATGCAATACTTTTTTTAATCACACTTGAAGTTACAGATAAAATTGATATAACTACCTCGCTCTAAAAAAAGTTTGCACTTTTATTTGCCATCAGTTTTTGTTACTGCCTGTTTTACGCTTATATACAATACAATATAGGTTACAAAGTTTTAATAAAGGGTACGATTTTAATGTATAGTAAAAAAATGTAAGAATGGAATAGCAAAATTTTATACTTTGTTATTTTTTATTTTCAGCTGCTTTTGCATCGGCCTTAAGTTTTGCATCAGCAATTGTTTTTTGACATCTGGCATCAGCATCATCTAACACTTTTTGCACTTTTTTATCAACCTCTTGTTTGGCTTTTTCGGCTGCTTTTTTAGCGGCAATTTTAGCAATAGGATTATCTGCTTGCTCAACTAAATTATCGGCAGCGGCATAACCATCTTTTTTGAATTGTTCGGCTTGTGTTTGAGCATCTGCTTTTTGTTTTTCACATTGCGCTTTTGCATCGTCTAATATTTTTTGAACTTCGGCGTTTGCTTTGTCAATTCCGGAGTTTAAAGCTTGTGTGGTTAATGTACTTACGGCACTTTTAGCATCATCTTTTAAACTGGTTTTTACTGTGGGCTTCATTACTGTACCGCCAAATAAAGCTGTAATATTAATTTTATCGCCAAGTGCAATGTTTGTGCCGGCAGCGCCATTGGCTTTGTTTATTAAACTTGTTATGGCTTCATTTGCAGCGCTTCCCAGCATATTTTTAGGAATTTCCATTTTCCAAGTGTAATCAATAGTTTGGTCTATTCCTGTGCTGCCATTAATATTTACAGGAATAGTATTAATTTTTGTATTGAATGGATCCATAACAATACGGCCATTTTTCAATTGATATTTTAAATTTAAATCGCTAATGTCTTGCGATTTTAATTGTTCAATTTTTAACGCTTCGCCTAATTTTACAAATGGAGGAAATCCGCCAACATTAACTTTACTTGTTTTTAAAATACCATTAGCGTTAACTGAATTTAAATCGGGCTCCATTTTTGAGTTGAGCGAAGTATTAAAGTTTTCAAGTGTTGCTGTAAATTTCCCTTTTGCATATTCTGCTACAGGAGCAATTTTTTTAACGGTATTAAATGTTTTAAATGTTTGTTGTATATCAAAGTTTTCAATTTTTAAATTTAAGCCTGTTGTTGGTTTTAACTTATTACTTGTTTCGTAAAAACCGTTCACTGTAAGCTGCCCATCCATGGTGTTCATTTTAAGGTTTGTCATGTCAACTTTTTCATTACGCACAATAACATTCCCTTGCATATTTTCAATAGTCATATTAGTGTACAATACTTTGGCTATTTTTGTATTTAAATTAAAGTCAATATTAGCGGGCACTAATATAACTGAGCTAGCACTAGTAGCGTTAGTACTTGTTGTTGCAGCATTTGTGGCGCTTGTTTGTGTGCTAGTTGATGAGGAAGATGTTAGTTCGTTAATATCCATTAAAGTTGAATTAAGTGTAAAATCGCCTTTAATTAAGCCTCCTTTAAAAACATATTCCATAAAATTTTCAATTTTACCATTTGCTTGAATGTCGCTTTTGCCAAGCTTTGCATCAAATGCGGCTAGTTCAACAAACTTATTAGTAAAATTTAATTTTAAGGTATTTAGCAAAACTTCATAATTAATGCTATTTGTTTTGTAATTCATTTTGTCTATTTCTAAACTTCCTGACGCTTTAAATTTATCGTACTCCTTTTTAGTAATCGCGCTTTGATGACCTGCAATACTAATATCTGATTTAATTGTACCACTAAGATTATCTGTTTTTTCAAGTGGTATAAATTCTTTAACAGAATTTAAATTGATTATTCCTTTTATGTTTGCAATAAGGCTTGGGTCTGATATTGGTGTACTAACGTGAGCGGTTAAATCAACAGGATTACCGGCCATTTCAACATGAAATTTATTAATATCAATTGTAGTTGCATCTAAAATGCCATTTGGGTTTTTAACTTGGATATCTACATTAATATTGTTAACTGATTTTGGCAGCGACGGATATTTAAACATAGCATCATTAATGGCTAAATTAACTGCAAACGCAGGGTATTGTTTAGAATTATAGATCCCTTTTGCAAAACCGCTAAGCGCAAGCTTTCCAGATGTTTTAATGTCAGAAAAACTTTTACTGTAAACAACCGGTATTAAAGATAATATAGACTTAAATTCAGTTTGCTTGGTATTAAATTTTATATCCATATTAATATTTGAATCGGGCATTTGTACAAAGCCATCAAACATTAAGGTTAAATTATTTAAACTAAGTTCGTTTTCTTTAAAAGTGTATTTGCTTTGTGGCATATTCATTTCAAGATTTGCTTTAAATGCAATTTTTGTTTTGGTTAAATAATTAACCGGTCCCATGCTAAAAGTAATTTGATTAATATCAAGTGCATTTGAAAGCACAAACTCATCTTGAGTAAAATCACCTTTTAAGGTGTAATTTAAGTTTTTAATATCTGCATTCATATCAGATTTTTCATCTGCATAAGTAATATTAGCATCTATAATTTTAAACTCTTTTAATTTTATATTAAATTTTGTTGGTGCTGTTGTGGCGGTTGGCGCTGCACTTGTTGCCGAATCTGATTTTGTAATATCCCAATTAGCTTTACCACTTTTTAGCACCTTAGCGTGTATAATTGGTTTTTCAATGGTTATTGAGTTAATGCCATAAGGGCCACCGCTAATAACAGATTTAAGATTAATATCGGTGCTTAATTGATTAATAAAGGCTAATGTATCATTATTAAACTCGTTTACCCCCACAACCGACACGTTATTAATTTCAAAACGAAAATCAGGAAAGCTTGAGAAAATGCTTAAATCAAATTCGCCAAAGTCAACTTTTGCATTTAAATTTTTATTTGCCTGTTCTTTAACAATGGAAACAATTTTGTTTTTGAATATAAACGGCGCAATTATTAATAACAAAATAATAATTAGAAGACTAAGCCCTGTCCATTTAAAAATTTTTTTTAAAATTTTCATTTTTTAAGTTTTTTAGAATTGCAAAGTTAATCTATTTTAAAAGCAAATCAAGTTTATTTGCGCATTAAATACATTTGTTTTCAATAAAAAAATCCCAAACGACATCTGTAGTTAGTGGCAAACAATTCACTGTAATTTCTTCTTGTTTAATAGGATGTATAAATTTTAAAATATGGCTGTGCAAATGTAAATACCCCCCCTCATTTGGACGTGCAAAACCATACTTAACATCGCCTTTAATAGGCATGCCTTCTGCGGCCAATTGACAACGTATTTGGTGATGTCTCCCCGTTTCAAGGTTTATTTGTAAGAGGTGATAATTGTTGCTAGACGCAATTAATTTATAGTGTAAAATAGCTTTTAGCGAGTTTTTAATTTCATTTTTAAATGCTTTTGAAGTATTATATTTTTCATTTTTAATTAAATAGTGTGTTAGTACGCTTTCCTCTGCTTTTGGTTTTTGTTTAACAACCGCTAAGTATTTTTTTTCTATTTTTTTTTCTTTAAAAAGTTCGTTAAACCTACTGAGTGCTTTTGATGTTTTTGCAAATATAACTAAGCCACTTACGGGCCTGTCTAGTCGATGTATTACGCCACAAAAAACATTTCCGGGTTTATTGTCTCGTTGTTTAATGAAATTTTTAATTAATTCACTTAATGGTATATCACCTGTTTTGTCGCCTTGCACAATTTGTCCGGCAATTTTATTTATAATTAATATATGATTGTCTTCGTAAACAATCTGTTCTTTATTAAAAACGGCAGGGTTTAATTTTTTCATTTTTAATTATTTTATGCCTATTTTATTTTGACGTTTACGAATTTTAAAAATTGCATTAAATCTTTTTTCAATACCGGCGCTTGGACTTAATGCCGGAGATGCTGCCAAATTACCTAAATTACTAATTAAAAAATAAGCTTCTGTTCCTACAATGTTGTACTTATCTTTAGCTGTAATTGGAATTGATGAGTCGTAGTTATACCAAATATTCCAATCAAATTTTGGATTTGTTTTTAAAAAATTCATATATTCTTTTATGCTATCGCTTAAGCAAATGCTTATAAACACAATTTTATCGGCATACTTCTTTTTTAAATCATAAACTTTACCCATTTCTTTTACACTTTCAATATTTGAAGTGCTAAAAAAATTAAGATAAATCCAACGATTTTTAAAACTGTTTAAACTTCCCATTGTTCCTAATTTTGTTCTTGCTATAATATCAGGTGCAGGCGTTCCAACAATCATTTTATTAAAATGTGCAAGCATGTTTGATAAAATAGTTTTATGTGTTTTATTTTTAGTTTCTCGCAAAAAGTCATTACATATTATTTTAATTGCTTCAGGGCTATAATCATTGCTATAATGCATTTGCCATAGGTTTAATATGGCAACTAATTCTCTAATGCTATCTTTTTTTAAAAATTTATCTTCCAACATAAAAGCATTTAATTTTTCCCAACTTGCTTTTGTATTAATAATATTGAATAGCGATTGCCCTTTTCTGGTAGAAGCAATTTCGGTTAAATAACCTTTAAAAGAGCTTTCAAAAAACGCCATGTAATCGTAATTACTGTATTGTATGGGTTTTTCAATAATGAAATAATTTATTAGCGCATTTTTCCCTCTTGCAACACTCATGTTAATTGACGCAAATTCATATTCAACATGATTTAAAAAGTAAGCATTTTTTATTTTTATGTAACGTTTATTGCAATTTAATTTCAACGAATCGGTTCGCTTAAAAATTTCCGGACGATTTAAAAACATATTATTTTCTGTTATAAATAATTTATTTTTTTGCTCCTGAAAATCATACATTAAATGGTTTAACTCAGTTGAGTCGTTCCCAATAATGTTAGGCGAGATTTCTAACTCTGTATCTTTATCGCGCTCTAAGCTTTTATCTGCTTCAGGGATAGTGATGCCATACACAAAATTTGGTTCAACATATAGTTTGGCAACAATATTTTCAATTTTTAAAATTATAGCTTGTGTAAAATCAGCTTGAAATTTTAATTCAAAAAAGCCATCACTCTCAATTGTATCAACACCCTCTTTAATGGTAATTTTAGTAATTAAATCTTGGTACGATAAAAGTTCAATTTTTTTGCCGGCATAACTAACATGTGCTTTGCCTCTAATAGTAACATTTTGCGCAACCAACACATTTATGCTGCAATATAGTATAATTAGAAATGTAGGATATAATTTAATGATAGTATAATTCAAAATTCAATAAAGGTTACAAAGTTAAAAATCAAAATTTAATTTAGATAAATTTATTTCATTGCCGCAATTAAAGTGTTTTTTTGGGCAAGATTTAAATCCATGAATGCCACAAGGGCGACAACTTAAATTTTGCACCTCTATTATAGTTTGCTTGTTGCTTAAAGGCCCAAAACCAAAACCGGTAACAGTTGAACAAAAAAATGCTGTAACAGAGGCATTAGTAGCTGAACATAAATGTAGCGGCGCACTGTCATTAACATAATTCATTTTTGCGTTTTTCATTAGGGCAGCTGATTGTAATAAATTTAGTTTGCCCGACAAATTGTTGATTTTTTTATGCTTAGCACTTTTAATAATGCGTTCGCATAATTCAACATCAGTGTTCCCACCTAATACAAAAATAGTTACTTGCTCTGGTATTAAATTAATTAACTCAATCCATTTTTTTTCGGGTAATTGTTTTGTAAACCAAACCGAAGCCGGCGCCATGCAAACATAAGGGCTTTGCTGAATGTAGTTAGATAAACCTCTCTCTATAGCTTCGGTATATAATTTAGGTTTAAAAATTACGGTATTTGTAAAATCTTCAATTAATAAATTATAGCGCTCAATTTCATGTAAATTATTGTTAAGCGAATGGTGTGCAGTAACATTAAATAAAAAAGAAAAAGGGTTTTGTTTATACCCGGCAATGTGTTTTGCATTACTAAAACCGGCAATAATTCCGGAAGATGCATAACGGTGGCAATTAATGACTACATCATATTTTTGTTTTCTTACTTTATAAAGAAGTGAAAGCAAATTCTTAATTTTATTTTTACTCTTATCCCAAATTAGTATTTCTTTTAAAAAAGGATGTAAATGATAAATACCCTCATTTCCTTTGCGAACTAATATTGAAATTTCACTTACTGGGGAAATAGCATGCAATTTTTCAATTAATGAAGATGCCAAAATAGCATCGCCAATAAAAGCAGTTTGAATAATTAAAAATTTCTTATAGTTCTTATTCATTTCTGAGTCTAAAATTATAACTTTAACCAAATTAAACATATAATTTGTTATTCAGTTATGATTTCAAATTTAGGATATAAAATTTAAATAAACTTCTACTTAATTTTAAAACAAATATTATGATTGCTACTATTTTTCATGCAGGAAAAGATTATAAAGTTGATTTTTTTAATCCTATTGATATATCAATTCCACTAAGCAACGAAAAATCAGCTGTTAGCGCTTGGTACGTTGAACCTATGAAAATTGAAAGCGTTGTAACTGGCAACTGGATTGGTGATGTTAATAAAGGTGGAAGTGTAAATTTTAGAAACATTACGTTCAACCCTCATGGAAATGGCACGCATACCGAATGCGTTGGGCATATAAGTAAAGAAAACTTCACCATTAACTCATCGCTTAAACGCTTTATGTTTGTTGCAGAGTTAATTACCATTTTACCTCAAGAAATTGAAAACGGCGATTTTATAATTTCTGCATCTGCACTGGGTGAAGCGTTAAGTAACATCATCAATTGCGAGGCGCTTATTATTCGTACACTAGGCAATTCGTCTGCCAAAAAACATATGCAATACAGTAATACTAATTGGCCGTATTTTACAAAAGAAGCCATTGAGTTTTTAAACTCTAAAAACATTCAACATTTATTATTTGACCTACCAAGCGTTGACAAAGAGGTTGACGGCGGCAAACTTGAGGCGCATCATGCATTTTGGGAATACCCTCACAACACGCAACTACATAAAACAATTACTGAAATGATTTATGTGCCAAATGAAGTTGATGACGGCACATATATTTTAAACATTCAAATTGCAGCGTTTGAAAACGATGCAAGCCCCAGTAAACCCATAATTTATAAAGTTTATAATTAACTTTGCGTTTTTATATATGAAACAGATTTTAATACTTCTCTTTTTTAGTGTATTTACATTAAAAACAGCGTATGCAGCCGATTCGCTGTACATATCTCCTGTGGTATGCGATTCAAGCACAGTTATTCATTTTTCAATTTCTCAAAACGATACTGTAACACTAGAAGTGTTTAATGTAATGGGTAGTACTATGCATACATTTTTTTTAAATAGCTTATTGCCGGCGGGCTCGTATGCGTTAAATTATCAAACATATTCAGCTTCCTTATGGAATATACTATGTTCGCTTAAAAATAAATTCAATTGTTAAAACGGGTAGGTTTATTCGCACAAATACTGCTGGAATTAATGAAAGCACTTTAACAGATAACAGCACAATTATTTATCCGAACCCTGCCAAAGGCATAGTTAATATTAATTTACCCTATTTAAGTGAATGTTTGTTTTATGATATTACCGGAACTCTAATAAAAATAAGTAATACAATCAATAGTAGTATTGATATTTCTGAAATACCTAATGGCATTTACTTTCTTGAAATTACATTGAGTAATGGCTCAAAGGTCAAAAAGAAATTAGTAAAACAGGATTAATTAAATAGAATTTTAAAGGTTGAAGTTTGACCTTTAGTATTTTCTACTTTCAAAAAATAAATTCCTTCAGTGATATTTTCTTTCTGTATAAAAACAGTTGAAGCACCTGAACTAATTGTTTTCACTACTCTTCCCGAAATATCGCTTAGCTGCAAATAGTGCGTTTCATTTTGATTAAAGTCAATTTGAATGGTATTGTTTGAAGGGTTAGGATATATTTTTTTTACAGGTTGAAACTCATGATTGGCTATGCCGGTAACAGAGCATGGAGACTGTATATTACCCGAGCAATTAGTGTAGGTATATAAATTTGCTGTTCCATAAGCTGCATTAGCGGGCATGCTTAATGTACAGGTGTAGCCCATTCGCTGCAATAAATAATCTTTTACAAAGTTAACGGTAGTGTCCATATAAGCCATTTCAGTTGCAGTAGTGCCGGCATAAGGAATATGGTCTGCCCCATTCCATGTATAAAAATTATTTTGAACACCCACTGTTTGTGCTTGTTTATACAACATTCTGCTGCCATCAGCAACTAAAATATGAAAAGGAAATGTTGGCAACACATTACCGCGATTATAATTTATAGTATTATCATTAGTGCCATGCATTGAGCAAAAAGGAATGTCACCGGCTTCTATCCAGCCATAAGTGCCCAAAGTGCCACACAAGTTTATAACGCCTTTAATTTTTTCTGAATAGCATTGATTGCCGCTATAACCACTTAATCCACCTAAAGAATCTAGTGTATGTTGTGATACATATTGTGTTAATTGGCACGATCGTTTTAAAAAAGCGTAATGTAAAACCATTAAAGCGCCTGCCGAGCTACCTCCAATAAAAATATTATTTGTATCTATTTTGTAGGTGTTGCTTGTGCTGCGATCTTTATAAAAAAAGCGCACAGCAGCTTTCATATCCTGCACCGAACGTATTAATGCGTAAATAAATCCTAACGAGTCGTATGAAGTAACTCCTAAGCGATAATTGATAGATGCACAGGCGTAACCTTTTCTAACAAAGCGGTAGCACAATGTATCAACATCTTGGTCTGAAGAAGAGCCGCCAATAAATGAACCTGCATGCGCCCATATTATTAAAGGACGCGCGGTTGCTACATCGCCGGTGGGCTGATAAAAATCTAAGGTTAATGTTGTTTGGTTAGTGCTGCTTGATGCCGATACGTTTTGACCATAAACTATGCCGGTAGTACCGGTTACGCTAAACATGTTGATGTCATACCTACTTCCGCATTGTGCGGTTACTAAAGAGTAAGTGCTAAAAATAAGAGCAATTGATAATAATATTTTTTTCATTTGTAAATTTTTTAAAGACGGTATAATTAAATTATGATTTAAATATAGAAATATATCTGCATTAAATGCGCTTTATGAAAAAGCAAAATAGAAAGATTTTTTCTAAAATAAATTTAGAAAATTGTTTTAAAACTCAAAGTGAGCTCTTGCGCTTAATACATGCACAGGCCCTCTGTCTTTATTATAAGCAGGGTTTGTAATAAACTGATAATCGGCAGTTGCCCATAACCAATCAGTAAGTTTTACTTTATAAAAACATTCTAAAATTTGTTCGTAGCCATAATTTAACTTACCATCGCCAAGCATAAAATCATTGCCTCCTGCGTTTAAATAATTTCTATGGTCAACAGATGCGCCATTTGCAACGTAGGCTAAGCCAAAGTTATCGGTAGGGCGACCTATTAAATGACCTTTAACTCTAATCCCACCACTAATTGACTGATCAATTGGTGTAAATGCCCATGTGCAAGTCTGTCCATCATTCCAACTTGCTCTGGCAAAAACACCCATGTATTTATTTATTTCTTGATTAAAACTAAAGCCACCACCGTATTTTATAGCGCCATATTGTGTACCGGGTGTTTGCCCATTAATTATTGGGATAAGAGAGCTATCGCCTTTTGCCATTAAATTTATGGCTGTTGTGTATTTAACAGCCGAGGTAAAGTTTGCAAAGCCCAAAATTCTAAAATTACCGGGATGATTATTTATTTTAAACTTTTTTTCAAACTCAAGGTTGTTGCCGCTAGCCTTATCAACATGTGTGTCAAATTCACTACCGTTAGCTGATTTAGGAACCATTGCCGAAGCTAATCGGATTGCGTAGCCCGGTTTTATAAGCTCAATTGCTGCGCCCCAGGTATAACCGCGTGTATTCGCCATATAATCCCAGCCGCCATTGTCCATTAAACTCCAGTTCATAAATTCACTTCGTGGATCGTGGCTGTAGGCATTATCATCAAAAAAATCGGCTAAACAAAATTTTCCAATTGAAATGGTAATGCGCGATTCGGGAATGTTATCGGCAATTTGATTTACCTCTCCGTTACGATGTTCTGTTTTTGAATGTTTTAACGGAATATGTTGTTCAAAAAAGCAACGTGCAATGTATAAAGCAGGGGCAGGATCGCCAATTCTAAAAGTTTCGCCATTAGTTGCACCGGCTAAACCAAGCACTGAGCTTAGCCCTTTGCCACCGGCAATTTCCGGGTTAAAAAAGAAAGAAGCATTTTTCCATAGTTTTCTTCCTAAAAACAATGTTGTAGTTAATGATAAAGCATTTTCTGATTTTGTGTGCAAGCTATTTATTCCGGTATATTGTGCTTGAAAGTCAGGGTGCCATTGCATAATACTCGTTAATTGAAAGTGTACGCTCCATTTTTCTAAACTATCAAATCTGTTAGAGAGTAGGCCCTTGTAGTAATTTGTTTCATCATTTCCTTGCGCATGAATATAATTTATCTCTACTAAAAAAAGTAGTATAAAAAGAAAAAATATGAATTTTTGCCTCAACATTAAGTCGGCAAAAATAGGCATTTAAGAGTAAATAAAAATCACAAATTTGTAATTTATGCTTTATACTGTTTCAATTTTGTTTTTTTTAAGGTAATTTTCTTCCTCGGTACATACAAGCCATGTTTGATAGCCTCCGGAAAGGTTAAACACCAACTTATAATCATTTTGCAGTAAAATTCTTTGCGCTAAATATCCCCTTAAACCTGCGGCACAATAAATAAGTATTTTTTTGTTTTTTGGAATTTCATTTATCCTTTTCCTAAGCTCATCAATAGGAATGTTTATTGATTTTGGGATTATGCCTGTGCTTGTTTCTGCTTCTGTTCTAACATCTAATATATAAGTGTCGGCTTGTAAATTTTGAAATTCATCCCAATTAACTAGTCTTGCTTTTTCAGTTAAAACGTTTTCTGCTGCAAATGCAGCAATATTTACAGGATCTTTAGCCGATGAAAATGGAGGGGCGTATGCATGTTCAAACTCAGTTAGTTCATAAATTGAGTGATTGTTTTTGATTGCGCTTGCAAAAACATCAATACGCTTGTCAACCCCAGATACACCAATAATTTGAGTACCTAAAATTTTTCCGTTTTCAGGTGAATAAGCAAGTTGAATTGTCATTTGATTGGCTCCCGGGTAATAACCTGCATGTGAGCCGCTGTGGGTTATTGAAGTAAGATGCTTAATATTTAAAATTTTTAAGTGTTTTGAAGCAATACCTGTTGTAGCCACAGTTAAATCAAAAACTTTTACAATAGCTGTATTTATTGAGCCATTGTATTTATGTTTATTTCCTAATACAATGTTGTTTGCACAAATACGTCCTTGTTTATTTGCAGGCCCCGCAAGATATGTTATTGTTGCTTGTTTTGAAATTGGATGAGGAAATTCAATAGCATCGCCTACTGCATAAATATCGGGGTTAGAGGTTTGTAAATACTCATTTACCCAAATGCCTTTAGTAGCACCTATCTTTAGGCCTGCTGCTGTGGCTAAATGACTATCAGGTTTGACGCCAATTGATAAAATTACAAGGTCTGTTTCAATAAACTCGCCATTATTTAAGTTAACTTTTATACCTGAATTTGTTTTTTCAAAACTTGTAACAGCAACATTTAATAATAAATTTACACCTTTTGATCTAATATGTTTTTGAAGTATTGCGGCTATTGTATAGTCAACCGGTGCTAATACTTGCTTAGCCATTTCAATAATTGAAACATTAAGGCCAATATGATGTAAGTTTTCAGCCATTTCAAGTCCTATGAATCCTGCGCCAATTACTACGGCGCGCTTAACATTGCTTTGTTGTACAAATGATTTTATATAATCTGTATCATTTACATTTCTAAGTGTAAATATTCCTTCATGTGTTATTCCGGGTAATGGCGGTTTGATAGGCTCTGCACCTGGCGAAAGTATAAGTTTATCGTAGGATTCTTGATATTCTTCTTGTGTATTTTGATTTTTTACTATTACAGTTTTAGTTTCAGGATGTATGGCAATAACTTCTGTTTTTACTCTTACATCAATATTAAAGCGTTTGTTAAAGGCATTGGCTGTTTGAACAAATAAGGCGTCTCTCTTTTTAATAACATTACCTATATAATATGGCAAACCACAATTGGCGTATGAAATATATTCACCTTTTTCAAATAAAATAATTTCTGCTTTTTCATCTAATCTTCTTAACCTTGCAGCTGCACTGGCTCCTCCTGCAACAGCTCCTACAATTACATATTTCATATCAATTTATTAATAATTTGATACAAAGTTATTTTGATTAATTTTAATTTTATGTAACAAATGTCACATATCTCAAAAATAATTAAGGTACAGGGTCATGCCCGTGTTTGCAAAACGGATTACACCTTACTATACGTTTTAAGGATAAAAAACCTCCTTTTAAAAAACCATACTTTTGCAGGGCTTCAATAGCATAGTCGCTGCATGATGGAGTAAATCTGCACACATTAGGTAATAAGGGGCGAATGCTTGCCTTATAAAATTTTACAAAAAGTATCGCTATTTTTTTCAATTAATTTTAACACAAAGTAATTAAATTTAAACTTGTAATTGAAAGGTTTGGTAAATATATTTTCGCATATTAATCGTAAAAAGAAATTATACATTAGTTTGTTTTATTTACTATTTATTTTTTGGATTTGGTTACCAAAAAACTTATTTAATTCGAGTTATAGTACAGTTTTATTAGATGAAAATGGAGAGTTGTTAGCTGCCCAAATTGCAGATGATGGTCAGTGGAGATTTCCGCTTTCAGACAGTGTTCCTATAAAATTTGAAAAATGTATTCTTGCCTTTGAAGATGCGTATTTTTATCATCATTTGGGTGTAAATCCGGTTTCGCTTTACCGCTCATTGCTTGGTAATATAGATGCCGGTAAAATTAAATCGGGTGGGAGTACAGTTACTATGCAGTTAGCCAGAATGATTAGAGGAAAAAAACGAAGAAATTATTATCAAAAAATAATTGAAATACTTTTAGCTTTTAGAATAGAATGTTCTTATAAAAAGAAAACTATTTTAAATTACTACACCTCTAATGCACCATTTGGGAGTAATGTAATTGGCTTACAAGCCGCAGCATGGCGTTATTTTGGAAGAAGTCAAGAAAATTTAACTTGGGCTGAATGTGCCACTCTTGCAGTTTTACCAAATGCTCCTTCACTTATTTATCCCGGAAAAAATCAACATAAATTATTAGAAAAAAGAAATAAAGTTTTAAAAAAAATATACGACACTAAAATTATTGATAAACGAACCTATGAATTATCGCTACAAGAAGCTCTACCCGAAAAACCATTTAATATTCCTCAAATTACCCCTCATTTGCTTGAGCGAATTGTTGCTGAAAAAGGAAAGGGGAAAAAATACAAAACAACCATACGTAAAGAACTACAGGTAGCCTGTACAAATTTGCTTAATAACCATGTTGCATCTCTTAAATCTAACCAAATTTATAATGCTTGTGTGCTTGTAGCAGAAGTTAATAGTGGAAAAATTTTAAGCTATGTAGGCAACAGCGAAAGTAATTTAAATGAATACCAAAATTTTGTAGATATAATTAAATCGCCTAGGAGTACAGGTAGTATCTTAAAACCATTTTTATATGCACTTATGCTAAGTGAGCATAAGCTTTTACCATCTATGTTATTAGAAGATGTGCCTGTTCAATTTGGGTCATATTCTCCAAAAAATTATAATTTAACTTTTGATGGACTAGTGCCGGCAAATCAAGCTTTAGCTAGGTCGTTAAACATACCTGCTGTAAAAATGTTACAAGATTATGGTATGTCAAAATTTCATCATCGCTTAAAACAATTAGGCTTTAAAACATTTACCCGAAGCACTCAAAACTACGGTCTTTCTTTAATTTTAGGCGGCGGAGAGGCTACATTATTTGACATAGCAAGTGCATACGCTTCATTAGCCAGAAGTTTAAATACATTTAATAATAGTAGAAATTTGTATGTTACCAATAGCTATAAACCATTGCTATATATTAGCGAAAACAATGCGCCGAAATTAAACTATAGTAAAACAGATATTATAAATGCATCATCGTTATGGTTAACATTTAACGCAATGACTGAATTATTAAGACCACAAGATTATGTAGGCTGGGCCAAATTTTTAAATAGATACAAAATAGCTTGGAAAACAGGTACAAGTTTTGGATATAGGGACGCTTGGTCGGTTGGCTTAACTGCCAATTACATAGTAGCTGTTTGGGTTGGTAATGCCAGTGGAGAAGGAAGACCTGATTTAACAGGAACAACATGTGCAGCGCCTTTAATGTTTAGTGTTTTTAATAGACTAACAAACAAACAATGGTTTGCAAAACCAACACTTGATTTTGAAAAAAAATTAATTTGCATGCAGAGTGGTTATAGGGCATCTGCAATTTGTCCGGATAAAAAACTATGTGATGTACCTGCCGGGAGTGATGCTTGCGGATTTTGCCCTTTTCATAAAACAATTTTTTTAGATGAAACGTATAACTACAGAGTTAATAGCAATTGCTATGACGTTTCAAAAATGAAGTCAAAAGCGTGGTTTATTACCTCCCCACTACAAGAATATTATTTTAAACAACACAGCGTTTTTTATAAGCCGCTGCCACCTTACCTTCAGGGCTGCATTAACGAGCAATCAATAAATCAAATTAGCATTGTATATCCTAAAAATAATTTTAAATTATATGCACCGGTAAATGAGCTTGGAAAAAAAAACACAATTATTTTACATGCCACGCATAAAAAAGCTGATGCTGAAATTTTTTGGTATTTAGATGAGAGTTATATAGGTGTAACAAAAAAATTTCATCAATTATCTATAATGCCGTCGTTGGGAAAACATAAACTTTTTATTACAGACGGAGAGGGAGAGACAGAAGAGTGTAATTTTGAAGTAATAAATAAGTAATTTAAAAACACAAAACAATTAATATTGGGCGGCCAAAGAGGGTAGCAATGTCCACCAATTTGCTTTTCCTTCATTTTTTCCTAACCGCACTATAATTAATGATTTAGCCGGATTTACATAAATGTATTGACCTAAAAATCCCTGTGCCATAAAGTCACCATTAACAGTTGGTAACCACCACTGGTTGCGATAAAACTTTGCGCCCCCTTCTGTGGTATCAGGTTTTGTTGATTCTTTAACCCATTTTTCTGATACAATTTGTTTGCCATTCCATTTTCCTTTTTGTTCAAATAACCTGCCAATTTTAGCAAAATCGCGCGCTCGAGCATTTACACAACAAAATGTTTTTTCAATTCCGTTTTTTTTATCGGTGCTCCACGATGCGTCGTATTCCATTTCTAAAGGTGTCCAAATTTTTTCTTGAAAATAGGTGGTAATAGTTTTCCCTTTTAAAACTCTATTTAAGATTTCTCCTAACAATTGTGTGTTCCCACTTATGTACTCAAATTTTATTCCTGGCTCGCGTATAAGTTTCATTTTTAAAACTTGTTTTTGTAATTTAGTACCGTAATAATAACTGGCAGCATCGCCAAAAGGATTAAAATAACTTTCGTTATACTTTATGCCAGAAGTCATTTGCAACAGGTGTTTTATTTTTACTTTATTTAGTCCGTTTTTTTCGAGTTCGGGGAGGTAATTTGTAATAGGATCGTTAATTGAATTTATTAGCCCATCATCAATTGCGCATCCAATTAAAATTGAAGTAAACGATTTTGCCATTGAAAATGAAGCTACAATACTTTCTTTATTATAGCCGTTAAAATAGTTTTCGTATTGAATAGTGTCGTTTTTTATTACTATAAACGCAACGGTTTTATTTTTTTTAAGAAAATCATCAAAGGCAATATCATTAATTTTTTTAGGAATTTTTCCTGTTTTACTTTCATTAAAGGTAAACTTTGTGTTAGATGATTTTAAAGGCTTTGATGTAAATATTTTATAATCGCTTATATCGGCAAAATTGTAAACGATAAAGCGCCCAACTTTACAAGACGAGTTTAAAAGAAGGCTACATAATAAAAGTAGTTTTAAGTATTTAAGCATATTTAAATATACAATTATTCTGATTTTTTTTCAATTCTTTTATCGGGAATAAGCCAAATAAAGGCTACAATGGCGTAACACACTGCACCAATGATAGAAAAGAAAAATGCAGCAACGATTCCAATAATATACAAAGCAACCGAAATGTATTCCTTTGTGTGATTGCCGATGGCTGTTCCAATTTTAGAGTTTTTGCCTTCGGTACGTATGGCAATTTTTTCAATAATAGTAAAAGCAATGGCACACATTACTAAGTTTATACCGTATAACACAACGGTGTAATGCTCAAAATGATTTTCGCCCATCCAAGCGGTACTAAAGGGAATGAGTGAAAGGCAGAATAATAAAAAATGATTAGACCACATTATTTTCCCATTTATTTTTTGAATGGCGTGAAATAAGTGATGATGATTGTTCCAATAAATTCCTACATAAATAAAACTTAAAATATAAGATAAAAATTTAGGGAGTAATGGTTTTAGAACTTCAAAGGTGTGCCCCTCAGGCACTTTAAGCTCCAACACCATTATGGTTATAATAATTGCAAATACACCGTCGCTAAAAGCTTCTAATCTTCCTTTTGTCATTTTATTGTTTTTTTCTGTTAAATCTTAGTGCTTTTAACATCCAATTAGGTAAGGGTTTTTCAGGTGGACGTTTTGTTAAATCAAGATACCAGTTTAATTTTTTTAATATGGGCATTTTTTTTGTTTCAACAAATTCAATTAAAGAGCCATCTGGGTCTTCAATGTATGTGAAATGTCCCGCTGCTTCGCCCATTTCAAAGCCTGCACCTCCATCAACTGTGAATGGGTGCCCTATTGATTCGCATTTTTTCTGAAGCGCTTTCATGTTTTTTATATCAAAGCACAAATGAATAAATCCTAAATCGCCCCAAAAACGATTTTCAAATATTTTTTTAGGCGTATAATTTTTTGCTTCAATAAGTTCAATGTAACTATTTCCAAACAAATTACTAAATGGACCCGCTCTTTTTTTAGAGTGCGTTAATATAACTCTACGAAAAGATTTAGCTTCGTGCGGCAGGGCATCAAAATCTGAAAAATTATTTGAAGTATCGCTTAAAGTTTTATCATAACCCAATATATCCGAATAAAATTTTATAGACTTATCTGCATTTGAAACGCCTATTACCATGCCAATTGGTCCGCCGGTATGCTGCTGCCCCTTTCCAAAAAAAACAATGTCTTCAATTATTTCAAATAAATTACCAAAAGCATCTTTTAAATAAAAATGTTTTTGCCCGCAAGGATTTGTAGAAATTTCGCCTAATACTTCAACATTTTTTGATTTTAAAAAGTGATACGATGCTTCAACATTATCGCTTTTTATTTTTGCGCAAAAAAAACCTAAGTCACCTAACTGTATTTTAAATTTTGGTGCTTGAGGCGTTCTACTTGTGTATTGCCAAATTTCAAAACCGCCACCGCCTTTTAAATTAATTGCCAATATAGCATGTCGCTTATGAGGCATGTTACCGGTGTATGGTAACATTAAATTTGCTTCGGCAGCTTCTTCAAAAATTGGAATATCCATTCCGAAATGTTGATTATACCAATTAAACGCTTGGTGTACGTTAGAAACGCCAATGCCTACTTGTTGTATGCCTGAAATAATATAACTCACAATTTTATTTTTTTAATAATGGAATTAACGATGCAAAAACCCAAACAAATTCAAGTATAACAAAGGGCCAAAAGCCTATCATAAAACTGCTAATACCTGCCAATGCTGCACCTACAACATTTAGTATTAAATATAATTTATGTTGAGGTGTTATTTTTTTTGCAATGTTTAAAGTAAATGCAATTAATAGCAGTGTTACACCAATGGTGCCAATCCAATTACTTAGGTTCATTTTTGAGTACTTAAATCGCAAAAGTGTTTATAGAATAACGGTATTGTTTCAATACCCTTATAATAGTTAAACAATCCGTAATGTTCGTTTGGTGAATGTAAAGCGTCAGTATCTAAGCCAAATCCAAGAAGCATACTATCTAAGCCAAGCACATCTTTAAATAAGGCTACAATAGGGATACTTCCGCCACCCCTTGTTATAACAGGCTTTTTGCCAAACGATTGTTCTAAAGCTTTGCTTGCTGCTTTGTAACCAATACTGTTAGTGCTTACCACCACAGGCTCTCCACCATGATGAAAGGTAACATTAATTTTAACGGACTTAGGCGCAATTGATTCGAAATGCTTTTTAAACAAATGCCCTATCTCATCGGAGTTTTGATTTGGCACTAAACGCATACTTACTTTAGCAAAAGCTTTGCTTGGTAAAACTGTTTTAGCACCCTCACCAGTGTATCCACCCCAAATGCCGTTAACATCAAGTGTTGGGCGGATGCCCGTGCGTTCAATAGTATTATAGCCTTTTTCGCCCCAAAGTTCTGAAACATTCAAATCTTTTTTATAATCGCTTTCGTTAAATGGGGCACTACTAAGCTCTTTGCGATAGATGTCGGTTTCTGTAATTACTTTATCGTAAAAACCGGGAATGGTAATGTGATTATTTTCATCGTGGCACGAGGCAATTAATTTACATAAAATATTTATGGGATTTGCAACACCACCACCGTAAACACCACTGTGTAAATCGCGGTTAGGTCCGGTAAGTTCAATTTCCATATAACTTAATCCACGTAAACCAATATCAATACTTGGCGTGTCGTTGCTTAAAATGCTAGTGTCAGAAATTAAAATAATATCGGCTTTTAATTTTTCTTTATTTGTTTTTACCCAGTTACCAAGGCTTGGCGAGCCAACTTCTTCTTCACCTTCAATCATAAATTTTACGTTGCAAGGGAGGGTTGAAGTTTTCATCATCAATTCAAAGGCTTTTACGTGCATATACATTTGCCCTTTATCGTCGCAGGAGCCACGTGCAAAAATTGCTCCGTCGGGGTGAAGCGCTGTTTTTTTAATAACAGGTTCAAAAGGCGGGCTGTCCCATAACTCAAGCGGATCGGCAGGTTGCACGTCGTAATGCCCATACACTAAAATTGTAGGTTTATTTTTATCAATAATTTTTTCGGCGTAAACAACGGGTATGCCTTCGGTTGGACAAACTTCAACGTTATCAGCGCCAGCTTCGGTAAAGCGTTGCTTAATTTTTTCGGCGGTGCTAAGCATGTCATTTTTACGGTTGCTATCGGCACTAACCGAAGGAATTCGGAGTAATTCAAAAAGCTCGTCGAGAAAGCGTTGCTTATTTTTATTCAAATAATCGTTTATAGTGTTCTGTTCCATATCTAAAAATATAAAAGGCTGAAATTACATAAATTAAAACAGTTTTTAGTCAATTTTTTTTATAAAAGACACACTAAAATAATCTAAAAATATTTTGAAAAATAATTGCTTTGATTATTTGAATTGAATTTCACAAAATGAATTAATAAATAATCTATTTCAGTTCAAACATGGCAATTATACTTTGCATAATTGATTGGAATGAAGGTACATTTGGAATTGCTTGATACAACAGGATAATAGAAAAAAAAATATTCTATATTACATCATTTTAAATATCTTTATATTTGAATAACTAAAATGGACGTTTCTAGCAGTGAAAATATTCAAAAAATTATTACAGGTGTTTTAAATTCGGATATTTCATTTTTGAGTAAAGCGATAACGCTTGCTGAGTCATTTAAACCGGAGCATCAACTTGTTTCCCAAAAAATAATTGATAATATTATTTCTCATACAGGCAAATCATTTAGAATTGGTATTACAGGAGTGCCGGGTGTTGGAAAAAGTTCGTTTATTGAAAAATTTGGTTTAGAGCTAGCAAATAAAGGTTTTAAAATTGCTGTGTTGGCAGTTGACCCAAGTAGTACTAAAAGCAAAGGCAGTATTTTGGGTGATAAAACCCGAATGGACGAGCTATCAAAGCACCCTAATGTTTTCATCCGCCCTTCGCCAAGTGCTGGCGAGTTAGGTGGATTAACTAAATCAACTTATCAGAGCATTTTGCTTTGCGAAGCTGCCGGTTATAATAGAATAATAATTGAAACTGTTGGCGTTGGGCAAAGTGAAACATTAGTGCATCAAGTAACTGATTTCTTTTTATTACTTATGCTCGCCGGTGCAGGAGACGAGCTGCAAGGGATTAAACGCGGCATTATGGAAATGGCTGATGTAATTGCAATTACAAAAGCAGATGGATCGAATATTGAAAAATCGAGAGCTGCTAAAATTGAATATGCAAGGGCTTTACATTTATTTCCACCTAATGAAAGCGGTTGGATACCTAAAAGTGTTATTTGCTCAAGCTTATTAAACAGTGGTATTTCAGATATTGTTGATTTAAGTGAAACATTTTTACATTACACTACCCAAAACGGCTTTTTTAATACAAAAAGAAATAGTCAAGTTTTAGAACTTTTTAACCAACTTTTAAATCAAAAAATAATACAAAACTTTTTTAGCTCAGAAACTAATCGGCAGAAAATAAATTCAGCTATTTCAAAGATAAAAAACAACGATAAAAATTTTTTAAGCCTTATTAATGAAGTTTTAGGACTGCATTAATCAACATTGTCATGGAGGGTACGATTTGGCCTGAGCTCAATTTTTTTCTCATCATTTTCGCCTAATGCAAACTTTGAAACGCTTGATTCTTTGCTTGGTAATGAATTATCGAGCGAAATATTTTTTCTTTCAAAAGCAGTTTGTTTTTCAAGAGAAGCCAAACCTTCGGGGCTTTTCATTTTTAAAGTTAGTTCCTTCAGTTTTCTAATTCTTTCTTGGGCTAGCTTAATTTGCTCTTCGCGATTATTTATATCTGTTACCTTTGGTGTATTATGAAAGACTACACTATTTTCTGTTGATTTATCTACTGTTTCATCGTTGCTAATATCATTAAATGTAAACTCAGTAACTGTTGTGTCAAGTTCAATTTTATTTACCGGAGCTTCTTCTTCTAATTGATGGACTGTTATTTTAATTTCATCTTTTATTGAAATATCATCAACGTTATCAATAGAAACAATGTTTACATCGTTTTTTTCTACTTCTGGTAATTTTGTTTCTTTTGTGAATGAAAAAAGTTCGTTTACCGGCGGAGTATCTGTAAAAATTGTTTGCTTATTTTCAACAATTGGTTCAATTTTTTCTTCTTCTAACTTAATTACTTTGCGGTCAATAAAAGATGGCATTTCAAATCCTGTTTGAATTTTTGAATTAAATCCGGTAGCAACTATTGTTACACTTACATTATCTCCTAACGAAGGATCGGTGCCGTAGCCCATTATTAACTCAGCGGTACCACCTGATGATTCTTGAATATAATCAGTAATTTCGCCATATTCATCCATATCAAGTTCGCCGCTACCGCTCATTATATTTAATAATATATGGCGTGCTCCGGAAATATCGTTATCGTTTAATAATGGAGAATTTAAGGCTTGTTCAACGGCTTTAATAGCTCGCTTTTCGCCACCTGCTACAGCCGATCCCATAATGGATACACCGCTATCTTTCATTACGGTTCTAACATCATTAAAATCAACATTAATGTGCATGTGTTGACCAATAATTTCAGCAATACTTTTAGCAGCATTAGTTAAAACGTTATCGGCATGAGCAAAAGCTTCGCTCATTTTTAAATTACCATAAATTTCTCTTAATCTATCGTTACCGATTACAATTATTGTGTCAACATATTTTTTTAGTTCTTCTAACCCTTGCTCAGCTTGCATTTTACGTTTTTTACCCTCAAAACTAAAAGGCATTGTTACAATACCAACCGTTAAAATATCTAAGCTTTTTGCAATACTTGCAATAACTGGTGCTGCACCTGTTCCGGTGCCTCCGCCTAAACCGGCAGTAACAAACACCATTTGGGTTCCATCAGATAAAAATAATTTTATATCCTCAATTGATTCTAAGGCAGCTTCTTTTCCAATTTCGGGAATTGAACCTGCGCCTAAGCCTTTTGTTGATTTTGAACCCAATTGTATTTTGTTATTAACGGGGCTTTTTTCTAAAGCTTGTTTATCTGTATTACACACAGCAAAACTTACACCGGCAATACCCATACGCGCCATGTGATTAACTGCATTGCTACCACCGCCGCCAACGCCTATTACTTTTATTATTGAGCTATCTTTTTGATTTTGCTCTTCGGGTAATTCAAATTGAATCATATTATTTGGTTTTAAGGGTTTTAAATTATTCTATATTTTCATCTGACATCCAGTCGCGTGTTTTGTCGAGTATTACATTTAAAAATCTTCCTATCCTGTTTTTAGAATGTCCTACTACTTTGTCTTCTTCAGGTGTATTTGTTTTTTCTTTTCTCTTTGTATTATTAATATTTTCAGGTCTTTCAGAGTTAGAAGCACGTTTTTCTTCACGCTCGTATTTTTCAATACCTTTCATAACTAAGCCAATGCCTGTTGCATATAATGGATTTTTTAAATCATCATTGTCACCAGCAAGATGTTCATTAGGCGTTCCTATACGGCAGTCCATACCTGTGTTAAGCATCACAAGCTGAGTTAAATGTTTAAGCATAGCGCCTCCTCCTGTAATTACAATTCCTGCAGCCATTTTCTTTTCATAGCCACTGCATTTAATTTCGTATAGTACAAAATCTAAAATTTCTTCCATGCGTGCTTGAACTATTTGTGCCAAAAACCGAATTGAAATTTCTTTATGAGGTCTTCCTCTTAAACCGGGAATAGAAATAATGTCACTTTCTTGATTTTCTTGAGCTAAGGCAGAGCCAAAACGGATTTTTAATTGCTCTGCTTGTGTTTTTATGATACTGCATCCCTCTTTAATATCTTCAGTAATTATATTTCCTCCAAATGGAATTACAGCTGTGTGGCGAATAATACCATCATAAAAAACAGCAACATCAGTTGTGCCGCCGCCAATGTCTACTAAAACTACGCCGGCTTCTTTTTCTTCGTTGGTTAATACCGAATCGGCGCTTGCTAGTGGTTCTAATTGTAAATCGGCAGTTGTAAGTCCTGCACGGCTAACGCATTTAAAAATGTTTTTTACAGCACTTACCTGTCCTGTAATTATATGAAAATTTCCTTCGAGTTTAACACCTGCGTGTCCAATTGGGTTTTTTATGCCACCTTCGTTATTAATAATATATTCTTGAGGTATAACGTGAATAATTTCTTCGCCCGGATTCATAGCTAAACGGTGCATGCTATCAATCAATTCATCTACATCTTTTTGAGAAACCTCATCATCTTGGCTATGTCGCATAATCATTCCGCGGTTTTGCATACTTTTAATGTGTTGACCGGCAATACCAACAATAACTTCATCAATATCAACATTAGCTTTATCTTGGGCAATTGAAATGGCGGTTTTTATTGAAGCAACTGTTTGCTCAATATTTACTACTACGCCACGGTTTACGCCTAAAGACTCTGCTTTACCCACGCCTAAAATTTCGATTTTACCGTATTCGTTTTTTCTGCCAACAATAGCTGCAATTTTGGTGGTACCAATATCAAGTCCTACAATAAGTTCAGAACCATTTGAAGGTATTTCGTTACTTGTTTCTTTTTCATTCATAAGCATTTTTTTATTTTGTTTAAACTGCTTTAGTAGCAACCACTATGTTTTTATATTTTAAATTTATTTTTGAGTACTTGTTCCAAGCATTTGTTTTATTTAATCCTTCTTTGTAAAAGAGTTTTAGCTTTTGAAATTTTTCGTTTAGGTTATTACAGTCTCCTAATACAATAGTTTGCCTACCAATAGCCGGAAACAGCTCAATTTCATTTTGGCTGTTAATATTAATTTGTTGCACTAAATCAAGCAAAGTTGAGTCGGCATTTATAAATTTTCCCAACTCAAATAAGTCGTCAATGATAGTTATTGTTTTTAGTTTTTGATTTTTATTTAAATAATCAAAACCCCATTCGTTACGGCGGCTATATGGTTCGTTAATATTTCCTGATGCTACAATTACTCTCGCTGTATAATTTTCATTTAGAGGCATTGGCTTACCTTCGGTATCTATATAATAACTTTCTCCATCTGTATTTATTAATCTTAAAATTGGTGTGCGTTGAATAATGTTTATTTTAATTTCGCCATTAATGTCTGCTGCCACATCAGCCTTTTGAATTGCCGGGTGTGAGTTAAGTGTTTTTTCGAGCAGAAGCATATTTAAGTTTTTGAGCTTGTTGTTTAATAGAGAATCTTTACGTGTGTTAAAAAAATCAATAATGTCAGTTTCGGTAATAAATGGATTAACTGAATTGTTTTTAATTTGGATACTAATATTTTTAACTATTGTTTCGCCTTCAGTTTTATTTACAAATGCTAATGAAAAGCTAAGACCGCACAAACACATTGTCCATGCGGCTATTTTCAAAATTCTTTTATAATTTATTTTTTTAAGCATTTGTAGTTATTGCTTTTTTTATTGGTTCAACTAATTGGTCAATATCTCCTGCTCCCATAGTTAAAAGCACTTGTTTTTTATGTTGTTTTAAGTAATTTATTAAATCGCTTTTTGAGAAGAGTTTTTTTTCGTTTGCAACAATTTTATTAAGTAGCCACGCCGAAGTAATATTTTCGATTGGCAATTCTCTAGCAGGATATATCTCTAACAAGATACATTCATCGAGCATTGACAAGTTTTTAGCAAAATCTTCAGAAAAATCACGAGTACGAGTGTATAAATGCGGTTGAAAAATCCCTGTAATTTTTTTATTAGGGTATAATTTTCTAACAGAATTAATAAAAGCGTTTAACTCTTCAGGGTGGTGTGCATAATCATCAATATAAACAGTATCATGTGTATTTACATGAAACTCAAATCGGCGTTTAACACCTTTAAAAGAACGTAAGCCCTCTCGAATTTGCTCAAAGTTAAGCCCAACTATTTGAGCTGCTGCTACTGCTGCAATCGAGTTCTCAACATTGTGAAAACCAGGAATACCAAGTGTTATACCCGATATTTCACCTTGAGGAGAAACTATATTGTACGAAAATTGCGCATTATTTATTGTAATATTTTTTGCACAATATTCAGTATCTAAATTTAATGAGTAGATAAGGCGATGCGCCGTCAATAAAATTTCGTTATCAACATTTTTTTTAACAATCAAAATGCCATCTGATTTTAATTTTTCACTAAATAATTTATATCCTTCTTTAACGTTTTTATCGTTACCATAAATATCGAGGTGATCCGCATCTGCACTTGTTATAATTGCTATTTTAGGTTCAAGCGTTAAAAACGACCTGTCGTATTCATCTGCTTCAACAACCATCCAAGCGCTTTCATTGCCCACGTTTCCTAATAACAAATTTGTGTTGTAATTAGAAGAAATACCCCCCATAAAGGAAAAGCAATTAATGCCGGCATTTTTTAAAAGATGCGAAATCATTGTGGTAGTAGTGGTTTTGCCATGAGTACCTGCAATTGCAATGGTGTTAAAACTTTTGCTTATTTCGCCCAACACTTGCGATCGTTTTAATATCGTAAAATCATTATTTACTAAGTATTGGTATTCGGAATGGGTAGTTGGAATTGCCGGAGTATAAATAACTAAAACATCTTGCTTATTATAGTTTAAAAGTTCATTTTTCAATCTAGCGACATCTTCAATAAAAAAACAGTTAATGTGTTCTTCTATTAGCCGCTCTGTTAAATCAGTTGATGTTTTGTCGTATCCTGCTACTTTTTTTTTATAGTGATTAAAAAAGCGAGCCAAAGCGCTCATGCCTATGCCACCTATTCCCAAAAAATAGTAAAATTTATATGTTAAAATGTTACGACTATTCATTTTTATAGTTTGCCAATTTTAAAACTTGCTTTGCAATAATTTCTGCCGAATTAAGAAAAGCTAATTGTTTTATGTTGTTTTTTAGTTTGCTTTGTAAAGGTGCATTTTCTGAAAGTGCAATAGCTTGTTCTATTAATTTATTAGCTGATTCATTATCTTTAACCAATATTGCAGCTTCTTTAAGAACGAGTGCCATTGCGTTTTTTGTTTGATGATCTTCGGCAACGTTTGGAGATGGTACTAAAATGCAAGGCTTTTCTGTAATACATAATTCTGAAACAGAGCTTGCTCCGGCTCTGCTAATTACTATATCGGCACAAGCGTATGCTAAGTCCATTCTAGATACAAAATCAAATACTTTAATTAAAGGACTATTAATTTTTTCAACAGCTTGTGTTGCTTTTAAAAAATAACTTTTTCCGGTTTGCCAAATTATTTGAATATTGTTTTTCACTAATAAATCAAGCCCATTTTTTATGGCTTCATTAATTGAAAGTGCGCCAAGGCTTCCGCCAATAATTAATATTGTTTTATTTTCTTTATTGAGTTTAAAATAATCAAGGGCATTTTCTTTTTTTAATTCTACGTGGTGTATATCTTGTCTTACAGGGTTTCCCGTTAAAATAATTTTGTGTGCTGGAAAAAATTTTTCCATCCCCTCATAAGCAACACAAATTGTAGTTGCTTTTTTTGATAAAATTTTATTTGTGATTCCGGCGTATGAATTTTGCTCCTGTATGAGTGCAGGAATGCCTTTATTAATAGCAGCTCTTATTAACGGCCCGCTTGCATAACCACCTGTTCCAACTACAACAGTAGGTTTAAACTCATTAATTATTTGCTTTGTTTTTAAAAGACTTTTAATTATTAAAAAAGGTAATTTAAAATTTGATATAGTAAATTTTCTTTGTAAGCCTGCTATTGGTATTCCAATTATTTTATAACCTGCAGCCGGTATTTTTTCCATTTCCATTTTTCCAAGAGCACCAACAAACAATATTTCGATATCAGGAACTATTTGTTTAAGTTGATTGGCAATTGCTATTGCAGGGAATATGTGTCCACCGGTACCTCCACCACTTAATATTACCTTTAATTTTTTCATTTTAAGTTATGCCATTTCAGTTTTTTCATCACTTTTATCTTCAATACCTTTGCTTACACTCAACACAATTCCAAGTGTAATCATTGTAAATATTATTGATGTGCCGCCCATACTCAACATGGGTAGCGGCTGGCCGGTTACCGGAAATAAATTTACGGCAACAGCCATATTAACTAAGGCTTGGAACACTAAACTAAATGTAAGTCCTACGGCAATTAAGCTTCCAAAAGGTTTTTGACTATCTCTAAAAATCCTAATACTTCTATAAAGTAAAATCATGTATAAGAATAGTAGCATAAACCCACTAACTAGCCCATACTCTTCAATAATAATTGCATAAATAAAGTCAGATGATGCCTGTGGCAAAAAAGCTCTAGCGGTGCTGTTTCCGGGGCCTTTACCAATAATTCCACCAGTTGCAATTGCAATTTTTGCTTGTTCTGATTGGTAATTGCTTTTTGTGTCTCCTGAAAAAAAGTTCTCAATTCTGGCATGCCATGTAGGACCTCTTCCACCTGGTATTGCAGATGGGGCAAACCACACTATACAAAAAAATAATGCTGCAAATACAATACATATTCCTATTATTTTTAATATTATTTTGAAATTTACACCTCCAAAAAACATTAGCACTAAACAATTAAAAAACAAAATTGCAGCAGTAGAAAAGTTTGCAGGAAGAATTAGTACACAAACAATTCCTATAGGTAATAGTAAATATTTAAAAACATTTTTTAAATCGCTGAGCTTATCGGCTTTTATGGTTAAAATTCGTGCAACGTAAATAATAAGCATTAGCTTGGCTAAATCAGAAGATTGAAATGTTAATTTTAACCCGGGTATTTCAATCCATCGAGAGGCCTCGCCGGCACTAACACCCTTTGCAAGGGTAAATAAAAGCAAAGGTATGCATAAATAAAAACCAATTAGCGATACCTTACTAAACATTGTATATCTGAATTTATGCACAAAGTACGCTGCAATAAAGCCACATAAAATAAAAACAGAATGTTTTATTAGATAATATTGCGAGTTGCCTTGTTGATATTTATGCGCTAAAGTAACAACAGCACTATAAACAACTAATATAGAAAGTAGCGATAGCAGTAACATAATTACCCACATAACTTTATCGCCCTTTAAGTATTTAAAGATATTCATAAGCCTATTGTGTATTTTATTTAAATTGAACGCACTGCAGCTTTAAATTGCAAGCCGCGCTCTTCGTAATTTTTAAATAAATCAAAACTTGCACATGCCGGAGAAAGTAAAACAGCATCTCCTTTTTTTGCTAGTTTATATGAAACAGCCACAGCATCAACAGCATTATCGGTTTCAATAATTGTTTCAACGGCTTTTGAAAACGAGGATATGATTTTTTTATTGTCTTTACCAAGACAAACAATCGCTTTTACTTTTTCTTTCACAATGTCAAACAACTCGTTGTAATCGTTCCCTTTATCTTGTCCGCCGCAAATCCAAACAATTGGTTTTTTCATACTTTCGAGTGCATACCAAGTGGAGTTAACATTGGTAGCTTTGCTATCATTTATAAATTCAACTCCATTGATTGAAGCTACAAACTCAAGTCGGTGTTCAATATTTTGAAAGTCGGATAAACTTTCGCGAATTGTTTCTTTGCGTATATCCACTACGCGAGCGGCTAATGATGCTGCCATACTGTTGTAAACATTGTGTTTACCTTGCAATGCTAATTGTTCAATTGTCATAATTAAGGGTTGGTTAATGGTTGGTTTATAATTAAGGGTTATTTGGTTTTGGTTTAAAAAAGCGCCATCTCCTTCAATATTTTTCTTAATTGAAAATGGAAGCGTTGTAGCAAGTATTTTATTATGCTGCATAAAATTGTTTATCACATCATCATCAGCACAATAAATTAAATAATCGTTTTTGGTTTGGTTTTGTGTTATTTTAAATTTTGATTTTACGTAGTTTTCAAATTTATAATCATAACGATCTAGGTGATCGGGAGTAATATTTAGCAAAATGGCTATATCTGCTTTAAAATTAAACATGCCATCTAATTGAAAGCTACTCAACTCAATTACATAATAATCAAAACTTTCAGTAGCTACTTGGTATGCAAAACTTTTTCCAACGTTACCTGCTAAACCAACATTATAGCCTGCTTTGCTTAAAATATGGTATGTAAGTAAAGTAGTAGTGGTTTTACCATTTGAACCGGTAATGCATATTTTTTTTGCATTTGTATATTGTGCAGCAAATTCAATTTCAGAGATTATTGAAATGTTTTTTTCTTTTAATTTGAGTATAATGTCTGATTTATCAGGTATTCCAGGGCTTTTAATGATTAAGCCGGATAATTCTAATTTATCATAAGTATGCACCCCCTCTTCAAATAAGATATTATTTTGAATTAAAACAGATTTGTATTTATCTGCAATTACACCTTTGTCGCTCACAAAAACATCAAAGCCCTTTTGCTTGGCAAGTATTGCACTTCCAACGCCGCTTTCGCCGGCACCTAATATGGAGATTAGTTTATTCATCACCTTATTTTAAGTGTTACAAATGTTAGTACCGCAAGCATAATTCCAATGATAAAAAATCGCATAACTATTTTTGATTCATGAAAGCCTGATTTTTGATAATGATGGTGCAGTGGCGCCATTTTAAATAAACGATGCGTTTGTGCATACTCTAGTCCTCGTTTCTTTTTTTGGTATTTAAAATAATATACTTGAAGAATAACTGATACGTTTTCAACCAAGAAAATACCACATAAAATTGGGATGAGTAATTCTTTTCTAATTGCAATTGCAAATACTGCAATGATACCACCTATAGCTAAACTGCCTGTATCGCCCATAAATACTTGTGCTGGAAAAGTGTTGTACCATAAAAACCCAACGCATGCGCCTATAAATGCAGAAATAAAAACTACCAGCTCTCCGGAGTTAGGTATGTACATAATGTTTAAATAATCGGCAAAAATTGTATTTCCGGAAACGTAGGCTAAAATCCCAAGAACTACGCCTATAATGGCGCTAGATCCGGCAGCTAAGCCATCTATGCCATCGGTTATGTTTGCGCCATTGCTTACAGCCGTTACAATTAAAATTACTAATGGAATAAAAATGATCCAACCCCATTTTTGGCAATCATTACACACCCACGAAACAATTTTGCCATAATCCAACTCATTATTTTTAAAAAATGGAATGGTTGTTTTTAAATTTTTTACCGGTTGATTTGAGTAAATTGGAATTTTTAATTTTCGTTGAGCCGTATCGTTTTGAATTGCCCATAGTTGCTTATTGTTGTGAGTTAAGCGTTCTTTAATTACAATATCTGGGTGAAAGTAAAACACGCAGCCAACTATAATTCCTATGCCAACTTGCCCAATGATTTTAAATTTCCCTTGTAGGCCTTCTTTGTTCTTTTTAAATACTTTTATATAATCATCTAAAAACCCTATTCCACCTAACCAAATAGTTGAAACTAGCATTAAAATAATATATATGTTAAATATTTTTGCAAACAATAATGTTGGAATTAAAATGGCTGCAATAATTATTATTCCGCCCATGGTTGGTGTGCCTGCTTTTTTTGCTTGACCATCTAAGCCTAACTCTCTAATTGTTTCGCCAATTTGTTTTTTACGAATGAAGTCGATTATTTTTTTACCAAATACAAGTGATATTAAAAGAGACGCAATTAATGCAAATGCCGCACGAAATGAAATATAATTAAATAATCCTGCTCCAGGGAAACTGTAGGCTTTATGCAAATATGTAAATAAATAGTAGAGCATTATATTTCAAAATTTTTAAATGTTTCTTTTAAAATTTGTAAGTCGTCAAAATTGTGTTTTACACCTTTTATTTCTTGATATTTTTCGTGCCCCTTACCGGCAATTAAAATAATATCGCCCGGTTTGCTTAACTGGCAAGCTGTTTTAATTGCTTCTTTGCGATCGCTAATACGCAATGTTTTTTTTATATCAGAAATTGGAATTCCCTTTTGCATTTGATTTAAAATTTCTTCGGGATCTTCACTTCTAGGATTATCAGAGGTTAAAATAACTTTTTGGCTGTATTGACAAGCAATTGAAGCCATTACAGGACGTTTGGTTGTATCTCTGTCTCCACCGCAACCAACAAGTGTAATAACTTGTTCGTTACCATTTCTAATATCCTTTATTGTTTCTAATACATTTTTTAGAGCATCGGGGGTGTGTGCATAATCAACAATTCCTATTACGCCATGCTCTGATTTTATATATTGAAACCGCCCATCAACTGAATTAAGATTGCTTAAAGCGGTTAAAGCAGAGGTTTTTTCAATTTTTAGTAAAACAGCGGTAGCATATACTGCAAGTGCATTATAGGCGTTAAAAGTTCCAATTAATTTAATGCAAGTTTCGTAACCATCAATGTTAAGTATTAATCCGCTTAAATGACTTTCAATAATTTTACATTTAAAATTTGCAATGTTTTGTAAAGAGTAAGTGTATTTTTGCGATTTTGAATTTTGTAACATTACCATTCCATTTCTGTCATCGCGGTTTACAAGAGAAAAAGCAGTGTTTGGCAAAGTGTCAAAAAAATGTTTTTTGGCTTTAATGTATTCATCAAAAGTTTTATGATAATCTAAATGATCGTGCGTAATGTTTGTAAAAACAGCACCCGTAAAATTTATTCCTGCAATTCGATTTTGAACTACAGCGTGCGAACTTACTTCCATAAATGCATACTCACACTCTTGCTCAACCATTGCCTTAAGCAATTCATTAAGTGCAATAGCATCTGGAGTTGTGTGTGTTGATGGAATTATATTATTATTTATTTTGTTTTGAACCGTTGAAATTAAACCAACGTTGTGCCCAAGCGATTTAAATAAATTAAACAGTAATGTTACCGTAGTTGTTTTACCATTTGTACCCGTAACGCCAACTAATTTTAATTTTTCAGAAGGATTATCGTAAAAGTTACAAGCAATTATACCCAGCGCATAGGAAGCATCGGTAACTTTAACATAGGTTACATGATTTTTTATTTCGTTTGGAATATGTTCGCAAACAATAGCGTTTGCCCCGAGTTCAATGGCTTTATCTATAAACGCGTGCCCGTTGTTGACTGTACCGCTGGTTGCAATAAATAACGAATCTTTTTTTACTTTTCGAGAATCAAAAGTGATAGACGAAATAGCTATATGCGTTAAGCCAATCACCTCTTCTAAACGTACTTTATATAATATGTCGCTTAATAATTTCAACTTAGTGTAAGAATAATTTTATTGCCTTTATAATATTTTTGTCCTGCTTCAATACTTTGTTTTTTCACAGATCCAAAGCCTTCAATTTTTACAATGAGCCCGTTATTTTCAAGTAAAAACAAGGCTTCTTTTGCCGATATGCCTAATAGATTTGGCATTATCCCTTTTCTTAATTGAGATTCAAAATTTTTTGCAACAAAACTTTCGGTAATTGTGTCGTTTGTGTTTCTTGTAACAAACTCATTGCTAAACGTATTGGTTGATTTAATTCCAAAAGTGTTTGCTAAGCTTTTCAATTCATTTGCTCTGCCTGTTATTAATGTTGGAACATTAACCAGTAGTCCCTTATTATTATTCAAAGGCTTAATAAAATCGGTATTACCCGAATAAACTTTTTCTGCAATTTCTTTAAACACCGGTCCTGCAACTGCACCACCATAATAAATACCATTACTTGGCGAATTAATTACAACAATGCATGTATATTGCGGGTTATCAGCCGGAAAATAACCAATAAATGATGCTTGATAAGTAGTGCCATTTTTTTTATAGTCGCCATCTTTAGCTATTTGTGCAGTACCTGTTTTACCGGCTACTTTAAAGGCCTTAATGTTTAAGCTTTTTGCAGTACCCGTAGCAACAACACTCTCCATTAATAATTTTGCTTTACTAATAGTGCTTTGTTTTGCAATTGCTTTATCAATTATTTCGGGTTTAAAATCATAAATTGATACGCCATTGCGCTTAATTTGATTTACAAAATGAGGTTTAACCATACAGCCATTATTTGCAACAGCATTATAAAGCGTAAGTGTTTGCATTGGCGTTATTAAACTTTCGTAGCCGATGCTAATCCAGGGCAATGATGTTCCATACCAATCACGATCTTTAACTTGTTTAACCCTAGGAATTCCCTCGCCCGGTATAGATAATCCTAACTTTTGATTAAGATGAAATGAATTAAGTTTTGAAATAAATGCTTTTGGATTTTTTGAGAAATATTTAGTAACTATTTTACTAACACCAACATTTGATGAGGTTTCAAAACACTCTAATACACTACAAATTGATTTTGCAGGAGCATGCGAATCTTTCATCTTACGATCGTAATACATACACTCTCCATTTCCAACATTTACCTTTTCATCAAGCGAAATATTATACTCTTCAATAGTTGCCAACATTGAAGCTAGTTTAAACGTTGAACCGGGTTCAGTTGGATAACCAATGGCATAGTTTAAGCTTTCAGAATATGAGGTGCTGTCATCGCTATTATTTTTGGTTAAATTTGTTATGGCTTTAATAGCACCTGTTTTAACTTCCATTAAAACGGCGCAACCGTGCGAAGCATTATTTTTAATTAAAGCTTTAAGTAAGGCCGACTGAGCCACATCTTGCACATTAATATCAATGGTGGTGTATAAATCACTTCCGTCTTTTGGCTCTACCTCATTCTCATCATTAATTGGTCTCCAAACATCGCCCGCAATTTTTTGCATTAATCGTTTACCACTAATGCCTGTTAAAACACTGTCGTAGGCGCCCTCTAAACCAACCGGTTTAATACCCGGCCTCGATAAGCCTATAGTACGTGCGGCGAGTGATTGAAAAGGTCTTTCTCGTTTATTGGTTTGTAATGTAACCAAAGCTCCGCCGCCTTTTTTACTCCGCTTAAATAATGGAAAGTTTTTTAATGCCTGTAAATCTTTATAAGGAACATTGCGCTTTAATAAAACGTATCTATCTTTTTCTTTACGCGCTTTATTTAATATACTTAAATATTCACGCTTTGATTTATCGCCAAAAAGAGTACTTAATTGTAGCGCTAGTGAATCGCGTTTTGCAGAATAAATTTTATCATCAATAGAGGGGGTATTAATATCCATACCTATTTCATAATAGGGTAAAGATGTTGCTAATAAAGCACCATTTGCATCAAAAATATTACCCCTAACAGCTTCTATTTCGAATACTTTGGTTGAAAATGCTTCTGCCTTTTCTTTCCAATCATTACCTTGTACAAATTGAATAACACAAATGCGGTAGAGTATCGCTAATGCAAAAAAGCACATTAGTATGTAAACTAAATAGGTTCTTATTAATATGTTGCGCTTTTCGTTCAATTTTTTTTACTAATCAAATTACTATCTGTTGTTATTTTAAATGGAGGTGATACCGGTTCTTTTAATCCAATTTTTTCTACGGCTTTAGCAACCTCGCTTTGTTTACTGGCAAACATTAAATCGCTTGTTGATGAAATGTATGCTGACCTTAACTCCTTTAATTCATTATTTAATTTATTTTCTTCTCTAATTTTATTGTCGGCATAGTACCCATTAGCGATATATAAAATCAAAACAAATACTAAGAACAACACAAAGGGAAAATGCTTTAAATACTTTTCGTTTGATAGAAAAGTTCCACTAAACATTTTACCAAGTGCTTTTGAAACATATCCCTTAGGTTTGTTTTTAGGCATTATAGTTTTTGTCTTTTCTTTAGCAATAGCTTCGGCCTTTTCAACGGGTTGCTCTAATGCATTTGTATTTACGGGTATGTCTCTAAATTTATTTGCCAAATTATATTTTTTTTGCAGCTCTTAGTTTTGCACTTCTAGCTCTGCTGTTTTCATTAATTTCATTATCGTCAGGTACAATTGGTTTTGTAGTTAGCAATTCAAAATATTTTTTAGTTGTGCCAAATACAATATCTCTCTCTATATTTCCTTCAATGTTTCCTGCTTTCATAAAGTTTTTTACTAATCTGTCTTCTAAGCTGTGATAAGAAATTACAACTAAATTAGAAGTGTTATTTAGCAATTCATAGCTTTGCTGTAATGCCTCTTTAAGTGCCTCTAACTCTTGATTTACCTCAATTCTTAGCGCTTGAAAAACTTGAGCATGAAATTTTTTCGCTTCAAATTTTGGTGTTACTTTTTCAATAGCATCAATTAATTGTTGTGTTGTATTTATTGTTTTTTCGACTCTTGCACTTAATATTAATGATGTTAGTTTTTTTGCATTTTCAATTTCACCAAAATTTTTGAATAGTTTTGTAAGACTAGCTTCATCATATTCATTAATAATGTTTTTTGCCGATAGTGGTGCGTTTTTATTCATCCTCATATCTAAGTCTGAATTAAATCGGATTGAAAAACCGCGCTCAGCTTCATCAAATTGATGTGATGAAACGCCTAAATCAGCTAATATGCCATCAACTTTTAAAACGCCTTGTAGCCTTAAGTAACTTTTAAGAAATCTAAAATTGTGAGGAATTAACGTAAAGCGGTCATCGTTTATAGTATTTGCAACAGCATCACTATCTTGATCAAATGCAAATAACTTACCATCTTTTCCAAGGTGTTTTAATATTTCTTTTGAGTGGCCTCCACCACCAAAAGTTAAGTCAACATAAACACCATTTGGCTTAATATTAAGCAACTTTATGCAAGCATGTAAAAGAACGGGTTTGTGATACGCCCAATCGTTACTCATTTACCTCATCGTTAAAATTTAGTCCTCCAAGCACATCTTCGGCCAATTTTTCTATATTAATGTCTTGGTTTAAAAAATCTTCGTATTGTTTTTTATCCCACAGTTCAATTATATTATTGCTGCCAATTACTTTTAAATCATTTCCTAAACAGGCGTACTCAGATAAAGATTTTGGAATTAATAGTCGCCCCGTACTATCAGATAAAACATTAGTTGCTCCGCCTGTAAATTTTCTTACAAACACATCGTTAGCTTTAATTAACCTATTAAGTTTAGATAAAGTTTTATTTAATTTTTCCCACTCATTAACCGGATAAAGCACTAAGCACTTTTGGTGTAGATTTCGATTAATAACAAAGCCTTTTTCAAAAGCAGCCGCAAGCTGATTTCTTAAATCAACAGGGAACATAAAGCGACCTTTTGGGTCAATTCGGCAATCATATTCTCCAATTAAACTTGTCATTTACTGATTTATAAGCTTTTACAAAAATATTTATTTAATTGCCACTTTTTACCACTTTATTACATTTTTTACCACATTGTTGATAAATTGTAGTTATTAACAAATGTTGATTAAAGATTTTTTTGTATTAAATAATAAAGTAATTTTTGATTAATCCTTTAATTAGTAAGAAAAGCAACTTAGTTTAAAATTATTTTTAATTAAAAATCATAGAAAATTTAGCAAGTAGGATATTAACATTAATAGCTTAATTTTGTACCCTATGAGTGGTAAAAAATTTATTGATATTGAACAAATTTTAAAGGAAAAATTAAAATTTTGGTACAAATTACTCCCATCGTTTTTAATAAAATGGCTAAAGAAAAAATTACATGAAGATGATTTTAACGAGATGATGCCAAAAGTTGAAAATAAATTTGGTTTAGAATACAACTCGGAGGGCTTAAAATTAATGGGTGTAAATGTTGAAGTGCATGGAATTGAAAATATACCAAAAACAGGTGGTGTAATTATTGCGGCTAATCACCCTTTAGGTGGGTTAGATGGAATGGCACTAATACAAGAAATTGGAAAGGTTAGAACTGATGTGAGGTTTATTGTAAATGATGTTTTAAAAAAGTTAAAAAATTTTGGCGATATTTTTGTTGGTGTAAATAAGGTAGGCCGCTCAAAAAGCAGAGAGAGTTTAAAAATTATTGAAAGTGTTTATTCCTCAAACGCTGCTGTTTTAGTATTTCCGGCAGGTTTAGTAAGCAGAAAACAAAAACGCGGCATTGAAGATTTAAAATGGAATAAAAGTTTTATTACAAAAGCTGTAAAATACGATAAGCCCATTGTGCCGGTATTTGTTGAAGGAAAAAACTCTGACTTTTTCTACAATTTTATTAGATGGCGAAAATGTTTATTAATTAAAGCAAATATTGAAATGCTTTTTTTACCCGATGAAATGTTTAAACAAAAAAATAATACCATAAAAATACATGTAGGGCAACCCATTTCACCTAATACTTTTGATAATAAGCAGCGCCCTCAAAAATGGGCAAATAGTTTAAAAAAATATGTATATAGCGGTAATATTCAAAACGGGAAGGCGTACAATTCTGTTGAATAAATCATTTCAATAAAAAAAGAACAAATTAATTGTAATATATTTAGGTTAAAGGGTGAATAAAAAAACCGCCTTAAAAGGCGGCTTTGTGCTCCCACATGGGCTCGAACCATGGACCCTCAGATTATGAGTCTGATGCTCTAACCGACTGAGCTATAGGAGCCGATTTAAAAATCGATTGCAAAAGTACACAAATAACCTAAATTTCAAAAAATAACTCCAAAAAAAGCACTATCTTTGCGCCCTTAAATTTTTTTTATGTCAAATATTCGTAATATCGCTATTATTGCCCACGTTGACCACGGTAAAACTACATTGGTTGATAAAATTCTTCACACATGTAAACTTTTTCGTGAAAACCAAAGTACCGGAGAGTTAATTCTTGATAATAATGACCTTGAGCGCGAACGCGGTATAACCATTTTAGCAAAAAATGTTTCGGTTAATTATAAAGGCACTAAAATTAATATTATTGATACTCCCGGCCACGCTGATTTTGGAGGTGAAGTTGAACGTGTTATGAATATGGCTGATGGCGTTATTTTATTAGTTGATGCTTTTGAAGGCCCAATGCCTCAAACGCGTTTTGTTACTCAAAAAGCAATAAGCGCCGGCAAAAAAGCTATACTTGTTATTAATAAAGTGGATAAGCCAAATTGCCGCCCGGAAGAGGTACACGATCAAGTATTTGATTTATTTTTTAATCTTGGTGCAACTGAAGATCAGCTTGATTTCAAAACCGTTTATGGTAGCAGCAAACAAGGGTGGATGGGCCCTGATTGGAAAACCCCTACCCAAGATATTACTTTTTTACTGGACACTATTTTAGAGAATACTCCTGAAGCTCCAAAACGCGAGGGTACTTTGCAAATTCAAATAACTTCGCTCGATTATTCTTCATTTATAGGTAGAATTGCTGTAGGGAGGGTTTATAGAGGCACTATTAAAGAAGGCATGCCCGTAAGTGTTGTAAAACGTAATGGCACTATACAAAAATCAAGAGTAAAAGAATTATTTGTTTTTGATGGTTTAGGTAAGGTAAAAGTGCAAGAAGTATCAGCAGGAGATATTTGTGCTTTTACCGGTATTGAAGGATTTGAAATTGGCGACACCGTTGCTGATTTTGAAAATCCTGAAGGGCTGCCAAATATCAGTATTGACGAGCCTACCATGAGCATGCTGTTTACAATAAACAATTCTCCGTTTTTTGGCAAAGATGGTAAGTTTGTAACCTCTCGCCACTTACGTGATAGGTTGTTTAAAGAACTAGAGAAAAACTTAGCGCTTAGAGTTGAAGAAACTGAAAGCCCTGATTCATATTTAGTATATGGGCGAGGTATTTTACACCTTTCGGTTTTAATTGAAACTATGCGCCGCGAAGGCTATGAACTGCAAGTTGGACAGCCGCAAGTAATTATTAAAGAAATTGACGGGCAAAAACATGAGCCCGTTGAAATACTTACGGTTGATGTGCCTCAAGAGGGTTCAAGCAAAGTTATTGATTTGGTAACTCAGCGCAAAGGCGATTTATTAGTAATGGAGCCTAAAGGCGATTTAACACATATTGAATTTGAAATACCAAGTCGTGGCATTATTGGCCTAAGAAATAATGTGCTAACTGCTACAGCCGGCGAGGCAATTATGGCACACCGTTTTAAGTCTTACGAGCCATGGAAGGGTAATATACCTAGCAGAATAGCCGGTGTACTTATTTCAAAAGAAAAAGGCGAAGCTGTTGCATATAGTTTAGATAAACTTCAAGATAGAGGTAAGTATTTTATTGAGCCGGGAGATGAGATTTACCCTGGAATGGTTGTAGGTGAACATATTCGCCCTGATGATTTAGTGATTAATTTATGTGGAGAAAAAAAGTTAACTAATATGCGCGCCAGTGGTTCTGACGAAAAAATGCGCATTGCCCCAAAAATTAATTTTAGCTTAGAAGAAGCGATGGAATATATTCAAAATGATGAGTACGTTGAAATTACGCCTAATCACATTCGTATGCGCAAAATTGTATTGGACGAAAATGAACGTAAACGCTTAACTAAAAAGATGGAGGCGTAATTTTGAATCAAATCAAAAAAAAGAATAAGGGAGATAATTTTGAAGTGAAGCAGAATAATCGTTCATGCTTTTTATAGCCAATAAAAATAAATTATACCAAATTCAAATATTTTTGAGGAAGTATAAACGAAAAATAATAAGTAGATTGGGCTATATATACTTGTACTTAGTATTACATTTTAGCATACAACGTATTTGAATTTAATGTAATTATAGAAAGTGATTTGCGTTTAAAAAAACATATAAGTACTTGATATTAATTACCACAATTACAAGGGGGTGAAAAATTAAAAATTGCTCCCGGTAAAATTGCTTGTAAATAATCTTGTTTTGATTGCGATATAAGTATGTTTCTTAAATCAACCCATTTTAATTCTATTAAATCTTTCATTGATTCAGGAAAGTAGTCAAGTTCGTTACTCCATAAATCTAAATAATTTAACTTTGAAAGCTTTCCGATGCTGTATGGTAGCGCTGTAAGATTGTTTTGATTTACATTTAAAATTTTAAGATTTTGTAAACTGCCTATAGTTGCGGGCAAAGCCACTAAATTATTTTTACTAAGAATTAATACTTGTAAATTTTTCAATTGACTTATTGAGTCTGGAATTTCTTTAATATTGTTTTTACTTAAATCAAGGTATTGCAGGTTTGTTAATCTCAAAATAGACAATGGAAATTCTTTTAGTTTCTTCTTTCTTAGCACTAATTTTATAACATCTTTTTCATTAGAAAGAGCATCATTCAACTCAATAATTTGCGGTGCATTTGCTAAGGCAGTTGAATCAAGTAAATTTTGACATTTAGCTGCGTTAAAAACGAAGCAAGTAACAACTAAGGAAAAAAAAACTTTGCGCATATTTCTAACACTAAAGTTACAAAATGTTTTTTTGTTTTTCAAGTAATTTTAAAGATTCAATTTTATCATTAGATATTGCATTTTTTAACGATTCTAAATCATTAAACTTAATTTCATTGCGCAGGTAATTTAAAAAATCAATTTTTATTGTTTCATTGTAAATATCTGCTTCAAAATTAAAAATGTTTACTTCTATTTTTAAAGTATCATTATTGCAAACGGTAGGATTTGTACCAATATTTAGCATACCAAAGTAATTACTACTTTTTACACATACTTTAACAAAGTAAACGCCATTTTTTGGCACTAATTTTAAATTACTGTGCAATTTTATGTTTGCAGTGGGGAAGCCAATAGTTCTGCCAAGTTGTTTCCCTTTTATAACAGAGCCGGTAAAAAAATAAGGGTATCCTAAAAAGGCATTAGCAGTTGTTATATCACCACTAAGCAATGCATGACGTATTTTGCTGCTGCTTACGGCAATGTTGTCAATGTCTTTTGCATTAATTTCGATGAGATTAAAGTTATTTGCTTTTGAAAATGGGATTAAGGTTTTTATGTTTCCTTCACGATTTTTTCCAAAGTGATGGTCGTAGCCAATTACCAGGTGTTTTGCATTAAGTTGTTTAAGTAATATGTTATTGATATAATTCCCGGCGTCCATTTCAGAAAAAGCTTGCGAAAAGGGGTAAACTACAACAATATCAAGTCCCATTTTTTTTAATAACTCCAATTTTTCATCAACAGTGTTTAATAATTTTAAGTCAGTTTGGTTTGGAAACAATACCGAGCGCGGGTGTGGGTCAAAGGTTAATAAGCAGGTTTGAATGTTTGTTTGTTGTTTTACTGCTTTAAGCTGCTCAATAATAGCCTTGTGTCCTATATGAACGCCATCAAATGTGCCTATTGTGAGTATGGTAGGTTTTTCAATCCTAAATTCAGGAGTATGGCGGATTGATAGCATTTAGTGAAGTTTTAATTTAACTTTTATATTTAAAAATAATAATTAGTAAAAAAAGTATTGGCAGCGAGCTAAAAAAAATGCCTAAGTAGCCTTTTGGGAATCGCTCTCGGTCGTAAAAAAATTTAATGTTTAAAAAAATATTAGTTAGCCCAAACAAAAAACCAAGTATTGAGCAAGCAACTGCAAAGCGTAGTGTTTCTATTCTAAACATTAATATTACAGCAAACAAGGCTATTGCTATTGATAAATAGCCGCTAAGTATATAAAATGCTTTCATATTATGGATAAATTTCTTTTTTTGCTGCCAGCAAAGTATTTTTTAAAAGGCTTGCTATAGTCATTGGGCCAACGCCACCCGGCACAGGTGTTATAAAACTGCACTTTTGTGAAACTTCATTAAACATTACATCGCCTTTTAATTTAAATCCATTTTTACTTTCTGTACTTTCTACTCTTGTTGTGCCAACATCAACAACTACTGCACCTTGTTTTATCATATCAGCTTTTATAAATTCAGGACTGCCTAGTGCACAAATTAAAATATCGGCCGAGCGTGTGTAGTCAGATAAATTAGTTGTTTTGCTATGGCAAAGAGTTACAGTGCAGTTGCCTAGAGTAGTGTTTTTTGCCATTAAGATACTCATTGGAGAGCCAACTATGTGGCTTCTGCCAACAACAACACAATGCTTTCCACTGGTTTCAATTTTATAATGTTCAAGTAGTTGAACTATGCCATAAGGCGTAGCACTAACATAACAAGGCAGGTTTAAAACCATTCTTCCAACATTTATTGGATGAAAGCCATCAACGTCTTTTGAAGGAAGTACAGCTTCAATTATTTTATGTTCATTAATATGTCTTGGCAATGGTAGTTGAACGATAAAGCCATCAATATCTGAATTGTTATTTAAGTCGGCAATAGTTTGTAATAATTTTTCTTCTGTAACATATTCAGGGTGGCGAATTAAAGTAGAATTAAATCCTACTCTCCCACAAGCTTTAATTTTAGCGGCAACATAAGTTTCACTGCCACCATCGTTACCCACTAATACGGCTGCTAAGTGCGGTGGTTTTTTACCTGATGAAGTAATTTTTTTAACTTCTTCGGCAATATTTTCTTGAATTTTTAGTGAAATTTTTTTTCCGTCAATTAAGTTCATTGTGTGAGTTTATTTCAATTGTTTAAGGAGTTATAAATTTGGCATGCCGGGCATACCTTTAGGCATATTACGCATCATTTTTGCCATTGCATTTTTATCATTCATCATGCGCATCATTTTTCTAGTATCTTCAAATTGTTTTAATAATTTATTTACCTCTTGTATGTTTTGACCAGAACCTTTCGCAATGCGTTGACGGCGGCTACCATTAATAACTTCAGGTGCAGAGCGTTCTTTTGGAGTCATGCTAAAAATAATAGCTTCGATGTGTTTAAAAGCATCGTCGCTAACATCCATATCTTTTATGGCTTTACCAACGCCCGGAATCATTCCCATTAAATCTTTTATGTTTCCCATTTTTTTAATTTGATTTAATTGCGCTAAAAAGTCGTTAAAGTCAAATTTATTATTGGCAATTTTTTTATTGAGTTTTCGGGCTTCTTCTTCATTAAATTGTTCTTGGGCACGTTCAACTAAAGTAACAACGTCGCCCATACCTAAAATTCTATCAGCCATGCGTTCAGGGTAAAACACATCTAAGGCATCCATTTTTTCGCCGGTTCCAACAAATTTAATAGGTTTATTAACTACTGATTTTATTGATAAAGCAGCACCGCCGCGGGTATCGCCATCAAGTTTGGTAAGAATAACGCCGTCAAAATCAAGTTTATCGTTAAAGGCTTTAGCAGTATTAACAGCGTCTTGGCCTGTCATACTATCAACTACAAATAAAATTTCGTTCGGTTTAACTGAGCGCTTTAGTTCTGCAATTTCGCTCATCATTTGTTCGTCAACAGCCAAGCGTCCGGCAGTATCAATTAGTACTACACTGTTTCCGTTTTCTTTAGCTTGTTTAATAGCAGCTTCGGCAATTTTAACAGGATTTTTTTCTTCTTTGTTGCTGAATACATCAATGCCTATTTGTTGCCCTAGTACATGTAGCTGATCAATAGCTGCGGGGCGATAAACGTCGCAAGCAACCATTAATGGGTTTTTACCTTTTTTAGTTTTAAGATAGTTGGCTAACTTACCTGTAAATGTTGTTTTACCACTACCTTGCAAACCGCTCATGAGGATGATTGTAGGATTGCCGCCAAGGTATATTTCTTCTTTAGAACCACCCATTAAAGCGGCAAGTTCGTCGTGTGTTATTTTAATTAATAATTGCCCCGGCGAAAGTGCAGTAAGCACGTTTTGCCCCAAGGCTTTTTCTTTAACTGAATCGGTAAATTGTTTGGCAACTTTGTAGTTAACGTCGGCATCTAATAATGCTCTACGTACTTCTTTCATTGTTTCAGCAACATTTATTTCGGTAATTTTTCCTTGGCCTTTAAGTGTTTTAAGGGCTCTATCAAGCTTTTCTTGTAATGAATCAAACATAATTAAAAAAGAAACCAAATATACTTAAAAAAAAGAAGCGGAATTGGGGAGATCAAAAGCAAATAAGATGACAAAAAGGGTTTCTTATTGTTAACACCAAGTAGAGGTACTATGGTTTTGCGGCACCTGGTATGTTTTTATAATTATCATTGTAAAACTGTTCGTAAATTTTAGGTTTTTTAACTTTATAAAAATAGGGTAAATTAAAACTTGATATAGGATATAAATCAAAGGCTTCGCGTTTTACGTTGCCTTTAAATACTTCGGCATCTCTATTTAAGTTTTCGTAAAAGGCTACGCATTGTGTTGCATTATCAAATGCTTTAAGCATAATCATTTGTTGCCCGTTTCCAAATAAATTAGATGTGATACTGAATTGCTTGTTTGAATAGTATTTTTTTGAAAAGCCATCTAAACGGGTTTTAAAATCAGTTATCATTTTAGGATCATCGGGGCAAATAGCTATTAAAATATGTTCTTTTTCAAAATCAATTAAAAATGTGTCTTTTTTAGCAATTAAATTATTGTTTTTTGGCGTGAATAATTCTGGGTTTTTTTGCTTTTTTATAGATAGTAATATGTCGTTTGCTAATGGTGTAATATCAGATTTTGGATATTGAGCTACTAATAATTTTAAATAAAATTCAGTTGAGTCAATGCTACTAAGTTTGCCTAAAGAGATTGCTTTTATGTATTGAAATTTTGGTGTAAAATCGTTTATGCCAAATTTACTTAATCCATGGTTAGAACTGTCTAACGCGGCTTTATATTCTCCTTTATTAAATTTACGGTAGGTACGTGCATAAAATTTCTCAACATCGCTTTTTCGCGAATTAATTTGTTTAACACTTTCTGGATTTTTTAAAAGTAATGCAATATCGCTATCAGGATATTCATTTAAAATTTTATTTTTAAAGTATTCACTACGTTCTGTGTTTTTGTCTGTATCAAAAATTCTATATAAGATGTAGTAAGTATTTAATTCGTATTTATTTTTTGGAAAACGCTTGTTTAACTCTTCAAATGTTCCAATTGCTTTTTTGTTATTATTTAGTTCTTCTTTATAAATGGAGCCCATTAAATAATAAGCTTCAATAATTTTTAAATTACTTTTTGTTAAAAGAGAGTCGCTTAAAAATAAATTTTTCAGGTAATATTCACGGTCTTTATTAGTGAGTGCTTTAGTAGTTGTTTTTGTGTTAGATGTATCTTTTTTTACATTTTCTGGGGTGATATTTTCAGCAATAACTGCTTTGTTAGAACGGCGCCAATTATCTTCGTATTTTCGGTTACCCCATTTACTGGCAAAATCTGTAATACCATTATTTACAAGTTGGGGTGTATAAAAATAAAACATTACTTGCCCATTACCTCCCATACCAGGTATTTGGCTATTGTTGTTGTTGTTGTTACCTAAATTTGTGAAAGTTCCTGCGGCATTATTTAAATTTTGCTGTGCTTCTTTTTCTCTTTCTTGCTGTTCTTCGTCTTTTTTTACTTTTTTAATTAGTTTGTCGATGTAGGCATTTCGTTCATTATCACTCATTTTAGTAATTCGTTGCAAACTATCTTCATTTTTAATTGTTTTAATTTGAGCCACTAGTTGGCTTAGCGTTTTTTTACGGGCAACAATTTGATCGTATTGTGGGTGGTCTTTGGGAAGTGTGGCTATTGTGCTATCGTAATAGCTTTCGGAGCTTGGGTAGTTTGTTTTGTCAAAATTTATTTCGCCTAATTTTAGATACGAGAGTGCTTTTTGATTTTTGTTAACTGTACTTTTTTGAACTGATTTTAAGTAATACAAATAGGCTTTATCAATATTATTTTCTTTTTCTTCCATTTGGCCTAGCGTGTAGTATATTACATCGCAATACTCAATGTTTTTGTATTCTTTTGCCATTTGTAAAAGCTCACGTTTAGTTCTGTCGCTATTATTGCGCTTAACATCAAGCATTCTGGCAAGTTTAATACGGGCATAAAAAGAAAGTTCGTATTGAGGAGGTTTTAAGTCAATTGTTTTTTTATAGTACATTGCGGCTCTTCTATAGTCGCGATTTTGTTCAAGATATTGAGCTACAATAAAGGCATAACGCGCTCTTTTTTTTCGTTTAATGCCTGTAAAGATATTTTTGTTTTTTACAGCTTTCATTAAATTGGTTGATGCTTCTGCATAAAGGCCTATGCGAGAATAGTAATCAGCCAAAACAACCGGTACTTCGCGTTTAACATAGTAAGGTAGTTTTTTTTCGTTTTTTAATAGACTTAAATATTGCTCTGCGGCCGAAACTGTTCCTACTTCGCTATTTACACGAATATTCCAAAGCATAGCACTGTATTTGTCTTTGCTTTTTATATACATTCTGATAACGTATTCAAAATTATCAATTGCATTAAACATTTCGCGTTTGTAAAACATGGCAATTCCTATATTTATCCAATTGTCGTCAATCCATTTTCCTGCCGAAGGGATTTCTACATTTTTTTTATCTTTTATGGCGTGTAATCTAATGCACCGGGTTGATTTTTTGATGGCGTTATCAAAATCGGTAAAGGTGCTTTTTGCGCTTTCGTTGGTAGGATAAATAAAAACGGGTAAGGTTTTTTCAAAATTATCTTTATGATTTTGTTCTATTTTATAAATCCCTTCGTTAATATTTAAAGTTGAATAGTATAAGCCATTAAAGCGAGCAGTAAGGTTGTTAAATGCTCTACTAAACATAGTGTTGTTTTTAGTAGTACACGACGAAAATAGTAGCAGTATAGCTACTGGTACTGTAAAAAATATAGTTTTGTTTAATTTCAAAACAATTAATTAAAACGTAAAAAACTTTAAAATATTGTTTTAAACCAATGAAATATCAAATTGCACAAGGTTTACAAACTCTTGTACTCTTTCGTCAACATTAGTTTGAGTTAAGTTGATAAGATTTTCGGTTCCAAATTTTTCAACGGTAAAGCTTGCCATTGCGCTTCCAAAAATTATAGCGCGTTTCATGTTTTCAAAGCTAATATCTTTAGTTTTTGCTAAGTAACCTATAAATCCTCCGGCAAAACTGTCTCCTGCGCCTGTGGGGTCAAACACTTCTTCAAGCGGTAAAGCCGGTGCAAAAAACACTTCGGTTTTGTTGAATAAGAGTGCGCCGTGTTCACCTTTTTTAATTACTAAAACTTTTGGTCCCATTTCAATAATTTTTTGTGCAGCTTTAACTAAGCTGTACTCACCTGATAGTTGGCGGGCTTCGCTATCGTTTATGGTTAGAACATCAATTTCTTTTAAATTTTCTTTTAGGTCGCTTAAGGCAATATCCATCCAAAAATTCATAGTATCTAATACTATTAATTTTGGGCGCTTGCTCATTTGTTTTAAAACGTTCATTTGCACTGCCGGTACAAGGTTTCCAAGCATTAAGAATTCGGCATTTTTTGCATTTTCGGGAACAATAGGGTTAAAATCTGCCAATACATTGAGTTGTGTATCAAGGGTATCGCGGGTATTTAAATCGTTATGATATTTTCCGCTCCAAAAAAACGATTTTTCTCCCTTTTTAATTTGAAGTCCGTCGAGATTTATGCCTTCTTTTTTTAAGGTGGCTAAAAAATTTTGGTCAAAATCATCACCAATAACTGAAACTAAGTGAATATTATTGTAAAAATATTTGGCTGCTAAGGCTATGTAACTTGCAGCACCGCCAACAATTTTATCGGTTTTTCCAAAAGGAGTTTCAATAGCATCGTATGCTACTGTTCCTACTACTAATAAGCTCATTAAGTATTTTATTAAAATTTAGGGTAAAGATATTGTTTATTTCTAAAAAGTATGTATTTTTGCGCTCCTAATCAGTAACTAATTGTTTATTTAATTAGTTAAAAGACGGTAAGATTCCTCCTTAGCTCAGCTGGTTAGAGCACATGACTGTTAATCATGGGGTCCCTGGTTCGAGCCCAGGAGGGGGAGCTTAAAAGGGTTGTTTTTACAACCCTTTTTTATTTAATATTCAAACCCAATTTAATAAGTGAAAAATTCCTTTCTTACTTTAAAAACACCATTAATACCATAGTTTGTTTTTTAATGTTTATCTATTTGTATTTTTGCCATCGATTTAATCTTTTATGAAAAAAATTCTGTTTTCTTTTTTAATGCTTTCTACATCATTGCTTTTTTCGCAAGGGTCACCTTCGGGTGGCGGTGGCAATAATAAAGCTTTTATGAAGGCTATGAGCGACATTAAAGGGAGTGTTTATGGCAAAGTAATTGATTTAAAAACAAAAAAACCGGTTGAGTATGCTTCTGTAGCAGTATTGTGGTATAATAAAGATAGTATTTTGAATGGAGCACTCACTAAAGAAAACGGAGAATTTAAAGTAGATAAATTGCCGGCAATGGGAGGTTTTAGATTAAGAGTAAGCCAAATTGGATATAAAACTTTAATTACAAAATTTTATTTAAAAATTCCGGATAATATTGATTTAGATATTGGCAATCTTTCGCTTGAAACCGATGAGAAAGTATTAAAAGAAGTGGAGGTTGTTACCGAAAAAAGTACAGTAGGGCTTTCAATTGATAAAAGAACTTATAATGTTGATAAAGACCTTTCGGTAAGAGGCGGAACAGCTGTTGATGTAATGAAAAATGTACCGGGTGTAACAGTTGATGCAGATGGAAACGTTCAATTACGTAATTTGGCACCAAACATATACATTGACGGAAGGCCAACCACCCTTACATTACAACAAATTCCCGCCGACCAAATTGACAGAGTAGAAATTATAACTAATCCATCGGTAAAATACGACGCTAATGCTACCGGCGGTATTTTAAATATAATAATGAAAAAAAATTTAAAACCCGGATATAATGGCATGGCTATGGCCTATGTTGGCACCGGTGATAGATACGGAGGAATGTTTAATTTGAACGTAAAAGAAGGAAAATGGAACGTGTCGGCAATGTACTCATATAACCAGTCAATTAATATTACAAAAGGATACAGCAACCGTACCACCTATACAGATTCGGTATCAAAAAATCCGGCAAATTTTTTAAAGCAAAATAATATTACAAACTCTCGTTTTATATTTAATTTCGGTCGTTTAGGTATTGATTATTCTATCAATAATCGTAATACCATATCACTAAATACAAATATAGTTGGCGGTGCTTTTAGAACTTTTGACGATCAAGTTTATAGCATGATGACGGCCGCTCAAACCGTTACCAATAGCGGTAATCGAAACAACTATCAATTTGCACAATTTCAAAATTATAGTGAGCAACTGCAATACAAAAAAACATTTCCAAAGCAAGGTAAAGAATTAACTGCCGATTTAAATTACAATTTTACAAACTCTAATAACGGCTATGTTTTTTCAACTTATAATTATGACAATATGGGAAACGAATTTACCTTATTTCAAAGCAATGGGGGTATTTCAAATGCTCACCAATACGTGTTTCAAAGCGATTTTGTAAATCCCTTGGGCGATGTTAGAAAGTTTGAAGCCGGTGTAAAATCCTATTACAAAAATTCACTTACTGTAAATACTACCTCCGATGCTATTGGCAGTACTAGTACTTATACGGTTGACCCCTATATGAGTAATAATTATGTTATACATGATATGGTTAATGCTGCTTACGCAAATTACAACGATAAGATATTTTATGGCATTCATTACCAGGCAGGTTTAAGGTTTGAACAGTCGTATTATAAGGGTGAAATCTTAGATAAAAATCAAAGTTTCTCATATAATTACCCATCTAACGAATCAAATTTACTTAAAGCATTTTTTCCCGGAATTTATTTCTCTAAAAAAGCGGGTACTAATGAATTTCAAGTTAATTTTAGTAGAAAAATTCAACGCCCTAATTTTTTTCAGTTAATGCCGGTAGTTATGTTTGCAGATAGGCAAAATTACAGAATTGGCAACCCTTCGTTAAAGCCTGAATTTAGAAATAATGCAGAGTTAAATTACAATAAAATTTTTGGCAAAGGTAGTTATTTAGGCTCAGCATACTTTAGCTATATTGAACAGCCAATTACTGATGTAGCCTATCCGCAGCCAAACAATGCTAACGTTTTAGTTAATACAACAATTAATGGAAGTAATAGCATTCGCTATGGTACAGAACACACAATTAAATATACATTTTTTAAAAACTTAGATATTACATTAAACGCTAATGGATTTTATACCTATATAAATGGATACATAAGTCCACAGTACCCTAACGTAACACGTGAGGGTTTTGCTTATAATGCAAAGGCAATATTTGCGTATCGTTTTCCAAAACAAATTACATTACAATTGAATGGCAGTTATGCTTCGCCCCTTGTTTTATTAATTGGGCAAACCCAGCCTGTTTATGGAATGGACTTATCGCTTAATTATATGATTGGCACAAAATGGGTAATTAATGGGTCGTTAATTGATGTGTTTAACTCACGTAACATGGGTACAGTTTACGACACGCCGTATTATTATCAAGATTTATTAAGAAGACGTGAGGCACGCTATGTTAAATTATCGGTAACATATTTGTTTGGTAAGATGGATGCCAGTATTTTTAAACGTGCGAAACAAATGAAAAACTCAGGCGATCAAAACCAAGGAAATCAAGACGGCTTAGATTTTAAATAATTAATAGTAAGTACAGAGGTATTAAAATTATTTGAGAGCAGTATTTTTTATTTTTTCTTCAAATGCTTTATTGCCTTGAGTTCCGCCGCTATGCACAATTAAAACTTTACAATTGGAAGGAATGTGTTTTTTTTCGATAATGTCAAAAACTGCATAAAATAATTTAGATGTGTAAATATAATCCAATTTTATTTGGTGTTTTTCTTCAAAACTTTGTTTAAAATTAATTAATGTTTTATTTGTTTTAGCATACCCGCCTTGCTCATAGCCGGATATGATGCAATTTGAATTAATAAAGTCAGAATTGGTAAGAGATGAAACCTGTTTTGTACTATTAAATTTTATTAACCATTTTTTTACAGTTTCACATAAACTGCCTTTATCATTTAAAACCGATATGCCAACGATTTTTTGATGATCTTCAGCACTCAACAAAAGGCCTGTATAAGTGGTGGCAGTGCCGCAGGCACAAAAAATATAATCATAATGTTTAGTGTTTTCATTTAAAATAGTAAAACAACCTTCAACGCCTAATTTATTGGCACCACCCTCTGGTATTAAATAAAAATCACCATATTTTTCTTTTAGTTCGTTAATAAAACTTTGTTCATTTTTTAATTTATAGTTGCTCTTGCCGGCAAATTCTAATTGCATGCCATTACTTTGAGCAGCGAAAAGAGTTGGAGATGTTAAAAAATTTTCGGCATAAGCTCGTATAACGCCTATTGATTTTAGTCGCAACTCTCTGCAATAGGCTGATGTAGAAAAAATATGGTTAGAGTGCAGCCCGCCAAAAGTTAATATGCATGAATGTTTATTTTTAATTGCTTCGGCAACATTTAACTCTAATTTAAAAAGCTTATTGCCGCCATATTCCGGGTGAATTAAATCAATTCTTGCAATATCGAGCAAAATAGAAGTTTTAATATTTAATTGATGAATTGGGTACAAAACATTAACAATATCTGCAAAGCTATAAATAAATTATTTCTACATTTACATCATGAGCGATAATAAATACCAACAAAGAGGTGTATCGGCAGGCAAAGAAGATGTTCATGCGGCTATTTCAAAATTAAGCAAGGGCTTATTTGCAAATGCTTTTTGTAAAATAGTACCCGATTACTTGACAAATAATAATGATTACTGCGTGGTAATGCATGCCGATGGAGCAGGAACTAAATCAAGCTTGGCGTACGCTTATTGGCGCGAAACTGGTGATTTAAGCGTTTGGGAAGATATTGCTCAAGATGCTGTAATTATGAACATAGATGATTTAATTTGTGTTGGGGCAACTAATAATATTTTATTGTCAAGTACAATTGGGCGAAATAAACATTTAATTCCAGGTGAGGTTATTAGTGCTATTATTAATGGGACAGAAAATGTACTTGAAAATTTAAGGAAACATGGAATTACTATTTATTCAACCGGTGGTGAAACTGCCGATGTTGGTGATTTAGTTAAAACTATAATTGTTGATAGTACTGTTGTTTGCCGTATGAGACGTAATGATGTAATTGATAATAGTGGTATTTCTGAAGGACAGATTATTGTTGGCTTGGCAAGTTATGGAAAAGCAAGTTATGAAACCAAGTATAACGGCGGTATGGGTAGCAATGGCTTAACAAGTGCCCGCCACGATGTGTTTAACAAAACAATAGCGCAAAAATATCCTGAAACATTTGATCATACTATTCCTAAAGAATTAGCATATTCCGGCGGAAAAAATTTAACTGATAAAATTGAAGTGAATTACAAGGATTCATTAGGGCATAATAAAACTGAACAAATAGATGCTGCAAAACTTGTATTATCTCCTACACGTACTTATGCTCCTATTATTAAAGCAATTATATCTGAACATAGTGGCAGCATCGGCGGCATAGTGCATTGCAGTGGTGGTGCTCAAACTAAGGTAATGCATTTTATTCATAAAAATTTACATATTATTAAAGATAATCTTTTTCCGGTTCCTCCTTTATTTAAATTAATTCAAGAGCAAAGTAAAACTGATTTTAAAGAAATGTACAAAGTGTTTAATATGGGGCATAGAATGGAATTGTATGTTGATGAGCACAAGGCCAATTCAATTATTGCCATTGCTAAACAGTTTAATGTAGATGCACAAATAATTGGCAGGGTTGAAAAGTCTGACGAAAAAAAATTAAGTATAATAAGCCCTTACGGCACTTTTAATTATCAGTAAGAAATACACTTTAATGCCTTTCCTTCTGAATAAATAAGATAAGGCTTCCCGCTATTAAATAAGTCAATTAATAATGGTAAACCGGTGCCTTTTGTTGTTTTTGTTTTGCTGATTTTATTAAAATATAAATTGCTATTTGTCATATCAAGCCCACATAATAGATTTGCATTTTCAATTTCGCTATAGCTAATTTTGTTAATTGGAGCATTTAATGAAAGATTTTTTGCTTTTTCACCATTTAAATTAAACAAGCTTATCGCATTTTCAGTTTGAACGAGCAACATGTTTCTTATGTTGTTATTAGCGTTAATAAACTTATGATTTAATATTTTTTCATTTTCGTTTAATTTTAAAATATTTTTTTCGTCGCTAAAAAACACTTTATTTAAACTATTGTCATTTTCATCAAGGTAAGCAAAGTACGTGTTTTTAAAATTCGTACCCTCTTCAATGCAATAGCTTTTGCAATGCTCTATGCTTTTATTTTTAAACTGTGCTCTAATATCACCTTTGCGACTAAATAGATACACCTCACCTCCTTCATCAATTGCTGTTAAATAATCGCTTAGGCCGAGGCGAATAAAATAAACCGGCAATATAACTTTATTTTTAGTTTTTATTGGGGTGAATCCTTCGTGCTTTACACCAAATGCGCTGTAATTGTACAGTGTTTTATTGTTGCATGGAAAAATAATTCTATAATTTTTGTCATTATCGTAATCAATTAGCGTTATTGGACAAGTAATTTCAGCAGGTGTTTTAACGGGATAGCCTTCTACATAGTTTCCATTACGGTCGATGAGGTGTAAATAATTTTTTGAATTAAATAAAATTTGATATTTAGCGTTTTTAAATATATCAATAGTATAAATAGCTTGATCTGGCAATTCGTTTAGGTGTTTTTTCCACAAAATATTGCCCTTTGCATTTATTAAATATAAGTTTTTATTTGCGTCGGCAACAATAATTTCATTTTCAGATGTAATGTGATTTTTAAATTTTGAAGGTGTAAAAATTATAGTTGTATCAAGGCTTACCGTCCACAAAAAATTTTCATTTCCATTAATTTGTTTGTCGGTTTTTGAGTAAAGACTCCATCGAGATTTTAAAACATTTTTATAATTCGTGAGTTGATAGGCATATTGATAAACTCGTTTAGACGTGTTTTTATTAACACCAAAAAAATTATAAAAACTTAATGGATATGATTTTGTTGAAGAGTAATAAAAGTAATTAAAATCATCAATACCTTGGTCTTTGATAAATTCGTTATAAGAATTAGAGTTTGCGAGTGATAAGCCATTAGTAATATTTTCGTATATTTTTTCTAAATTTTTTTTATCTTCAGAAAAGTATAGCACACTGTTTTTTAAAAAAGCATATTCACAGCGAGTGTTAGTAAAAGGACTAAATAAAACACTATTACTTTTTTTAAATTGCTTTAGTTTAAAGATAGTGGCATTACTTTTTATAATAGAATCACTTAAAAATTTTATGTGTTGCGCACATATACTGCTGTCATTTACTAAAAAAGCGGTAACAGGATTGTACGCATCGCCAGTTCTAAATTCGACTAGGTTAGAAGATATATTCTTAAAAAAATCTTGGCTCAAATTATATAATGCAGAGTCGTTTATATTGCTCCAATATAATTTATTGGTAAAGTAATTTGCTTTGTAATCAGATAGTCCAAAACTCTTAAAATCTAAAACATTATCCGGTAATGAGTTTGCTATACGAAAAACTTGTGGGTTTTGTAATTTTAATATTTCAGCAATTGTATCGGAGCTGTAAAGCAGCCCAACAGAACTAATTTGATTGGGCTTTATAAAAATATTTTCGAGACTTCTCTCTCTTTTAAAAAAATAATTTAAACTTGTTTCCATATTGTTTTTTTTAAAATAACTTTGATTTATAAAAACATTAAAATGAGAATCTTCAGTAAACTCAGGCTTAATTGATTGAAAATTTTTACTTGTTATAAATTTTTTAATTTTTGTGTCAAAACTTTTATTAATAATATTGGCGTTATTGCTAATAAGCAATAGCCCGTTTTTTAGCATTAAATAGTAGCTAGAGCCATTAAAATTGAATGCATTTTCTCTTACATTGAAATATGAGTTTAATGTTTTTTCTACAACATCATCTGCCGAATTATTTTTGGTATTAACAGCAATTAAGAAACCATCATTATAAAAAGCAAAGATTAAATGCTCTGACAAGTTGTGTTTTAAATCTGTTTTTGTTAAAAGCGAATCGCTTATATAAATTAAATTAAACAATTTTGCTAAATTGTCATTGGTAGCCAAGTCGTTGCTTAACAAGCATTGCTCGTTTAAACTTCTGTTTAACTCCTCAATATTATTAGTGCTAATTAGCACATTGCAGCTATCAGGAATAATATTAAGCGCTCTAAGTGAATTTGCTTTATATGATTGTATTTTGGTATATCCAAAAGCAGCAAAAATTACTGCAACAATAACTAAAGTTAGCGCAAATATATTTTTTAATAAATTAATGCTTTAAAATAATAGTTCAATCAATTACAATATGGATTAGTGCATTAAAGTTTTTAATAGGTATTTGTGTATTAAAAATTAATTTTTAATTGCTTAGGCAAAAGCTGAAAACTTAAACGATGTAAATTGGTAGTTCCATGCTCTTTAATTGCAGTTCTGTGCTTTACGGTAGGATACCCAAAATTTTTGTCCCATCCGTATTTAGGATATTTTAGATGTGCTTTTTTCATGTAATCATCTCTATATGTTTTTGCTAAAATGCTTGCAGCGGCAATGCTTAAATAATTAGCGTCGCCTTTTATTAAACACGTATGCGAAATAGATTTGTAAGGGTTAAACCTATTGCCGTCAATTAATAAATGCTCGGGTTTAATTTTTAATTTACTAATTGCTTTGTGCATTGCTAAAAAGCTGGCATTTAAAATATTAATCTCATCAATTTCTTTATTATCAACACTTGCAACAGCCCAAGCGCTAGCTTCGTTTTCAATAATGGGCCGTAATTCGTATCTTATTTTATCTGAAAGTTGTTTACTGTCTGTTAATAAACTGTTTTTAAAATCAGGGGGTAATATTACTGCGGCTGCAAATACAGGGCCTGCTAAGCAGCCCCTGCCGGCTTCATCGCAACCGGCCTCTACAGTATTAGAATTATAAAATAATTTTAACATTAATGTTTAATTCAAACATAATATTAATTTTTGAAATAAGCCACTCAAATTAAGGCAATAAACGCATAATTAATGCCTAAAAAATGATTTATATTACTTAAAAATTAAATTAAAATTCATATAGTTTCAATAATAAGCCTTACCTTGCTCAATAAATCTACATGAAATCAATAAGATTAATTTTGAATAATATATCGTGTAAATGAAGTTTTATAATTTGCCAATTTTTTTTTTATTTTTCATTACATTTTTATTGCCTGTAAATGTAATTGCTCAAACAAAATCCGATTCGCTCCATCATATCTTAAAGGAGCATAATAAATTATTTAAGAACATACTTGATTCAATAAAAAAAATACGATTAGACGTAGCTCATATTGAGAAAGATTTAACTTTAACAGGGACAAGAATTATATCGCATGAAGAGCGCACACAGGAATCCCCTAAGCTTACCATTGGCGGCTATATTACTACGTATTACGCTCTTTATAGCGATACAGCAGATGCAAATAATTTTCAAAAATTTCCTACTACAGCACCCCAAAGCAATGTTTTTGGTTTAAATTTAGCGCAAATTTCTACAAAATATTCTTCACGAAGTTTAAGAGCTATTTCAGTGCTTCAATATGGTGATATGCCTCGAAGCATTTGGTCACCAACCTACAATTACATACAAGAAGCAAATGTTGGTATTAGATTGTTAAAAAGAGTTTGGATAGATGCCGGTTTATTCCGTACTCATATTGGTTTGGAGAGTATTCAACCTAGGGAAAATATCACGTCGAGTATTGCAGTTGCAACTTTTTATGAGCCGTATTATTTAGCCGGCGCAAAACTTAGTTTTTTGCTTAACGACAAGCTAACCTTACAATTAAATTCATTTAATAGGTATAATGGATTTACCGAAAATAATAAAAAAAAAGCAGCTGGATTTAGTTTTGTTTACGATGTAAATTCAAATTTTAGTTTAACTTTTAATACATTATGGAACGATGATTCTCCCGATAATTCAAAGATTGCAAAAGGGCGCCTATATAATAATTTGTATGCGGTTTATAAATCAAAACGCTTAATTTTAGGCGTTGAAGTTAATTATGCAATACAACAAAATTCTCACTTAACCTTTAATAAAACATATACTACAGCTCAAATGTTTAGTTCTTTAGCCGAAGCCAAATTTATGTTGTTTAATAAATGTTTTGTGTATGGACGTGGTGAATATTTTTCTGATCCCGATGAAGCACTAACAGGAATGCTATTAAATCAAAATAAGCAACTTATAGGACTTAATATAGCAGGTGCTACGCTTGGATTTGAATATAAATCTTTTGGAAATACGTATCTTCGTGTAGAAGGAAGGGTTTTAAACACTATTGGAAAAAATGAAGCTATTTTTCTATACAATAATTTATCGTCTAATAAGCGTTATGAAATGATTACCTCAATGGGAGTTTGGTTTTGATAAGATACTATATTAAGAAGCGTATAAATTTTAGTAATTGATTTTAAAACTGCACATAATATTCTTTAGTAAGTGCAACGTACTCAGAGGTATATTCTTTTTTGGTTTCATCTTCAATAGTTAATTGCGACTCCGAAAACTCACTTTCTTTAAATTCAAATTGCATAATGTGCCTTTTTTCAATTTCGCTTTTAGTTTTAGTTTTTATACGTAATAATTTTGATAAATAAAGCCCTTCTTTTTTTGCAAGTTCAGCAAATTGTTTTGCTTCGTTAGTTGGCAGAATTAAATTAAATTTTCCTTTTTTACTCATCACTTTTTTTACGCCGGTTAATAATTCAATAAAGGTAAGAGCATCATTATGACGGGCAATAGTTAGTTTTTTGTTATTGTTTTTGAGTGAATGTGTAAAGTAAGGCGGGTTAGTAATAATTAAATCAAATTTAGCATTGCTGCTTAAAATGAAATTTTGAAACGAGATATTTTTAACCTCTATTTGAGTATTAAATTTACTTTCTAATACATTTTCAATAGCTTGTTCCGCACTATCAGTGTCAATATCAATTGCTAAAATCTTTGCTTTTGATTTTTGTGCAAGCATCATTGCAATTACGCCGGTGCCGGTACCTATATCTAAAATAGTTGCTGAATTATTTGGTTGAGTCCATGCGCCTAGTAACACAGCATCTGTATTTACCTTCATCGCACATTTATGTTGTTTAATTACAAATTGCTTAAAAATAAAAACATCATTGCTTGGCATATTTACCGTTTGCTTACACTAAGATAGTAAAAAAAAAAGATAAAAAATGAAGTCAACTGAAATATGTTTTTTGAATGATAGACCAAAGCACTAATGCAAAAATGGCTTCAGTTTTATACCTATTGCAAAAAATGCATTAAGAGGGTTTTCAATGGAGTTGTTGTATTGATAGCGCAGATAAGAAAAAATTGTCCACACTTCATTAGGTTCATAATCGCCATCTATTTGAAAAAATGCTTGATTAATACGATATGGATTAAAAACATCATAATTACCATAAACACACTCAATAAGTGATTTTTTTATTTTGTAGGCTAATGATGCTTTGTATATTGGAAAATAGTTGAATTTACCGGAACTGTTTGGCAACATATCTAACGAATTTTCAGTTTTATAATTAACCAACTGCCCAAAAGCTAATGATAGTATTATGTGTTTTGATAAATTCCATTTTGAGTTTAATACTACCATATAATTAGTTCTGTAAAATTGAGGTGATGGAAAATATTGTAAGTTTTGACTCATTCTTGCAAAAACTTTAAAGTGATTTAAAAATTTAATACTCTGCACTTCAATTTTATATTGAAAATATGAGTTAATATCCTCAGGCCTTTGACCTGTTCTTAAACCTAACTCTGTTCTTAAAAATCGAGTAGTTTTAAAGTTTGCAACTACATTTTGATCGTTTCGCCAGGTTCCGTTTTCTCCTTTAATATTTATTAATCGGTTGTAAATAATAAAAACAAGAGAGGCATTTTTGCTTTGTTTTTGTATAGAATCTTTTGGCGTATTGTTCGAAAATATATGCTTTGGTACAATAAGCAAAGTAGTAAAAACAACTATGTAAATAATTTTTTTGATTCTTAAAGATAAAAATTATTTAGCAAAAACTATCTCCAACCACCACCCAATACTTTGTAGGCGTTTACCATTGCATTCATTTGTTTCTTTTTTGTTTCAATTAATTCCATTCTCGCATCTAAGGCATCGCGTTGTGTAAATAACACGTCCATATAATCAGCTCTTGCCGATTTAAATAAGTTTATTGAAATGCCAATTGATTTAGTTAGGGCATCTACTTGTAGTGCTTTTAAATCATAGCTTTTTCGTAGGTTTGAAATATTCGACATATTGTTTGATACTTCAACATACGCATTTAAAACAGTTTGTTCGTATTTGTATATGGTTTGAACCTGTTTTGAATTAGCGGCGTAATAATTTGCCCTAATATCTGTCCTGTTTATTAATGGGGTCATTAAACCGCCAAATATCGAATACAGTATTGAAGCTGGTGCATTTACCAAGTAAGCAGGGCTAAAGGCATCTAAGCCAAAAGCAGCAGCTAAATTTAGTGAGGGGTAAAAACTTGCTTTAGCTGATTTTACATCAAGCTTAGCAGCAAACATTTGCTTTTCTACTTGACGAATGTCTGGCCTGTTTTGCAGTAATTGCGAAGGTGAACCTGAAAAAACTGTATCTGCTTTTAAGTCAGGGAAACTTATTGATTTTCGTTTTATGGGTTGAGGGAATCGTCCTACTAAAAAATTAATATGATTTTCGGTTACAATAATTTGTTGTTCAATATAATATTGCCTACTTTGATTTTTTAACACCTCGGCTGTAAACCTTTTAACAGCAAGTTCGCTGGAGCGAGCATTAAGTTTTTCAATTTTAATCATCTCTAAGGCATCTTCTTGAATTTTAATATAACTTCTTAATATTTCTAATTGATTATCCAAGGCCATTAATTCATAATACGAATTTGCAATTTCCGCTACTAAATTTGTAACCATAAAATTTTTACCTTCAATGCTTGCTAAATACCTGTACATTGTTGCTTTCCTGGCATTGCGCAATTTTCTCCAAATGTCAATTTCCCACGATACAGTTGCTCCTAAAAAAAAGTCAGGAAGTATTGCCGGTATTGGTTTACCGGAGCTGTTTATTGGCACATTAACATTATCATCAACAGAGCCATTACGAGTGTATCTGCTCGATTTTTCAACGCCAATACCGGGGCCTAAGCCAACAAAAGGTAAATACCTCCCTTTTTTAGCTAGTACTTCGCTGCGAACAATATTAATTTCTTGTGTAATAATATTTAGCTCCTGATTGTTTTTTAATGCGGTATCAATTAACAATGCAAGATTTTCATCTTTAAAAAAATCTCTAGTTTTTACTTTTGCACTATTGTTAGTACTATCAGAAGTATTGATAAAGTTTTTAGGTAAAACTTGTGTTTGAGATTTTTTTTGAATCCAATTCGGAACTTTGCATGACGTGTATCCTAGCAAAAGCGATACAACGATAATATATTTTGTGATTTTATTTTTGTGCATAAACTTAGTTTTCTTCACTTAATTCAAAATTATCCATCTTATGAGCAAGATTATCGCTTAGTGAATCATCTTCTTCATTTTTAATCATTTTTTTACCGGCCGCAATACTTCCAAAAATGTAATATAAGCCCGGTACAATTACTACGCCAAAAATGGTTCCGAATAGCATGCCTCCTAGCGAAGACCAGCCAATAGTATGACTACCCACAGCTCCGGGTCCGCGCGTAAATACTAACGGAATTAATCCTGCAATAAATGCAAATGAGGTCATTAATATTGGTCGGAAACGGGCCTTAGCTCCTTGTATTGCCGCCTCAAGAACCGACATGCCTTCCTTTTGTTTTTGTATTGCAAACTCAACAATTAGTACAGCGTTTTTACCAAGTAAGCCTACAAGCATAACCAAACCAACTTGCGCGTAAATATCGTTTGCTAAGCCTGCTAATTTAATGAGTAAAAATGAGCCAAACACACCGGCCGGAAGTGAAAGCACTACGGCGAAAGGAATAATAAAACTTTCATACTGAGCCGCTAACACAAAGTACACAAACATGAGTACCACTAAAAATATGTATATAGCTTCATTACCACGGCGTACCTCGTCTTTTTGAAGACCTGCCCAGTCAATATCAAATCCTTTAGGTAAGTTTTTTTTAGCAACTTCTTGTATGGCTGTAATAGCTTGTCCACTGCTAAAGCCTGGCGCAGGGTCGCATCGGATAGAGGCAGTTGTGTACATATTGTAGCGATTAACTTCATAAATACCTTGTGTTTTTTTAATTTTCATAAATGATGAATAGGGTACCATTTCACCACTATCATTTTTAAGATAATATGTATTTAATATATCTGAAGGAAGCTTGCGGTACATAGGATCTGCTTGCACAAACACTTTGGTATAATAGCTAAATAAAATAAAACCAATATCGTACGTGCTACCAACCATTAATGAAAGGTTATCGAGTGCTTTGCCAATTGAAACGCCTTTTTGCATAACAACTTTATTATCAAATTCTAATTCATACTGTGGGTAATCTGTACGATAAAAGGTAAACAAAGCCGTTAACTCTTTTCTTTTTTCTAAGGCTTTCATAAAATCTTTTGTTACCTTATCGCAACGTTCGTAATCAATAGTGTTGTTTTTATCTAATAATTGCAGTGATAATCCCCCTGCTGAACCGTATCCCGGAACTGCCGGAGGATTAAAAAATTCAATTTTAGCGCCCGGTATATCTTTTACCTTTTCTTCTAATTCAACTATAATTTGCTTTGCTGTTTTTTTACGAGCACTCCAAGGTTTTAAATTTATTAAACATGTTCCTGAGTTGGAGCCACGCCCTTGTGTTAATATTTCATATCCGGCAAGTGTTGAAATTGATTCAACTCCTTCTACTTCTTTTGCTACTTTTTTAAGTTGAAGACTAACATCAAAGGTTCTTTCGAGTGTTGAACCCGGAGGAGTTTGTAATACCGCATAAATCATACCTTGATCTTCATCGGGCACAAAACCTGATGGTGTTGTTTTTGTTATGCCAATGATTCCAAAAGCAAAAATAATTAATAAGGCCCATGTTATAACCTTACGATGTGCAATTTTACGAAGTACACCAACGTATTTACCGGTTACTTTTTCAAAGCCATTATTAAACCCGTCCATAAAACGATTAAAGTAGGTTTTCTTTTTAGGTTTACCATGATTGTTTTTTAATATCATGGCGCATAGCACCGGCGTAAGGGTAAGCGCTACAAATCCCGATATCACAATAGATCCGGCCATAGTAATAGAAAACTGGCGATAAAAAGTACCTACGGGTCCTGTCATGAATGATACGGGCACAAATACTGACACCATTAAGAGAGTAATAGCAATGATGGCGCCACTAATTTCGTTCAGCACTTCTTTTACTGCCATATAAGGAGACAAATGTTTTTCTTCCATTTTTGCATGCACGGCTTCAACGACGACTATAGCATCATCTACCACAATACCAATCGCTAACACTAACGCAAATAATGTAATTAAGTTAAGTGTTAATCCAAACGCTTGCATAATGAAAAAGGCGCCAATTAACGACACGGGTACTGCAAGCGTTGGTATTAAGGTTGAACGCCAATCTCCTAAAAATATAAATACAACTAATGCCACTAAAATAAAAGCATCTCGAAGGGTATGAACTACCTCTTCAACCGATGCATCTAAGAAAGTAGAAACATCATAACTAATTTCATACTCCATGCCGGGAGGAAAATCTTTTTCAAGTTCTTTTAATTTTTCTTTTACGCGTTCAATAACATCAAGCGCATTACTGCCAAATGTTTGATTAATCATAAGAGCTGCAGAGGCATATTCATCTTTTGTTGAATATAAGTCGTAATATTCACTACCTAGCTCAACCCGTCCAACATCTTTTAGTTTCAGAACTTCACCATTTGGATTGGCTCTTATAATAATGTTTTCATACTCTTCTGCTTTACTATACCTACCCGGGTAGGTTAATACATATTCAATTTCTTCTGAACGGCGGCTATCAGCTCTTCCTAGTCTTCCGGGTGTTCCCCAAACGCTTTGTTCGTCAATAGCCTTCATTACCTCATCAGAATTAATGTTGTATGCACGCAATCTATCAGGGTTTAGCCAAACACGCATGGCATACTGGCGACTGCCCAAAATTTTTGCGTAAGCAACACCATCTATCCTTTGTATTTCGCGCAACATGTTTACATAAGCATAATTGAAAATAAATTTCATGTTTGCATTTGCAGTGTCTTTACTAAATAAATTTACATACATCAACATGCTTGGCATAAGTGGCATTACCACAATACCTTCTAATTGCACTAAGGGAGGAATGCGCATTTTCATTTGGTCAATCCTGTTTTGTACGTTAACCAATGCCTGATTTGGATCTTGGCCGGGTTCAAATACAATTTGAATGTTAGCTTCGCCTGAACTGGCTGCGGTTGAAAACATGTAGCGTTTTCCCGGAACGGTATTTAAACCTTGCTCTAAAGGAATAATTACAGCATTGGTTAATACCTGCGAACTTGCGCCGGGGTACGATGCGTAAACAATTACCATGGGTGGTGCAATTTCCGGAAACTGCGATTTTGGTAGGGTTTTAATAGCTAATAACCCAATAAAAACTATTACCAGCGACAATACAATTGCTAAAACCGGTCTTTTTATGAACTTAGTAAACATCTTATTTTTTTCTTTAGTTTTTTATTCGGCGTGTAATCTTTGGTCTTTTATTACTTCCATTGGTTTTTTAAATTCGTATTGTATGGTGTCATTTTCATCTACTAAACGAAGCCCTTCTAATAAAATTTTATCATCAACTTTCAACCCTTCTTTAACCACAAATAAATCTGGCATTTCAGCAGAAATAAAAATCCTTCGCGATTTAACTACATTGTTTTTATCAACCACATATACATATTTTTGATCTAATACCTCAAAGGTTGCTTTTTGTGGAATTAATAAAGCGCCTTTAAGCGGAACATCTACTATGATATTACCGGTTTCGCCGTGGCGCAATAAAAGCTCAGGGTTTGGAAACGTTGCTCTAAAAGCAATATTACCGGTTTCGTTGTTAAAGTCTGCTTCAATAGTTTTTACAAAGCCAGGGTATTTAAATATTTGATGATTTGCCATGCGCAATTTAACTTTCATAAGTGTATCTCCGTTTTCAATTTTTTGTTTTGCTTTGTAATCTAGGTACTCAGCTTCCGGTACATTAAAGTAAACCCAAAGAGTGCTAATATCAGATAGTGTTGTAAGCAAATCACCTTCGCTTAATAAACTGCCTAACCTAACTTGAAATTTATCCATAATACCGTCAAATGGCGCAACAATCTGCGTAAATTGTAAATGAGCTTGCATTAATGCGTACTCTGCCTTTGCCTTTTCAAGCTTTGCTTTTGCCAATGCTAATTCATTTGGTGATACAATGTTGCTATCGGCTAATCGTTTTGTGTTTGAGTATTCAACTTCAGCAAAGTTAACTTCAGCCTTTGCTCTTTCGGCTTCAGCTTGATATATTGGAGGTAAAATTTGAAACATTAGTTTTCCTTTTGGTACAAATTTCCCTTCATCAACAAAAATCTCTTGCAGGTAGCCTTTTTCTAAAGCCCGCACTTCAATATGTTGTATCGCATGGATTTGACAAACGTATTCTCGGGTTGTCATTGTATCTTTAATTACCGGACTAGTAACCAAAAATTTTACTTTTTCTTTTTCTTCAACTTCGTGTTTACATGAAGTTATAAAAACCAGTAGGATAAGGTTTAAGTACAGAGCTGTTTTTTTCATATTTACTTTTTCAAAATTATTTGTTTTAATTTCTCAATTATGTTCGACTTACAATTATGTTAAAAGATTAAACCTTAAACGAAATTCGGGTACGATTATTTACAAAATTTAAGAAATTACAATTTTGATTAGTGTAAATTTGATTAGTGTGATTTTTTAGTTGAGATAGTGAAGAGCCGGTAACAGGGGATAATAGTTTTAAAGCATTTTCTTTGCAATTTCCGCAAATTAAAGCTAATTGATTGGGCTTTTGAAAAGAGATGCACTCTTCTTTATATAAGTTAACGTTACAAGGGTTATTGAAACGCCTTTTTTTTATTGATTTCTGGTGAATAGTTCCAATACAAGCATTCTTTTTATTTTCAAAATGATACTGTAAATGGTTTGTGCCAAGTCCCGTAGCTTTAAAAAATAAAACTAAAATTAAAAACGTAATTATGTTTTTAGAACCTTCCAAGGGGTTGGCAAATGTAAAACAAAAATTTTTTTGCAACTCGTATTGTGCGTGTTAAATTTGGTTAAAGGCAAAGCGTAAGAAGGTAAATAAAAAAAGGAGCAAAAAGCTCCTTTTGTAAAAAACTGTGTTTGTGAGGGCTATATTGTTATTGCAACACTCCAAGTTCCGATAGATAAATTAAATGTCAAATCGCAAATGCCATTTCCATAGTTAATTGTTCTAGTTGCTTTTCCAGTAGGGGTAAAGTTTAAAACGCCTGATACATACAAATAGCGTGTGTAGGGTGGTGTACAATTAAAATTTAGTATTAAAGGGCTAGAAACATTACCTGAATATGTTTCGCCATTAGAGGCCGTGCCTGAAAAAGTGCCGGTAAAACTTAATATGGCCTTATCCCAATTAATAAAGTTAAGAGGTCCTCCGCCATAACCGTGAAAAGCAGCAGCGTATGTAGTGTTTGAGCTTGTTCCGTCAGGTGAGGTAAATGTATAGGAATTTGTATTAAGCAACACGGCGTTTCTGTTGCATTGCCATAGGATAGAACCGCCTGAGCTTGGCTTAAGAATAGTTATATTGGTATTATCATTCCATGTTAAATTACCTGCAGTTACTCTACCAAGGTTTTTAATTGTTTTGGTATTAATTGCCACAGTGTAATTATCAACAGAATAGGTGTTTCCGGGAGTTGAAATATTTAGTACTAAGCCGGAGTCTCTGTACCACCTTGCACTTGGCGCAGAACCGGCCCAACTATACACAAGGGTTCCATTTCTTAAATGCCCATCATAACCAATAAATGTATTGAAAGTAACGGTTACTTTTTTATTTACGGTATCAGGAGAAATTGTAACTGACCCAGACATTGGAGATAGAACACTGTTTTCTCCTTCTTTTAATTTATAGGTAGTTAAACTACCATGATCTAATGATTCTGAACCTATATTTACAGCATCATTTGAATTTTGTTCTGCAAGATTATTGTCGGTAGAGCTGGTGGTATTTGTATCTTGATTGTTAGAAGTGGTTGAATTGGATTTTTTACAATTGGTAAAATAAAACCCGGCAATTAGGATTAAACTTAAGGCGATTTTTTTCATAAAAAGTTGTTATTGTTATAACAAAATTACAAATTAAAATATAATCAACAAATAATTCATACGAAAATAAGAAAACCACCCGATTCCTCCCGAGTGGTGAGATTTTGATTTTGTTTTGTGCACAAAGCCCCCGATCTTCGAAAAACAATTCAGATAAATCGAAGGTTGATTTTAGCGCAGGAAGAAGCTAAACAAACGTAAAAGTGGTGTGCAGGTTCTGCGCAAGCAAGCGCTTCTTGTTTGCGGGGAAAAAAATTAAGCTGTAGATTTTCGAGCTGTTTTTCGGAAGTCTTGACTTTTTGTTTCTTTTGGGTCAAGCCAAAAGAAAGGAAAAAGCAAACAAGGTTTTAAAAAAATTATTCCTTTTTCTTCATTACTTTTCTTTTAAAAGAAAAGTAAGCAAAAGAAATCGGCGTTTCGATCTTTCCCTTCGCTCTTAATTTTTTACGCAAATTCAATCAAGGTAATTTTTAATGCGCCAAGGTTCAACAAGTAAAGCGCATTAAAAAAACGCAAGCGCCCTCGATGAATTTGCAGTAAAAAAATTAATTCACTC
>JAFDYB010000051.1 GCA_018267655.1 Bacteroidota bacterium
ATTTATTTCTCAATAAATTCAAATCCATCATGTCAATGTACGTCCCTAAACTAAATCCCCCTACTCTTCTCTCTCTTCACCCGTTTTTTGGGACCGCAAAGATAATAGCTCTTTTTGGATTTACCAAATTTTTTTTACTTTTTTTTAATTTATTTTTTTTAAACCTTTTTTATCCCATTTTGTTACTACATTAAGAGTCTTTTAATTTAGAGCGTATGTCTGGCATTAATAAGGTAATTTTAATTGGTAATTTAGGAAAAGATCCTGAAATAAAATACCTTGAAGGTAATATTGCGAGGGCTAGCTTTAGCCTTGCTACTAGTGATTATTATAGGGATAAAAGTGGAAATAAAATTGAACAAACCGAGTGGCACAATATTGTTTTGTGGCGTGCAATGGCTGAAAATGCAGAGAAAATTTTAAAAAAAGGTATGCAAGTTTACATTGAAGGAAAAATTCAAACAAGGCAATGGATTGACAAAGATGGAAATAAAAAAAATATCACTGAAATAGCAGGGGAAACATTTACTGTACTCCAAAGAAGGGATTCAAACACATCAAACTCTAGTGGTAATTCTTTTGATATTCCTAGTGATAAAACCGGTAATGATGAGTTACCTTATTAAAAATTTTATTACATTCTCGTTGCCAAATATTTTTCAAAAAGTATTGTTAACACCCAGAATTACTAGTGTTGCAAGGATCTTTAATGCGAATTTAGTTTAAGTTTGTTTAATTAGTATTAATTGGTTCTCTCCCAATAAATCTGTTTTTACCTAATAAAAATCCCATTGCTTTTTTGGTATTTGCTGTTATGCTTTTATCTGTTTTTAAAAAAGAAATATATCTAATGATTTCCTTTTGTAGAGATGGCGATAAATTGTCGAATCTGTTTTTTGCGTCTTTATTGTTATTTAAGGCCTTCAAAAATTCAGGATGTGGTTGTATAACTCTTATTACAGGATCAAATTCTATAAAAATTTCAATGGTTTCACCAATTTTTTTAGGTGAATTTTTAAGCATTGTAGTGTTTACATACAACCTCCACTCGCCTTTAAATTTCAGCAAAGTTTGCTTGTATGGTTTTTCATTAATTGTACCTCTAATTGGAATTGCGCCTTTATCTTTTTTGGCTTGGCTAAATATATTAGTCAGTATTTCGTCCGGAACAAAAACATAAGGATTGATACCAATGATTTGTATTGTAGCTTTGAATTTGTTCATTTTTTTGACAATAGCCCCTGCAATACGTAGCGTTAGTTATTAAAGCATTTATATGCTCTAGAAATAATTAAAAATTAATTTGCAAAATCTGATAAAAATTTAATTCGCATTAATCTCATTTCGTTATCGGTATAATCTAAGTCGCTTAATTCTTTCATGGCAGCGTCAATGCTGTCTGTGTCGCTTGTTTTAAAGTACTCTATAGCCTCGTCTTGTTTTTCTTCGTCTATTTCGTCTTCAATAAAATAATTAATGTTAAGCTTCGTTCCGCTTTCAACAATACTTTCTATTTCAGTTAATAAGTCTGAGAAAGGTAAGTTTTTGCTTTTTGCCATATCGTACAAACTAATTTTTCTATCGATGTTTTGAATGATGTAAACCTTTAAACCCGATTTGTTTACAACAGATTTAATAACCATGTCAACAGGGCGTTCTATTTCATTTTCTTCAACATATTTTTTAATAAGTTCAATAAATGGTTTTCCGAATTTGGTTGCTTTACCAGTTCCAACGCCGCTAATTTTTGTTAGTTCCTCAATAGTTATTGGGTATTGAGTAGCCATTTCTTCGAGTGATGTTTCTTGAAAAATAACGTATGGCGGTAGGCCTTTCGCTTTAGCTGTTTTTTTAACAAGGTCTTTTAAAAGGGCAAACAATGTTTCATCGGTTGCTCCTCCTCCTTTTCCATTATTTAGTATTACATCGTCATCATTATCGCTTTCGGCAGAGCTAAAATCATGGTCGCGCGTAAATTTAATTGAACTAGGTTTCTTTAAAAATTCTTTTCCTTTATCGGTAATTTTAAGTAATCCGTAGTTTTCAATGTCTTTTGCAAAAAATCCATTCACAATAGCTTGGCGTAAAATTGCCTGCCAGAATTTATCATCTTTATCGTGATCAACGCCTTCGCCCCATGTTTTGAGCGTGTTGTGCTTATATGTTTTTGCGGTAGCAGTTAAAGTACCCATTAATATGTTAATAATGTCTTTTACTTTATGTTTTTCTTTACTTTCTGCTACACTCTTTATGGCTAATTGTAAATCTTCTTTTGCTTCAAATTTTTGTTTTGGGTGACGGCAGTTGTCGCACATGCTATTGCATTTTGCTTCACTAAATTCTTCGCCAAAATAATGCAGAATAAATTTTCTTCGGCAACTGCTTGTTTCGGCAAAAGAAGCTGTTTCTGAAAGCATTTGTTTCCCAATCTCTTGTTCAGCAACAGGTTTATCTTTCATAAATTTTTCTAACTTTAGTATATCATCATAACTGTAAAATGTAACACAGTTACCTTCGCCTCCATCGCGCCCTGCCCTACCGGTTTCTTGATAATAGCCTTCGAGCGATTTTGGTATGTCGTGATGTATTACAAAGCGAACATCCGGTTTATCAATTCCCATACCAAAAGCAATAGTTGCAACTATTACTTGTACATCTTCCATTAAAAAGGCATCTTGTGTTTTTGCGCGTTCTTTTGCATCAAGGCCTGCGTGGTATGGTGCCGCTTTAACACCATTTACTTTTAAGGCTTCTGCTATTTCTTCTACCTTTTTACGACTAAGGCAGTATATGATGCCGCTTTTGCCTGAATTTTGTTTTACGTATTTTATTATCTCTTTAATAACATTTTGCTTTGCACGCACTTCGTAATATAAATTGCCTCTGTTAAATGATGATTTATAGACGTTAGCATTCATCATGCCAAGATTTTTTTGAATATCTTGTTGAACTTTTGGCGTAGCAGTGGCGGTAAGTGCAATTACGGGTACGCTACCTACGGCTTCAATTATTGGTCTTAATCGGCGGTATTCCGGTCTAAAATCATGCCCCCATTCTGAAATACAGTGTGCCTCGTCAATAGCAAAAAATGAAATTTTAAAATCTTTAAAAAACGAAATGTTTTCTTCTTTATTTAGGGTTTCCGGAGCAACGTAAAGTAGTTTTGTTTTGCCCGACAATACATCTTTTTTAACCGTAGTAATTTCAGCTTTATTTAATGAAGAATTTAAAAAATGAGCAATACCTGTTTCATTGCTAAACCCTCTAATTGCATCTACTTGGTTTTTCATTAAGGCAATTAAGGGTGACACAATTATGGCAGTACCTTCGCTTGCTATAGCCGGTAGTTGATAACACAAACTTTTTCCTCCACCCGTTGGCATAATCACAAAAGTGTCTTTGCCGCTTAAAATACTTTTTATTATTTTTTCTTGATTTCCTTTGAAGGCCCCGAAGCCAAAAAAGTTTTTTAGTGTGTCGGTTAATTCTGTTGTTTCAACTTCTGCTATCATGGTTTTATTTTGTGTTTTATATAAAAGGTTTATTTTAAATCCTTATTAAAGTTATACAATTTTTTTTGATTAAAACAAAACAATTCTATATAAAAGCTGTTTTTATAGATAATTACACGCAAATATTAGATATAGTTTTTTAAACAATGCGCTTTTTTTGCTTAAATGTGTAAAAGTAAGTGTTATCTTTTGGCTTTTATTTTTTAGTACAAATAAACTGTAATGTTATTTTTAAACAAATATAATGGTTTAATAAAAAAAACTTTGCTGACTCATAAATTAATTCCTCTATCTGGTTTATTAGCTTTAATTATTTCTGCTTGGTTTAGCGTTGGCTTTCATCACCCAGATGAGCATGTTCAAATTATTGAGTTTGCAAATTATAAATTAGGATTCAATAAAATAAGCGACCTGCCATGGGAATATTTAGCCAAAATAAGATCGGGATTTCAAGTGCTTGTTGCATTTTTATTTATTAAATTATGTTGGTTTATTGGTTTTGAAAATCCTTTTGTTATTGAATTTATATTGCGCCTAAGCATTGGTATAGCTGTGTGGCTGTTGTTGTATAAGTTTTGTAATTTGGTTCTAAAAAATTATAAGCATAAGCAAAGTGGAATTTTACTTATTTTTTTAGCATTTTTGTTATGGTTTCAACCATATTTAAACGTGAGGTTTTCGTCTGAAAATTTATCCTCTTTGTTATTTTTATTTTCGTTGTACAAATTATTAAAATCTAATTTTAACCCTAATAAAACACTTGCTTTTGCTTTAGGTGTTATTTTAATGCTTTCGTTTTTTACGCGCTTTCAAATGGCATTTGCTATTTTGGGCTTGCTTACTTGGTTGGTTGCAAACAAAAAAGTTTCACGCAATACCTGTATATTTTTTCTGTTTGGCGCATTGGTATCTTTGTTTTTAAATTTAATAATTGATTATTGGCTTTACCGGCAATGGGTATTTTCTCCATTCAATTATTTTAAAGAAAACATAGTTAACGGACAGGCCGCAAGCAAATTTGGCACTGAACCTTGGTATTATTACTTTACAACTTTTATAAATATTGGTTTTATACCTATTAGTATTGTTCTTTTAATTTTATTAATTGTCGGAATTTATAAACATCCAAAATCATTATTTGTTTTAATATTCTTATGTTTTCTTATTCCACATATTACAACCTCTCATAAAGAAATGCGCTTTTTATTTCCAGTGAGTTTTATTTTTATTTTAATAGTTTGCAATGGGTTTGACGGTATTTATGCTGCTATAAAAGAAAAAAAATGGCTTAAATGGGTATTAAAATTATTGATTGTATTAAATACATGCGTGTTGTTATTTAGAGTTTTTGCACCGGCACACGATAATTTATTACACATGTCTTATATAAATTTTCATAAAAAAAGTTTAGGAAATATTTTTTCAATAAAAGAATCTGCCTTTAATGAAAACGACTTAAAATTTAACTTTTACAAACCCAAGTATTTTTCTGAAATCGTGTTGCCAGATACAAACAGCTTATTATTTTATTTAAACACAACTAAAAGTAATAAGTCATTTTTAGTTTATAAGGCAAGTAAGTTAAAATTTAATTTGAAAAATAAGAGTGTTAAACGTATTTATTGCACTTTTCCAAACTGGGTATTAAGATTTAATTTTTTTAACTGGCAAAGCAGAGCTAATATAGTAAGCATATTTCAAGTAACGGATAGTATTAAAGCCAAATAATTTTAAAAATATCAATATAACTAATAGAAATTGCTAACTTTGGCAGGTTATGTTGAGAGATGTAATTTGGACCTTAATTATTGTTTGGTTAATTTATAAATTAAGCGAAATGTTTAAATTTTCGAGCAAAAAAGCGTACAATCAAAAAAGTACTCATTCAAGCAGGAGCTCTGGTAATACTTACAATCCCGGTTCAAAAAATAATAAAAGTAATGCCGAACATGCTTTAAAAAAGAGCGTTGACAAAGAGGGTGATTATATTGATTTTGAAGAAATTAAATAATTTATCCAAAGACATCATCTTTTGAAAGAAGAACAAAAAATAAAAGCACGCCAACTTATTTCAGAGTTAAAGCTAAACGCTTTGTTAGAGGTTACAAAAGCAATTAATAATAATTTTTCAACTTCACAATTGCTTGATTTGTATCAAACTATTCTTGAAAATAAATTAGGCGTTAAACGCTTAGCGCTTTTTAACTTCGATCAAGAGTGGCGATGTATTTTAAAATACGGAATTCCAATTGAACAAAAATTTAGTTTTGAAGAAGAGTTACTTACCATAAACGAAATTGAATCTATCACATTTGGCCACTCCAACCTAAGCAAATTATTTGAAATAGTAATCCCTGTTTATCACAAAAAAACACCTTTGGCCTTTGTATTACTTGGCGATATTGACAATTTAAATCTTGAATTAAGTACAACAATTAAGCATTTACCATACATACAAACACTAACTAATGTTATTGTGGTTGCCATCGAAAATAAAAAACTATTTAAAGAAAATATCAAAAAAGCACAAATTAGCACCGAACTTGAGTTAGCACAAAATATTCAAAAAATGCTTTTTCCTAAGCACTTACCAGAAACATCTAACTTAAACGTACACGCTGTTTATATTCCACACCAAATGGTAAGTGGCGATTATTACGACTTTATTCAATTAAACAACCACGAATTTGCATTTTGTGTTGCAGATGTTAGCGGAAAAGGAGTAGCTGCAGCCTTGGTAATGAGTAATATTCAAGCAACGCTTCATAGCCTATTAAACTACACGCATAACCTAAAAGATATTATTATTGAATTAAACAGCCGTGTATTTAGTAATGCCGGCGGCGAAAAATTTGTTTCTATGTTTTTAGGAAAACTAAACATAAAAAGTCAACAACTCACATACATAAACGCTGGGCACTGCAACCCTATAATGTATTATCAAAATAAATTTACTGAGTTAGACAAAGGGTGCACTCTATTAGGAATATCTGATAATTTAAATAATAATATTGAAGTTGAAATATTTAGCTATATTTCTGAGTTTACTCTTTTTTGCTATACAGATGGTTTAACAGACACTCTCAATTCATTAGGCGAAAGCTTTGATATTGAACAAGTAAAATTAATTTTAACACAAGAATTAAAAAATTCTGCAAAAAAAATTAACGAAACAATTATTGCAAAGTCAGAAGAATTTAAAGCCGATTGCGAATACACCGACGATATAGCCTTGTTAACATTAAAAGTTACCGACTTGGAATTTTAATTAAAAATTATTGTGATAATTTACTTAGAAAACTTACATTTGTTTTGAAATTTTTATTTGTAATATTATTATAATAGAAAAAACATATTTTATTAACACCGTTAAATAAACACTAAATATGAAAAAAATAATCAATACACCAAATGCACCTTCACCTATTGGCCCATATAACCAAGCAGTGATAGTTAACAAACAAGTATTTATTAGTGGAACAATTGCAATGGATTTACAAAGCAAACAACTAATTAAATGCCCAATAAAAGACGAAACACGCATAGTAATGGATTACATTGGCGAAATACTAAAGGCTTCGGGCTGTACGTTTGACAATGTTGTAAAAACTACAATTTTTTTAAACGACATGAATAATTTTGTACACGTAAACGAAATTTACTCAGCCTATTTTAAAAGCGATTTTCCGGCACGCGCTACCATACAAGCTGCAAGACTTCCAAAAGATGCTAACGTTGAAATTAGCGTTGAAGCTATTCAGTTTTAACCTTTAATAAAAAATGCTTGTTAAAAAAACCTTTTTTAATTTTCATTTTTTGTACTTTACTGAATATTAAATTAATTTAGCACTTAATTAAAATTTTATATTATGCCATTTGAACTACCAAAATTGCCTTATGCATACAATGCATTAGAGCCACACATTGATGCTAAAACGATGGAAATTCATCACACAAAGCACCATCAAGCATACGTAACTAACTTAAATAATGCTGCAATGGGCACTGATGCCGAAAAAATGAACATTGAAGCTATTTGTAAAAACATTTCTAAATTTTCAATGGCAACACGCAACAATGGTGGCGGGCACTACAACCATTCATTATTTTGGGAAACAATCGGCCCTAATGGTGGTGGCTTACCTAGTAACGAAATAGCAAAAGCTATTGAAATTGATTTAGGTGGGTTTGAAAAATTTAAAACAGATTTCAGCAATGCCGCTTTAACGCGTTTTGGAAGCGGTTGGGCTTGGCTTTGTGTAAAAGCTGATGGAAAACTATGTGTATGCAGTTCTCCAAATCAAGATAACCCACTAATGGATATTAGCGAATGCAAAGGAACACCCATTTTAGGTCTTGATGTATGGGAACACGCCTACTATTTACACTATCAAAATAAAAGAGCTGATTATATCAATGCTTTTTTCAGTGTGATTAATTGGCAAAAAGTAAACGAACTTTATTTAAAAGCAAAATAAAAGAACTACTGGTTTTAAAAGCCGTCTTAAAAAATAAGACGGCTTTTTTTATGAATATATTTAAACATAAAATCGCCCTACGGGGGTAGCATGCTTTAAAGCAAAAGGGAGTTAAAAATAAAAAGAACAAATAGTTTAAACTACTGCGTATTTACACTTGATATTAGTCTGCTTTAACATTAAAATCACAGAATAAAAAATTTATTTAATTTTAAACGATGAATAAATTTGAAATAAAAGCAATCTTTAAACAATATAACTCAGCGAGCGATCTCGAAAGCATTGAGAAAACACTTTGCGAAAGCGCTAAAGAAGCCTTAAAAAATGCTTATGCCCCCTACTCTAATTTTAAAGTTGGGGCTTCAGTTATGTTGCAAAATGGCACAATAATTAAAGGGAATAATCAAGAAAATGCGGCCTATCCAAGTGGTTTATGTGCAGAACGGGTAGCCGTATATTCAGCAAGCGCTAACTTTCCTAATGAAAAAATTATTTCTATTGCTATTTCATCAAAATCATCAAATATCAAAAAAAATAATACACCGGTTGCGCCTTGTGGCGCTTGCAGACAAGCGTTGCTTGAGTATGAAATAAAACAAAAATCGCCTATTAAGGTATTATTAGTAAGTGAAAATAACACCGTTATTGAGAGTGAATCTATTGCAAATCTTTTACCCCTTTCGTTTACGTTAAATGATTTATAAAACAATAAAAAAACCAATGCGCATGAAAAAAATAATTTTAATAGCCATTGTATTGATTCTACCTTTTTTTAGTTGCTTTTCGCAAGAATTAAATGTAGGGTTAGATTACAAATTATTTAAACCCGAAAAATACACATACAATACCCCCTTACTTGTAATTTTACACGGCTACGGTAGTAACGAAAACGATTTATTTGATTTTAGTAAAGGATACGAAAACAAATTTATTGTTTTAAGTTTAGGGGGGCCGCTAAAAGCAGGAGAAGGCAAAGCTTGGTTTAATTTAGAATTTTTACAAAATAAAAATTTTAAATACGACTATAAAGAAGTTGAATTAAGCAGAAAAAAAATACAAGAAGCTATTTCAAAAACTTGCCGGCAATTAGTTATTGATAGTTCAAACGTAATACTTATGGGGTTTAGCCAGGGTGCCATTATGGCGTACGATATTGCATTTAAATCAACGCTAAAAATTAAAGGAGTGCTTGCATTAAGTGGCTTACTGTTACCCGAAACTATTAAAAATAAAACGGTTTTTTCTAAAATACAAAATACCCGGTTTTATATAGCTCATGGCTATTCTGATAATACAATTGATGTTTCGGAAGCGGATAAGGTTAATGAGCTATTCACTAAAAATCAAATAAAAAATGTGTTGTTTAAAAAATATCAAATGCCGCACACCTTTTGTGGCGATGAGTTAAGAGATATAAAATCATTTTTATTTAAACTTGTTGTAAAGACAAAATAAAAACTACTTTAATCCCTCTAAATCAGCATTACTAAAGCCTTTTCCCATTTTAATAATAGGTTTATCTGAGGTTCCGGATACGCTTATTGGAATTTTAATTTTTTTAAATGGTAAAACGGATAGCTTTATAAAATATTCCATTTTTTCATCAAACCCTTGCCAACCATCAACTTCTGTTAAAAACTTACCCGCTTGAAACGAAAATGGTTTCATGAAAATTTTTCCGCCTTTAATTTCAGTTTCAATACTAACATCGCTTAATGAGGGGTTATTAAATTCATCTTTTTTAGAAACATTTTTTAAGGTGTTCATAATTTTCATTCCTTTAACTTTAACGCTGTCAATCACAATTGTACCGCTACCGGTAAGGGTTGAAAGAATGGGGCTAAAATCTTGCCCTACCAATCCCCTCATTGAATACTTGGTTGAAAAATTACCTTCGGCAGGTGCAGTTCCTTTGGGGTCAACGAATGTTTTATAGGCTTTATTAAAATCAAGTTTAGCAATATTTATATCTAAATCAAAAATCGGATTGTTGGGATTACGCGTATCATAATCGCCACTCAGTATAAATTTTGAATCCATTGTATTAAAGCCTGTTTCGTTTAATGTGCAAACACTGTTTTTAATTTTAATTTCGCCGTCGAGATTAGAAATATTCATTGCTCCAAACTTTAGCTGTTTAATATCAGAGTCAATTGTAAAATCAATGTAAGGCGGAATTACAAGGATTTCTGATGCTTTTGTTTTAGAGGTGTCATTTGGAGCACTTTTAGATGAGCCTGCTGATACTGAATTAGGGAACCATTGATTCATGTCAATAGTATCACATCTAAGCGTTACATCTCCCTTTAATGGTGAGTTAGGTTTTAATAAAAATGGCATATAATTAAATAGGTGTCCGCTAAGTGAAATATTACTTTTTCCAAACTCAGATACAAAGCGAGATAGTATAATTTTATCATCATCAAAACTTAACAAAGCATCGTTTATCTGAAGCGGGAAAGCTAATTCGAGCGTTTTGTAATAAGCCTTTTTAATTTCTATTGTGCCGCTGGCATTAAGTTGGCTAAATTGTTTGTTTTCAATTTTTGTAAGACTGCCATCTGTATTTATATCAATATCTGCAGCCCCTTTAATAATTGTGTTATTAATAGGATATACCTTAGTTAATTTTTCAAAATCAATTAATCCATCAATTTTAAATTTATAATTATAATCTTTCATATCTGCAATTCCTCCGCTCATTACAAATGGCTCGCCATCTAATAAAAAAACAAGATTTTTAACATTTACTTTTGTGTCTTCTAATTTTCCTGAATTATTCATTACTTCAGCATTAACATGAATACTATCCATTTCAATAGTGCTGCCTATTTTTTTTACAAAACCGTTTTCAAGCGTAAGTATTGCATCTACTTTTGGAAATAATTTTAATTGAGTATTAAAATGCCCATTAACTTTAATTTCTGAATTTAAATTGCCTTTAATTACAACGCTATCAATTGGGTAAAGTTTTTCTAATTGAGCCAAATTTGCTTTTATTTTTATATCGGCATTTACAAATAAATTTTTTACTCCCTTAGTGTAAATACTTCCGTGTACCGCTTCATGATCAATTTCAAAATGGAATGTTTTTAAGTTTACACTTGTATGCTCAATATCGCCATCACTATTTTCGGCAACCAAATCAAAATTAATATTCTCTACTGCCTTAGGTAAATGGGCATATTTAAACATTGCATTAGCAACTTTTAAATCTACTTTGTAAGATGGAGTAATACTGTCTTTTACATCATAAACACCTTTAATAAATCCTTTAAACAAAAACTCTCCTTTAGTTTTAATTTTAGATAAATCTTTTTGGTAAATTCCTGGTAAAATTGATAGTAAGTTTTTAAAATTAGTTTCTTTTACAACAAAGGTTAAATCAAGCTTGTAGCCACTATTAAGCAATTGAAAATAGCCATCAAAGCCAAATTTAAACTCACCCAGCTGAAAGGTGTGATCTCTGAAGGTGAATTTTTTTTCTTTTAAATTCATTTCCATACTTAAATCAGCCTTAAAAAGTTTTTTATCAAAGTACTTTACTCCTCCGTACATTAAAGTTAAATCGTTAACTTTTGTTGTTATGTCTAAGTTTGAAAAATCTGATTTAAAATCGCCGGAGCCTTTATGATAAAGACCTCCTACTTCAATATATGTTTTTTGTAAATTATCATCATAAACAATTCTTCCGTTTGTTATTTCCCATTTATCTATATCAATTTCAAAATTGCTTTTGTTTTTTTTAGAAGAACTGGTGTCACTTTGTTTTACAATGTTGTAATTTGCTTTGCCGTTTTTTAAAATACGGGCATAAATAAGGGGATTGAGTAATTCAATTTTTTTAATTTCATAGCCACCTTTCTTAAATAAGCTTTTTATATTAATTGAAAAACTTACCTCTTTTGATTTAGCTAAAGTATCATTTTTAAAATCGTTAACCCCAACAATGCTTAAATCACTAATGCTTATGGTTAGATAAGGAAAATTTTTTAATGTAGAAAAACGAAGTTCGCTAAAATTAACATCTGCATATATATTTTCATCTATCTCTTTTAAAACTGCCGTTTTTATTTTTTCTTTAAATAGAAATGGTACACTTACTGCAGCAATGAGCAATATTAATAGCAAAATAAATAAATACTTTATTGTTTTTTTAATGACTAACCACATATTATTTTAAAAGGGGAGCCAGCAAAGATAAAGAAGTAATTTAAAAATAAATAATTTCTAAAAAATGAATATTGCGCCTATTACATCAAGCGCAAACAATATAAGTGCCTAAACAAAAATAATGTCATTTCAATTAATTTTAGTAAAGACATAATCATTAAAAATCATTAAAAATGAGTTAAATCTGCACTTTATTATTAGTATTATTTGAATATAAAGGCTAACTTTGTTAAAGTTAAAAATAAAAAAATATGATTCATTTTCATCCAACCAAAATTGTTATCCCTATTGATTTTAGCGAAACATCAATGCTTGCCATTAAACACGGTGCTTTTACAGCGCAATTAACCAAATGCGATGTGTATTTATTGCATGTAATTAACACACAATTTACCTCGGTAGATATGTTTTTGCCGGTAGTATCAATTGAAAATAAAAATGAATTTGAGCGCAAAATTGAACTAAAACTAAACGAACTTGCTGAAGATATTACAAAAAAATACGGTGTTAAAGTAATAACAACCGTGCGTAACGGAAACCCAAAGCAAGAGATTATCGATTTTACAAAAGAAATTAAGGCCTCATTAGTTGTAATGGGTACACATGGCTACTCTCCACTAGAAGAACTGGTTATCGGAAGTAATGCTTTAAGAGTGCTAGATGATTCGTATTGCCCAACAATGGTTATGAGCAGTAAATCTACTCAAAAAGGTTACCAAAAAATACTTTTACCAATGGACACTAGCGTTAATTCGCGTCAAAAAGTAGTTTTTGCTGTTGAGTTTGCTAAAGCATTTAGCGCCACCGTTTATGCTGTTGCCTTTTTACGTTCAGGTGAAGAAGAAAAAGTACCCGAAATGAATTTAATTTTACACCAAGCTCAAAAAATAGCCGAAGATCATAAGGTTAATTTTATTTCAGAAGTAGTTACTAAAGTAGATAATCGTGCCGATGAAACAGAAAAATATTCACAAAAAATTAATGCTGATTTAACAATAATAATGACCGACCAAGACGCTGAATTTAGCAGTTTATTTATTGGCCCCTATGCGCAACAATTAATACATATTACTAAAAATCCTGTAATTGCTATTAAACCTGTTGATTTGGGATATGCAGATGGAAGCATATTAACCGGAACTAGCAGCTAAGTTATTAATACTGTATTTTATTAGCAGAGGGCTTTCTAAAAGAAAGTTCTCTGTTTTGTTTTCAACAATTATTAATATAATTAAAATAAACATGAAAAAAATTCTTTTAGCGGTTGCCTTAATTACGCTAGGCTCATTAAAATCTCAAAACCAAGCAGAAGTTTCGCTTGAATTATTAGATGGAAATCTTATAAAAGGGGTAACTTCTTTGCCGGATATTGAACTATTAACCGCCTACGGAAAATTAACTATTCCTGTTTCAAAAGTTGGGCGAATTGAAATTGGATTGTTTAGAGATGCAGGTACAACTGAAAAAGCTAAATCTTTTTTAAAAATACTCGCAACCTCTTCAAATGAATCTCAGCGAAAATCGGCTCACGCAGATTTAATTAAACTAGGGCTTAAAGCGGTTCCTGCAATTCAAGATTTTTTAAACGATCCAAAAAATATTATTGATGAAGCAACCAACACGAGCGAATATAGCATTGAAAATGCATTAAGCGACTTAAAATCAACTTATGGAATATCAGATGCTACACCATCTGAAGACATACTCTCAATTGACAATGTTTACATAATGGGTGGAACTTACAATTTTACAAAACTCGATGTAAAAACAGAGTACGGTACACTAACCGTTCCAAAAGAAAAAATAAAATCAATTGACATTAGCGTTTCTAACAGTTCTTCCGGAGAAGCCTCTTTTAAATTAAATGCCTCTAAACACATAAGTGGCAACCAAAATGGTGGTTGGTTAAAAACAGGCATAATGCTAAAAACAGGTCAAAAATTTTCAATTACGGCAGGTGGAGAAATAACCCTTGCTAGTTTAAGTGGAAACAAATATAAACCTGATGGCAGCGTTAAAAGTACCGGATCAAACGAGTACACAGGAGGCAACCCAAGCAAAGAAACCGAAGATATTAATACTTACCCAACATTTGGGCAAGTTGTATATCGCATTGGCGAATCAGGCGAAGCCAGCAAAGCGGGCGCTAAATATAGCGGAAGCGCTAAAAAAGCAGGTGCGCTTTACATTTCTATTTACGAAACAGTTTATAACTCTGCCAACAGCGGTTCATATACCGTAAAAATTTCAATAAAATAAAGTTAAAAAAAATCTAATTTTTACACTTAATAAAAATTCAAAAAGTAATTTCTAAAATTATGTCAACACAACCAGAACACATACATTGCCTAATAATAGGGTCAGGCCCTGCCGGCTACACAGCAGCAATTTATGCAGCCCGTGCCGATTTAAAACCCGTACTATACACAGGTTTAACACCGGGTGGCCAATTAACCGAAACAACCGAAGTTGATAATTTTCCGGGCTACCCAAAAGGCGTTACAGGTCCTGTATTAATGGAAGACTTAAAAGCTCAAGCAGAGCGTTTTGGCACGCAAGTACGTTTTGGATTAGTTACAAAGGCAGATTTAAAAAGCTCTCCTAAACGATTTTGGATTGATGAAAACACTGAGATTACTGCCGATGCTGTTATTATAAGTACGGGAGCCAGTGCTAAGTGGCTTGGGCTCGAAAATGAAACACGACTAAGAATGAATGCAGGCGGCGTAAGCGCTTGTGCTGTGTGCGACGGTTTCTTTTTTAAAGGACAAGAAGTAGCTATTGTTGGAGCAGGAGATACAGCTGCCGAAGAAGCTACTTACCTTGCCAAGCTTTGTAAAAAAGTTTATATGATTGTGCGAAAAGGCGAAATGCGCGCCAGTAAAGCAATGCAAAACAGAGTTACTTCAACTCCAAATATAGAAGTGTTATGGAATACCGAAACACAAGACATACTCGGAAAAGAAGCCGTAGAAGGGGTAATTGTAAAAAACACATCTACAGGAGAACTCAGAACAATAGCCGTTACAGGTTTTTTTGTAGCAATAGGTCATAAACCTAATACAGATATTTTTAAAAATCAATTGGAAATGGACGAATTAGGGTATATTAATGTGCTTGGAGGAACCTCTAAAACAAAGCTCTCAGGCGTTTTTGCAGTTGGTGATTGCGCAGATAAAGTTTATCGCCAAGCCGTAACAGCTGCCGGAAGTGGCTGTATGGGAGCGCTTGACGCAGAACGATATTTAGCCGCTGTGCATGTATAAAAACATTTTTTCTGATCTTAAAGTAATTGAATTAGCGGGCGTTTTAGCGGGTCCCTCTGTAGGATTATTTTTCGCTGAATTGGGGGCAAAAGTTATAAAAATAGAAAATCCAAAAACAAATGGCGATGTTACCAGAAGTTGGAAATTAAAAACAGAAAACAACTCCGCTCAAACTAGTGCTTATTTTTGGAGCGTAAACACTCAAAAAGAGTTTTTATTCATTGATATTGCTGAGCAAAAAGGCATAGAGCAGTTTTATTCATTATTAAAAGGTGCTGACATACTTATTTGCAATTTTAAAAAAGGAGATGATATAAAGCTTAAAGTAGATTACAACACTTTAAAAAAAATAAATCCAACATTAATTTACGCTTCAATAAATGGTTTTGGCGAAGACTCTCCAAGAACAGCTTACGACCTAATTTTGCAAGCTGAAAGTGGTTTTATGCATCTTAATGGAGAGGCTAACAGTAACCCCGTTAAAATGCCGGTAGCGCTGATAGATTTGTTAGCCGGACATCAGCTTAAAGAAGCAATTTTAATTGCATTATATCAGCGGTTAAAAGTTAATAAAGGAAGCAAAATATCTGTTTCATTATTTGACAGTGCAATAGCTTCGCTTGCAAATCAAGCTACAAATTGGCTAATTGCAAAGCAATTACCAAAAGCAATGGGAAGCCTTCACCCAAACATTGCCCCTTACGGCGAATTATTTTATACCTCCGATAAACACTTAATCACATTTGCCATTGGTAATAACAAACAATTTAAATCTTTATGTAGTTTAATTGGCTTTGAGTCATTAGCTTCTGAGCAACGTTTTGCAAATAATCAACAAAGAGTTGTTAACAGAAATGAACTTTATAGCATTTTATCTAACTCAATTTCTGAATTTAGATTTAATGATTTATACAAAAAATGTATTGCACTTGATATACCCATTGGCAAAATCAGAAATTTAAAAGAAGTATTTGAATTGCCTGAAGCTAAAGCTCTTTTACACACCACTACAATGAGTAATCAAAAAGTAATTGTGCCGCAATCAGTAGTGTTTAAAATATCATAGCCCATCAATTACTTTGTGTGCAAAAGAAAAATTTTGTTATTGAATCAATTTAAAAATTCATAAATAATTATAAAAAACAGTAAAACATTATCTTATTTATTAACTCAAAACATTAATTAAATACATTTATAAAATGAAAAGAAGAATAAATGTTTTTTTGGTAAGATATAACGTTTTAATTTCTCTTTGCGCTGTTTCACTCTTAGGCTATTTTTCAATCATCACAAAAATTCATGTATCGGCACTTTACTATGTACTTACTTTTTTTTCTACGCTCTCTTTATATAATATGTACCGGCTGTTTCCTAATATCATATCGTTTCGTGCCTATAAGCGAAGTTTGGGTATTGAATTAATCCTATATGGTGTAACCATAACAGCAATAACATTTTCATTAATCTCTGACTCGCTTAAGTATTTATACCTAGTTCCTTTTATCATTACTATCATTTATAAGTTCCCAATTATCTTAAAAAAAGAACTTAGACAAATTCCTTTTTTAAAAGTTGTTATAGTAGCGCTTGTATGGGTTTTAATTGGCTTAATTCCTTTTTTACACGATGAAATAAAATCACCTGAAAATTTAAAACTTTTTTTTCCTCAATTTTTATTTTTTATAGCAATTACAATTCCCTTCGATATTTTTGATGTTAAAATTGATACCATTAAAACTACTGCAAATTTATTTGGGGTTAACAAGTCTTTATTCTTAGCTAAAGTATTTTTAATATTGTTTTTAGTTTCAGCTTTATTACTACCATTGTCGTTTAACATAAAAGTTTCTCATATCATTGTTTCAATTGTAGCATTTGTGGTTTTATTAAATTTAAAAAATTTAAAATCAAAAGCGATGCAATATTATTTTGTAGATGGGTTAATAATTTTTCAGCTGCTTTTAGTATATGTGTTTTCAAAGCTCGAAAACATGTCATAATATCAATACGCACATATTTTTTTTTGAATATCCGTAATTACTCATAATTTCTTATATTTGTTTCAAAATCAATCAGATGAATTTATTTTCTTTTACAGCCAATTTTAGCAGCGAAGATAGTTGCCGCATTCACTTTAAATCGGA
>JAFDYB010000052.1 GCA_018267655.1 Bacteroidota bacterium
AATACCATTGCTGAGTTTTTCTAAAGGGTCGCCCAATTGGCTCAATTTACTCAAACGAATATCCTGATCGAAAAAACCGTAATCTTTATGTCTTTTAAATCGCTTCATGTTTATTGAATTATGCCTTAAATGTACTACAAATCAACATTATACACAAACCAAATAACATAATGTATTGTTAATGTTGGTTTTTTCGTGGTGTCTTTAAGCTTTAAACGAGAGAAAATAGCAAAAACACATAACCCTCTGTGTATGTATACCTTTTAAAACAGCTTCGCTCTTGTCAGTCCCATGAAGAGAATGACAAGAATGAGTAAAATAACTACTCATTTTTGATTTTGCAAATGTAGAAATAATCAAGGAGTTTTCAAAGGGTATTTTTACGGTTTTAGAAAAAAGTTGATTGTGGTGGGTTTGATCTATATTTCGCAAATCATCTTGTTTTTCTCATTGCGTGAAAAAATTCGAATTTCTGAAAAATGGTCGGTGGCTAAGAAACAGTTCAGTACGACTGTACCTAACGAGCCGGTATTGTCGGTAATTAATAATGATATTAATTTATTTATATTGATAATTTAATATACTATTGACCGGTATAAAAAATCAATATTCTTAATTTTCTATGAAAGCATACAATAAAGACATTTAGAATTTTGTATTTCTCTTTTCGCTAACAAAATTTAGCAAATAGTTTAGCGTAATCGAGTTCGTGAATAGGAGGAAATAATTTTAACCAACCTTTAAAAGCATTATTGCTAAGTTATTTCCAACGATTGTGAATATTTTTATTAGACAACAAACATAATTTTCTATCATTTTCCAATAACCTAATTTATCTGAACCAACACGAATAATTATTTCTCCTCTCTTTAACTTATCTATATCTCTTGCTATCGTACGCCTAGTTACATTTAATGTTTTGGCAATTTTCGTTGTTGTAATTTCAGGATTTCCTTGTATATTTTTAGAATTATTTGTTTTCTGTCTTCTGTGACATCTTCTGTTTTTACAACATTTGCTTCCACTTTTACCCAAAACCCATCTTGTAACTGCTTAAATTTAGGTTAGGTGATTAGTGACTAATAATTGGTGATTGGTTACTAGTGATTGGTATTCTGAAAATAATTCTCTTACTCGTTTTATTCCCCTCCTGTATCGTTCTATCAATTATTCACTTTTTATTGATTCAATCTAAATATATTGTTTTGAGGTTTCTACTATTTTCCAATAACCGCCTTTGGCTGGACCGATGCGCTCAAGCAGTCCATTTTCTTTTAGTTTCTTTATATTTTCTTGAGTTTTTCTTGAAGAAATTCCTATTTTTGTTGAAATTTCTCTTGCAGAAACATACTTATCGTTTTTAACCAATTTTAGAATTTCTTGTTGATTTTCTGTTAAATTATCTACGACCTTTTCCACGACCTTATCTACGACCTTATCACCTTCATTTAATCCCTCACTTACTTTTCCTGTAGTCGCCCTTACCCAAAACCCGTCTTGTAGCTGCTTAAATTCAAGTTTGGTGATTAGTGACTGGTAATTGGTGATTGGTTACTAGTAATTTGTATTCTGAAAACAATTTTCTTACCCGTTTTATTCCCGTACCGTTCTATTAATCCCACTTATTTGAAAATACCGGAAATTAGTCTGTTTCTGAGCTCTTAAATCCTATTGATTCCTTAAATGGTATGTTTACTTTTCTGTTCATTATTGGACACCTCTAAAAATCCCATTTTCTTTTTCTGATTTTTTTACTCAGTTAAAAAAAATGAGTGCAATTATTTTGTATTTTTGTGTATATTCCTATGTCATTGATATTCAGTTAGTTGATTTTTCA
>JAFDYB010000053.1 GCA_018267655.1 Bacteroidota bacterium
AGTCAAGACTTCATAACCTTTCACTAAAAATCATCGTTCATAAAGCCCGACGATTTGGAACTCGCTCTCCACCCACAAGCTTGCGCCGAGCTTCAAACAACAAATCGTCTTTTCACAGCCCTGCGCTTTTTATGAACTCGATTTTTTACGTGAAATTTTATGAGGTCTGGATTTTTTGGTGTCATGCTGAACTAGTTTCAGAGTCTATAGTTCAGATTCCGAAACAGGTTCGGAATGACCTAAATTTGGTGGTGTACAAAAAACTGCGCATTTCGACAAGCTCAATGTTCAGTTTTTTGATGCTGTATAAAAAAGCATAAGCCAAAGGCGTTTCGCTGAGGGTGGGTAGGAGTGAATTAATTTTTTACAGTAAATTCATCAAGGGCGCTTGCGTTTTTTTAATGCGCTTTACTTATTGAACCTTGGCGCATTAAAAATTACCTTGATTGAATTTGCGTAAAAAATTAAGAGTGCAGGGAAAGACCGAAACGCCGATTTCTTTTGTTTACTTTTCTTTTAAAAGAAAAGTAATGAAGAAAAAGGAATAAATTTTTTAAAACCTTGTTTGCTTTCTCCTTTCTTTTGACTTAACCTAAGAGAAATAAAAAACCTTCACAAAAATTTGCTTTTACATTTTTTTTGTTGTAAATTTGGTATAATCAAAAATAAATTCCTTATAAAAAACACCAACAAATCACTCGTAACGCAGGCAGGGCGGCTTTGGGCTTTACCCCCCCCCATTTAATTAAATCTTTGCTAATGGCATGTATTGGGCTTATAAGCGGGTATTTAAAAGGGCAAGTTAGCACCTTTTCTGCAAGCGTTTTAAAAGCCGATACCGTTTTCAGTTCTCAAAAAATTAGTACAGGTGTACTCGTTACCAACGACACTTTGGTAGCACACGATAAAGTAATTGCAAAAAAAAGCGTTCATGTTAAAGGCAATTTATTTTTAAAATCTGCCTTAGATTTTGGACATAATATTACCATGCGCTCTTATCCCGCATCGGGTGCTAATCCTCCTTTTTTATTTTTTGGAACTAACGTTTTAAATTCAAGTGCATCAAAAGTTTTTCCAGGGGGTAGTTCATGGGCCACTTCATGTTTTAGCCCAATGCTTGGTGCAAATTACGCTACTTTTTTTGGCGGTAGCGTAGGTGCTACAGCTTTTGTAGCGAGCGATTATAATAATTTTGCTACAGGCTCAGCGGTGTTTGGTTACGATGGCACCAATGGGGTTATTGATGTGCAAGGAACTTCAACATTAGGCATACCGGGTAGTTTATTTGTTAATTACTATTGCCACCGCAATGTGGCTATTTGTACCGGCTCAAGCAGTAATCCTACAGAAAATCAAGTATTTATTGGTCGTTTTTTAAGTTGCCAAAAGCATGTTGAAATTGGCGATACTACTTATGGCACCGGCTCCGACCTCTCAAACGCAGCCTTAATGATTACCGCTAACGCAGGTAAAGGTCTTCTTTTTAAAACGTGGAATAGTGGTTTGCCTGTTATAAGCATTCGATACGGCGGTGGCATACCGGCGCCTACAACTTCACCGTTTACGGTGCTTGGAGACGGCAGAACAAGAATAGGTACTCTTAACCAATCCACTTCGCCCAATCATTACAATGCCATGCTAAGTGTTTACGGAAAAATGGTTGCTACTTCTTGTTATGTTACACAGCAAAATTGGGCAGACGATGTATTTAATGCCGACTATAAAATACCTACTCCTTACGAAATTGAAAAATTTTATAAAGAGAATCACCATTTATCTGAAATACCTACCGAAAAAGAAGTAATAGAAAACGGGATTGATGTTGGAGAAATGAACCGACTTTTATTAAAAAAGGTGGAAGAATTAACCATTTTAATGGTAAAGCAACAAAAAGAAATTGATGAATTGAAAAAACACATTAAAAATGCAAAAACTTTTTGCTATATTATTCATCTTTACATCTGTAAACTCAAACGCCCAATTTGATATAACTAAAAGTTATAGAGGGATCGTTGTTGAGGGGATGTTACCCTTTCAAAGTAAACTAACTGAATACGGGAGTAGCACTAACAACGGGGCACTTTATACTTTAAAAGGTGGTTATGCTTTTGGCTTTAACTTTATAAAAATGGGTTATGCTGTGTATCTTGAGCAACAAGATGCATTTGGGGCTCCCGATTTAACGCATTTACAAATCGTTAACTTAATATACCAACGAAAGTTTTATATTAAAAGATGGCTTACCGCATCCGCTTTTGCAGGAGTTGAATATATGAAAGGTTATGTTAAAGGGCAGATTTTACCTCTATCTTCACAAAGTTTTATTTTAAATTTATACGAACAAAAGCCTTATGAAAATATCAGTTTCCCTTTTGGGGCGGAAGTTGAAACACTATTTAAACATAATATAGCGATGTTTATTAATACTCAATACGATGCAAGTATTAAGTACTCTATTTTTTCAGCAAGCCTAGGGATAAGATATCAATTTATTATTAAACGTTAAAAATTAAAATTATGAAAACGAATTTAAACAAAAAATATTTCTTTTTTTTATTATTAACTTTTATAAAAGTAAGTGGGCAAACTATTGCACCGCCTATTTCGATAAGTGTTATAAAAAGTGATAGTGGTGGCAATTATTTTTCAAATATGGTGACAATTACTAGTTCGTTAAACTTTTCAAGAATTAATACTGGTATTTTATACGAACGTTGCTTGCCACTTGCGCCGTTTAATTTTTACAACGGAAGTACTAACGATTCTTTAGCCAACTTTTCTATTCAAAGGCAAATTTATCGGCAGTTAATTGATGCAAATATTAATTGCTCAAAAATAATTAGCCTCGATTCAATTGATAAAATTTCTGCCTCGAAATTATATGGCGATACTGTACCTTTTTGGTTTTTAGATATAAAATATAATGAAATAAAAGATTCGGCAGTGTATAATGGCCTATTAGGAGTTACTAATAGCAGTATTTTGATTGATAATAATTAAAGTACATCGCCCTATTTAACAAAGCAATTATTTTGCGTAAGCCCTATGATTAAAAACATCTATAGCGGAAATGTAATTTTTAATTTCGATAATGCTTTTTTTATTTCTAACAATACTGATACCATTAATAATATTGAAATTGATTTTGGCGATGGTTCGGGCTACAACTCACTTTCATTAAGCAATGCAAAAGTTATTAGCCCAAATATTTCTATTTATTATTCTACCATAGGCATAAAAACAATTAGCACTAAAATTAGTTATAACAGTGGAAATATTTTATACTCATCATCGCTTATAGATGTAAAAAATGCAAGCATTCTTTCTTATGACGAAGTAATTCCTTTAAACGAAGTAAATCCAATAACTGCCCCGCCGTTTCTTATGCCATATCAAGGAAATGCGTATGTGATTTTTGGTTGTGGCAATAATAATTATTCAGGGAGCACAAGATTAATAAGAAAGCCAATAATAATTTCGAATGGTTTTGATCCTGACAATACAAATGATATATACTCAATTGCAAATCAACAAAATTTAATTTCTCGATTAAATTCTCAAGGATATGATGTTTTTCTTATCCGATATGCTAGTGGGGCTGGTTATATAGAAAAAAACGCTAGGGTAATGGTTGATTTACTAAATAAAATTTATGCAAATCAACAGCTTTCAGGTACCGGCCCTTACTTTAAACCAGTAATTGTGGGTCCAAGCATGGGAGGTATTATAACCCGTAGCGCCTTTGACTATTTACGCAGTATAGGTGTGGATGAAAAATTAACTGGAATGTTTGTTTCTTTCGATTCGCCACATACAGGCGCAAATATACCATTGGGCGATCAATACTTTTTTGATTTTTTTGCAAATAAAGCTCATAATCAAGGTACTATAGATTCTAGAACAAAGTTAACTACTCCCGCAGCTAGAGAAATGCTAATAAATTATTGCTCATTTTTCACGCCTTCTTCTCTTTATGGTTCATTTTATTCTAGCTTAGGGTTTCCATTAACTACTTCTAGAAAAATTGCTATTTCAAATGGAAATATAAATGGAAACAGTTTATTTAACCCTGCAACTCAAATGATTAACTATAGTTATAATTATGGAAATTGGGGAACAGTTGCAATTGCTGATACATGGGCTGTACCAAATGGTTCGTCTAATATTTTCCGCGGAAGATTCTTTGATAAGCTATACATAAAACCTACTCATATACTCTATGGAGTAGCAACTTATAACGAAACAATTTCGATTTCAAATAATAACACGTATCTTCCTCTTGATGGCGTAGCAGGCGGCACTTATTCAATTAACTTAAAAATTGTGCAAAATGGAACTGGCGGATATGGTTTTATGACAACAAGTTGTCCAAACTCGTGTTTTATTCCACTTATCAGTGCGTTTAAAATACCTACTTCTAATTTGAGTTATAATGTTGCTGCAATACCTAATTATCCTTATCCGCACAATACCGCTATTACGCCATTTGATGCTGTTTATGCACAGCCTTCTAACGAGCCACACGTAACCATTTCGGCAAGCACTGCAAATATTTTAATGTCGGAGGTATCTCCCGATGATTTGTATTTACAAAATCAAAATATTGTTGCAGATGCTAGTTATCACATGGAAGCAAGAAACACTATTGTGGTTGGTTATAATGTTGACCCTACTCTTAATAGACAGTTGCCGGGTAACTATGTAGTAAGTCCAACAGGCTCTGTTACACTAAATGCAGGTACTGAAATTGGAATTGTTCAAGAGGCAGGGTTTTCTCTTGGTTCGGAAGCTCAATTGTACATACAATCATATCCGTGCGCAGAAATATTTAGATTAAAAGAAAATACAACGGCAAGCAATACAACAAAAAGCTATAATAAAGGGGCTTTTAGTCAAAATAATTTTATTACTAAAAAACAGATAAGCGCAGATCAAAACCCATACAAAATAGGCATTTACCCAAACCCTACACAGGGCAAGGTAAGTGTAAATATATTTTCGCCCACACAGCAAAATGCTGTGCAATTAAGCATAGAAGATTTAACCGGTAAAATTGTGTTTATGCAAACCCTTGACCTAAATGCAGGGCTTAGCCACAACGAGTTAAATTTATTAGACCTTGTAAATGGCGTATATTTTGTAAAGCTAAACGATAGCCAAGGTAAATTATTAAAAGCAGATAAATTGATGTTGAATAGATGATGAAAAGCCTACTGTCATGCTGAACTCGTTTCAGCGTCTGCTAAGACTCCGAAACATTTTGGAATGACCTAAATTTGGTAGTGTACAAATTAAATTTCAATTTCCGTGAATTGCCATTTTCATAAACTCGCTGGCAAAAACAAAATCTTTTAGCTCTTTATTATTTGCTTTTAAAATTTCCTGTTTAGTGCCGCTCCAATAGTTTTCGCCTTCATGAATAAACATAATTTTTTCACCTATTTCAATTACACTGTTCATGTCGTGTGTTACTATAACGGTTGTTATATTAAAATCTTCGGTTATTTCTTTTATTAAGGTATCTATTATAATACTTGTTTTAGGGTCAAGGCCTGAGTTTGGTTCATCGCAAAATAAATACTCGGGTTTGTTTGAAATTGCTCTTGCCAAGGCAGCACGCTTTTTCATGCCGCCGCTTAACTCAGCCGGAAACAAGTGATTTTTATTTGTTAATTTAACGCGCTCAAGGCAAAAATTAACTCTTTCTTTTTTTTCAGCCTCGCTTAAATTTGTAAACATATCTAATGGAAACTGAACATTTTGTTCAACATTAAGCGAATCGAACAAAGCACCTCCTTGAAATAACATGCCTATCTTTTGCCGAATTTCTTGTTGCTCTAGAGGGGATAATTTTGGAAAATCTTTATTATTAAAAAAAACACTGCCACTATCAATTTGATGCAGCCCTACCATTAGTTTTAAAATGGTTGTTTTACCACAACCGCTTTCGCCTATTATTAAATTGGTTTTACCTTGTTCAAATTTAAACGATACGTCTTTTACAACTTTTCTGCCGTCAAACGTTTTAGTTATGTTTTTGATTTCAATCAACGGTTTAAAAATAAATTAGTGAGAATTAAACTGAATAATAAAATTAATATACTGCTATACACTACTGCCGAAGTGCTGCTTTTTCCTACTTCTAAAGCGCCTCCTTTAGTATGATAGCCAAAATAAGATGAAACAGATGTAATTATAAACCCAAATACAAGCACCTTGGTAAAGGAATAGTACAACTTCCACGGTTCAAAATAAGTTTGAATCCCAAATATATATTGATATGGTGTGCAAGCTTCAGCGGTTACACCCATTACATATCCTCCTAAAATACCTAAAAACATGCTTATCGCAATTAAAAAAGGAAAAATAAAAATTGCTGCTAATATTTTAGGTAAAATTAAATAACTGGCAGAATTTATGCCCATAATTTCTAAAGCATCTATCTGTTCCGAAATTCTCATTGCACCAATTTCAGAAGCTATGTTAGACCCAACTTTTCCGGCTAATATTAAACAAACTATTGTTGGACTAAACTCAAGTATAATTGATTCGCGTGTTGTAAATCCTATGGCATATAATGGAACAAAAGGGCTTGTAAAACCATACGCAGCTTGTATAGTAATAATGCCGCCCATAAATACCGAAATTATGGCAATAATTGGTAGCGAAGAAATACCTATACTGTTAATTTCAAAAATTAATTGCCGCTTATAAACACTCCATTTTTCAGGCTTACTAAAAACCCTTTTCATAAGTAAAAAGTAAGCTCCAATATGCGAAAAAGGTTTCATTATCATAATTAGCAATTAAATCACTTTCAAAGTAAAGAAATTAATTTATTAAATATAAATATATTTGCTGTTATCTATGAAGAAGCGATTTGTCAATTATTTAATCTTATTTTTTATTATCCCACTTTTTTTACAGGCTTGTTTTATTTTCAAGCCTAAAAATCGCTGCGACACTTGCCCTTCGTTTTTAAAACACAAAAAAGTAAAAGGGCATAATAAAGGCAGTATATAAAAAAACCCCGAAAGGCTTTATCTTCCGGGGTTATAATAAGCTTTAATTAATTGTTATTTAACAACAATCAATTTCTCTTTTAATGTTCCATTTGAAGTACTAACTACAATATTGTAAGTTCCTGTAACAAAATTTTCAGTATTAATGTTAATTTCATTTTGACCTGCAACTAACATCTCTTCTGCTTTAGTGTAAACAATTTTTCCGGTTACATCGTAAATTGCAATTGACACTTTGCTTTCATTCGTTAATTTAATTGCAAGTGTAGCATAGTCTTTTGCAGGATTAGGATATACTCCTATTTTCGAATCGTTATTTAGTTTAACTAAACCTGTAACTACTGATGTTTTAGCAGATACGCTATTAAGTATATCTCCCGATATGGTATCTTGAACAAACATTACATACTCATAGTTAAAGCCTCCTGCAACCGTCCAAAAGCTATTGCTCATTTGAACCGGTGTAGCAACTACAGTTGATGTGTGGTTAAAGCTAAATGATTGTGGCACAGCAACAGTAACTGATGCAGCGCTTCCATTACCATTAGGGTTCATAGTACGCATAATGTGGTAGTAATTTTTTTGAGTTGTAACCGCTCCTGGAAAGTTGTAAAATTCTTGAGCTAAAACTTGGAATACTTTTAACGACGATTTACCAGCAGGAACAGTAATGAAAGGGGTAATTGTTGAAGAGGCTGATATATTACTACCCGCTACTGAAATTGTTGCAGTCATATCTGCCCAAGCCGGCTCTGCTTTAGCAGCATCAATTTCAGCTTGATTATGACTTACCATATTTGTTTTTCCGTTTGTATAAGCGTCAGGAATTCCGGTAACACCATAAAAACCTCTACGTGTATTACCAAAAGCATTGTAGCTAGGGTCAGTACCTGGCGAAGGCCAGTTCATTTGATATTTAATAACGTTAACTTGTCCGTTTGAGTTTGGATTGTTTGTTGCTAATAATGGATCAAATGTGCTATTTAAACTAGCGCAAGGGTTACATGTTGAAGATGAAAATTCTTCAATTAAAGCGTTACGAGTGCGTGCTTGAGTTGCAACAAACACTACAGTACTTGATGTATCGTTAAGGTGGTTTGACTCAGATGTTCCGTTAGTTGCATCTACCCATACTTTAATAGTGTGAGGTCCTGCTGCTAAAGCTGCATTAGTTGCAAATGAATAGCCCGCATTTTGGAAATAGTTAACGCCGCCACTTGAAAAATTGATTGTTTCAGTAACTACAGCGCCATTATCAACTCTATAACGCATCAAAGCATTGTTTGTTGCTGAAGCACCGTTGTTTTTATACACACCCGAAATAGTAACATTACCCGGTGCCATATATCTTGGTACGCTCGTTACACTTGTAACAGCACCATCGTTTGCTGCTGGTATAACAGCCGATACATTGTCAATCATTAAGATATACATATCTGTTGAATTATTGCGGAAAGCAACATAAATGTTTTGTCCTGCAAAAGCACCTAAGCTTAATGAACGGGTTGTCCAGTTTGCATTTTCACCTGAAATGGTTAGTAAAGTATTGGTAAATGAAGCTACATTAGTACCGGTTGTTGAAACTAAAACTTGATACCCGTCTGGATACGAAGGATCTAAAGCAATTGCTTCCCAACTTAAATAAGTTCCAGATGTGACTGTAAACTGAGGTGTAATTATCCATCTGTTTGCGGTATTAGCTGCCGTAAACCATGATGTGCTAGCTGCAGATTTGCCATAAGCAGGATAGCCCGATGTTACATCGCGTGTAACCCAAGCATTTGTTCCAAAATTCCAAGCGCTTAAGCTTGATGAAGGCGTAAAGCCATCAACATTGTTTTGTTTCCAAGTTGAAGGTAAAGCCGGTGGAGTTGTTCCGTTAAAATTCTCCGACCATAATACAGTTTGAGCGTTTGCGTAAACGCCCGCTGCAATTGCAATTGAGAGTAGTTGTTTTTTCATTATTTATTTGTTTTTAGTTAATTGTTATTTTTTTAAGTATCGCCCCTTTTCCTTCGCCAAATCTTACATAATATATTCCCTTATTAAAGGATTGACAGTCAATCTTTAAAGTATTTTGACCAGGAACTAAAGTACTTGTTTCTATATATACAGAAGATCCTAAAACATTAAACACCTTAATTGGTAAACTAGTTACAAACTCTTTTGAGTTAATGTTAAATTGAACTGCATCATGCGCCGGGTTTGGAAAAGGACTTGAAATAGACCATGACGCACTCAATAATTCATTAATTCCGGTAATACCACCATTATACTTTAACGTAAACGAACTGTTTTCGTTTGAATTACTAGGGTTAGCTATTTTATAACGTACCTGAGATGCTCCAACAACTGATGCTTCTGTTAAGTCTGCATAAAAAGTCATAGTTTGATTTGCCGTAAATGTTACAGAAACATTCATAACATTTGGTGGATAACAATTTGTACCGGTGCAAAATACCGAAGATGCAATATCAGATACGCTTACTGTGTTTAACAAATCTTCGTACTTTCTAACGGTAAGTGTTACAGTAGCCGCTGTTAAATTTGTAATTGTAAAATGGTGTTGATTAGTTTGGCCGGCTAATGTTGTTTCTGAAAGGATTGTACCATCTGTTACAATAGCATTTGAATTATCGGCATCGTTAATTTTAAAAGTTGGCGTTTGCGCTAAAGCAAATAAAGAGGAAATCAATATCCCCGTTGTAATGAATAGTTTTTTCATAAAACGATTTAAATAAATGTTCTACTACAAATGTAAAACATTTATTTAAATGTTAATATGCTAATTTGTTAAAATTAAAGCATTTTTTAAATAGCTTCTAAAAAGCTTATAATCGATTTTTTTTTAATCAACTATGAGTTTTAAAGTTGACTTTGCAATTTTAACAAAATAAATTCCTTTGTTTAAACCAGATGTTTCAATAGTAAATTTGTTTTTACCTGTTTTTAACACAACGTCTTTACTATAAACAACTGCTCCAAGTGCATTTAATATTGTATAGGAAGTTTCTGTAAAATTGGCCGACTCTACGCATAAGTTTGTTACATCTTTTGAAGGATTAGGATACAAGTTAATAAGCGAAAAAGAGTTGTTTAACTCATTGATGCCACTAACAGCATTGTTGTAGCTTATTGTAAATTGAATAGAATCAGTTGCGTTTGTTGTGTTGTAAATAGTGTATTTTACTGTGCTAGTTCCAGTTGTAGGTGCCTCATTTAAATCAGTAACCAATTCATTATAGGAGCCTGAAAGTTGCGATGCACTTTGTCCGGCAGCAAGTGTTAAAGTAGTTGGTGCTAAAGTAGTTGTTGGAGGAAAGCATCCACCGGCGAAACAAAAATTAGCTGTTGCTCCTGAGTTTAAAAGAATATCGTATCGTTTTACTTTATATGTTTGAGATGATGCGCTTATATTTTTTATATCAAAGGTTATTCCCGTAGTATTATTTGCACTAGTTGTTGCACTAACTACACTATTTGGGCTAACTGTTGATGTATTTGAAGAATTGGTAACAAGTATTGTTTGCGAAAAAATACTTGTGCAAAGGCTAAAAAAAAATGCTGTTATAATTATTTTTTTCATAATGAAATTTTAAAAAAGTTCCTTGCCAATATAGCAAGGAACTTTAATTGATTGTTATTTTGTTACTGTTAACTTTTTAGTTGAAGCAATATTATCAGAAACTAAAACTACATTGTATATGCCCGATGCAAGGTTTCTTGTATCAACATCTACCGTTGTTAAACCAGGGTTAATGTTAATTTGCTTTTGTAATACTAATTGGCCTGTAACGTTATATACATACAAAGCAGCCTCTTTTTGTAAACCTGAGTTTATTTGTAATGTAGTTTGCTCATTAGCCGGATTTGGGTACATCTCGTAAGCAAATCCAGGATTTAACAGTTGTTTTAATCCTGAAACTGTTGTTACGCCTAAATTAACATTGTCAATATAAGCATCATTACCATAATCAGTTGCTGCAACAAATTTTACTAATACCGAGGCATTATTACTTGCACTTGCAGGCAATGCTACAACCTCGTGGCGCCATTGACTGGCAGATGGAGAGAAAATACCTGAAGAGTAACTTGGAGCTGTTGCAAGTGTGCTACCCGACTTCATATAAATTTGAGTCCATGTTGCCCCACAATCGGTTGATGTCAACACTTTAATAGTATCTGTTTCATTTGAATATTGTGCATAGGCAACATCAAATGTTAAAGTTGGATTACTTACACCGCTTAAATTACTTGGAGCTAAGTATAATTCTTCAAAAGTACCTACATTGCCATTACTGTAAAAATCATAATTGGCAGATCCTGATCCTCCCGGATTTCCTACTGAACTACGCGACCAATAAGAGGTGCCTCCACTTGGGTTATTTAAAAACCAATTTGCCGGAGGAAATGCAGTTAGCGTAAATGATTGTTGTAATGGTGCAGGGTAGTATGTTTGAACTAACGCAAATGATGTGGAACCTGTGTTATTATTTAAATTTGCATCACCACCACTAACGCCGGTAATATTTACGCCAAATGTGTGAGATCCTCCGGTTGTAGAGTATGAAGGCAAAGCAACTACCGAGGTGCCTGCAGCTGCAATATTAACTCCAATAACGTAGGGTGTTTGAGGAACTCCGTCTATCGAAGGAGTAATGGTTAATGATGTAATAGCATTTGGGCCAACATTTGACACATTTACATTTGCGCTATATGTATTTGCGCAAGAAAACGCATTTCCTGAAACTGAAGTAACGGCAATATCATTAGGGATTAGAGGCGTTGCTGTACGTGAGGTTTGCCATACTTTTTGAGTTGCATCGTCTTGTAAAAAAGAAACAAAGGCCATTTGTGATTTATCGTGAATATATGTTGGGATAGGGCAAGCAAGCGTGTAAGTTTGTATTTGTCCTGATGTCCATGAGGTAGGTAAACTTAATCCGCTTTGAATAGTTGGGTATGATTTGCGAACAGGATCGTAAAAATCTTTTTCGCCATTTGAGCCGGGTGCTGTTGGCCAGTGTATTTGACGTTCAACTAAAACCGTGCGCAACACAAAAGGTCCTGCTGTTGTATATGTAGCCCAAGCTTTAACAGCTATAGTTAAAGTAGGATTATTGTATGCTGCATCCCAAGTTGGAGTAATTGTCATGCTAAAAGGCGTGGTGTAAGTGTAGGCCGTAGCAAAAATACCTGCCGTTAAGTTAGCCGGGTGATCAGGACTTGAACCGCTAGTTCCAAATATATTTGTGTTTTGCCCGTCAATACGACCTTGTGGTGCATACTGAATGCCTGATCCTGCAGCTTGCCCGTAATCAGTATAACCGTAATTACTAGGTTTCCCTTGCCATCTCCAGTTAATTTCTGTTTTATCGGTTTGATACAACGACCAAGTGTTTGAAGGCGCACTAGGAATAGGCACTTGCCATTTAATGGCGATTACTTGAGTGTTTACAGGGGCACCTAATAATAGGCTGTTTAATCCAGGATTAGTGGCAGCACAAGGAGGGCAGTTTTCACCGGTAAATTCTTCATACAGCACAGTACGCTGAGGTAACTGCGCATAAGTAGCGCTAAATACAAGCGCACTCGAAATTGCGAGTAATTTTCTTTTCATTTTGTTTGTTTTTTTAAATGGTTTTAGGGACAGTTAATGAAACAAATGTACAAAAAAAATTGTATTTCCAAAAATATTTTAAAAATACCTGTTAAATTGTATTTCAGCTAATTCTATAAATTCTCTTTTACAAAGTTTAGTATTTTAGTAAATAAGTGAATACGCGTTAGGCCACCTGAAATACCGTGATTTTTATTAGGATACACCATAAAGTCATAAGGTATATTGTTTTTAACTAACTCGGCAGATAGCTCCATGCTGTTTTGCAGATGTACGTTATCATCAGCACTGCCATGTATTAATAAAAACTTGCCTTTAATTTTTTTTACATGATTAATGGGCGAATTATCTTCGTAACCGCTTTTATTATCTTCGGGCTTACGCATAAATCGCTCGGTATAAATATTATCGTAAAATTTCCAGTTTGTAACAGGAGCAACTGCAATTGCCATTTTAAAATAATCAGCCCCCTTTGTAATTAAGTTACAGGCCATAAAACCTCCAAAACTCCAGCCTTGAAAGCCAATTCTGTTTTTATCTACATAAGGCAATCCTCCTAAGTATTTAGCAACTTCTATTTGGTCAATTGTTTCGTATTTGCCTAATTGCAAATAGGTGCAATGTTTAAACTCACGTCCTCGTCCTAAAGTACCTCTGCCATCAACACATACAACCATGTAGCCTTCTTGATTTAATAAATTGTGCCACATATACTCAAACGGATCAAAAGCGTTATTAACCTCATTGCTTCCGGGGCCGTTATACGCATACATATAAACCGGATATTTTTTTGTTGAATCAAAATTCTGAGGCTTCATCATCCAGCCGTTTAATTCTATTCCCTCGGTGGTTTTAAATTTAAAAAATGTTCGTTGGCTTAGTTTATATTGTTTTAATTTTTCTTTTAGTTCTTTATTATCTTCCAGCACTTTTATTAGCTTTCCATTAATATCGCGCAATTCATAGCTCGCAGGGGTGTTTGCATCACTATGAGAGATTATGTAATATTTATACCCTGTTGTAAAATCACAATTATTAAAACCTGGGTTATTGCTAATTTGTTTTTTGTTTTTTCCGGTTAGTTTAATGCTAAAAATATCTCTATTAATGGAGCCATTTTCAGTACTCATATAATAAAGAGTATTGGTTGCTTCGTCAAAACCTTTAAATTCTGTAACGTCCCAATTGCCTTTAGTTATTTGAGTAATTAGTTTTCCGGTAATATCGTAGTAGTACAGATGATTGTAATTATCTGCTTCGCTACTAATGATAAATCCTTTATTGCCAACAAACGTGAGGTCATCGGTTATATCAATATAAGTTTTTGATTCTTCAGAATGAACCTGTGTGCTTTTGCCACTAACTGCATCAACAAATAAAATATCCCATTTATTTTGCAGTCTATTTAAGCGCTGCACACATAATACGAGCGGGTTGTTTGTAAATTGTATGCGGGGTATGTATATGTCGGTATTGCTTCCAACATCAGCTTTAATTGTATTTTTAGTTTGAACATCGTAAATATGAACACTAACAATTGAGTTGTCTTCACCGGCTTTAGGGTATTTAAACGTGTATTTTTCAGGATACAATTTGCCTTTGTAAATATCCATACTGTATTCTTTAACGTTAGACTCGTCAAACTTAACATAGGATAAATAACGGCTATCGCTGCTCCAATCAAAATAATCAGCTTTACTAAATTCTTCTTCATACACCCAATCACCCCAGCCATTTTTAATTTTATTAAGTTCGCCATCATTTGTAACTGCAATTTCTTCATTATTAATTAGAGATTTAATGTAAATATTGTTATCTCTAACATAGGCAATTTTATTGCCATCAGGCGAAAACGAAGGGAATAACTGCTTCCCTTTATCGCTAATTTGAACGGTTGTTTTTGAAGTTATATCGTAAACATAATAATTTGCTTTTGGCGAGCGGCGATAAACCATTTCGACATCTTCATATAACAATAGTTTTTTTTCATCGGGGCTGAACTGGTAGGTGCTTATATCTATTTTTTTTTCTTTAAACACTATGTCGTTAGCGTTTACAATGCTGCCAATTTTTTTTTGCGTTTTAAGCTCGTATTTACACAAGGTGCTTTGTCCGTTTTGTTCTTCAACATCTACGTAGTTCAACCCGTCGGAAAGAACATTAAACCCTGCTGCTGATTTGGGGTAAAACGCATACTTAACCCAAATATCATTAAGTGTAATTTTTTGCTGAGCAGTTGTAAAAAAAACTAAAATTAAAAAGGCGGCTGTTATTTTACTTTTCATAATTCTTTAATAAAGGACTAAGATACTATTTCTGTTAATTGAGTACAAGATTATTGTTTGAAATTAGTGTTTTAATTACCACATTATTTTACGTTATTTGTGTGTTTGTATTATTTTTTCTAAAAAAACAGCAAACGCACACTTTACTATATGAAAAAAAAGCAATTACCCTATATAAACCGCGAAATTAGTTGGCTCTCATTTAACGAACGTGTATTGCAAGAAGCGACAGACCCCACCACTCCGCTAATAGAACGACTAAAGTTTTTAGGTATTTTTAGTAATAATCGCGATGAGTTTTATCGCGTAAGAGTAGCTACTGTTAAGCGCTTAATTAAAATGGGAAAACACGCCATTGATGTGTATGGCGAAGACCCTGAAGAATTATTAACTAGATTGCAGCGCAAAGTAATTGAACAACAAAATAAATTTGAAGAGGCTTATCAAATAATTAAAAGCGAGTTGGCTGAAAATAATGTTTTAATTGTTGACGAAAAACACTTAACATTAGCTCAAAAAGAATACATAAAAAATCATTTTATATCCGACATGACGGCTTCGCTATTTCCGGTTATGATAAACGATAAAAAGCCCTTTCCGTTTTTAAAAGATAAGGCCTCATATTTATATTTAAAATTACAGTCAAAAGACGAAAAAAATCGTTTTAAATTTGCATTAATCGAAATTGAATCAGGCAGTAAACGATTTATTGTTTTACCTAAAATAGGAAACAGGCACTACATTATGTTGCGCGACGATGTTATAAGATTAAACGCAGATTTAATTTTTGATATTTTTGGCTATAAAACAATTGAGTCGTACAACATCAAACTTACGCGTGATGCCGAGTTGGATATTGACAGTGACGTTGGCAAAAGTATGATGGAAAAAATATCGAAAAGCGTAAAGGCTCGTAAACAAGGCTTGCCGGTACGCTTCGTTTACGATGCCGCTATGCCAAATGACATGTTGCGTTATATTATGAAAAAATTAAACATGTCAAAAAAAGATAATGCCATACCCGGTGGGCGCTATCATAATTTTAAAGATTTTATTTCATTTCCGGTACTAGGAGAAAAAAAATTAACCTACAATCAACCAAAACCGCTTCAACATAAGTATTTGATTAACATTAATCACACTATTCTTAATGAAATAAAAAAGCGTGATATACTTTTACACTACCCCTATCACACGTTTAACCACCTTATTAACTTACTTCGCGAGGCATCAATCGATCCAAAAGTTGAAAGCATTAAAATTACGTTATATCGCTTAGCCGATTCAAGTAATATTGCTAACTCACTTATAAACGCCGTTAAAAACGGCAAAAAAGTAACAGTGGTAGTTGAATTGCAAGCAAGGTTTGATGAAGAAAATAATATTTATTGGAGTAACAAATTGCAAGAAGAAGGAGCTAAAGTAATTTTTGGCGTGCCGGGATTAAAAGTACATTCAAAGCTTTGCATTATAACAACATTTGAAAATGGTAAAGAAAATCAATATGCACACGTTGGCACAGGAAATTACAATGAAAAAACTGCTAAAATTTATACCGATTTTTCACTACTCACAGTCAATAAAAAAATTACTGAAGAGGTAAATAAGGTATTTGATTTTTACGAAAATAATTTTAGAATATACGCATTTAAACATTTAGTAGTTTCGCCATTTTACATGCGCAGCACGTTTATTGAGTTAATTAAAAATGAAATTCATAATTCTCAAAAAAACAAACCTGCTGCGATTACTTTAAAAATGAATAGTTTGGTTGATAGGGAAATGATTAGCTATTTATATGAAGCTAGTAAAGCCGGTGTTAAAATTACCCTTATTATAAGAGGGGCATGCTCTCTAGTTACTGAGATGGCAGGCTGGAGTGATAATATAAAAGCATACAGCATAGTTGATAAGTATTTAGAACATTCGCGTGTGTTTATATTTCACAATAATGGCGATGAAAAAATATTTCTTTCAAGTGCCGATTGGATGAGCCGTAATTTAGACAGCAGAAGTGAAGTAGCAGTTCCGATTTATGATGCTGAAATTAGAAAACAGATAAAAGACATTATCTCTATTCAACTAAACGGAAATACAAAAGTAAGAATACTTGATAAAAAACAAGACAATATTTATAAGCAGCTTGGTTTAAAAGAGAAAAAAATTCGTGCTCAAGATGAAGTTTACAACTATTTATTAAATGACAAAAAACGCGAAACAAAACCTGTAAAAAAACACACTTTAACTTTAGCTCATTAACAATGGTATTTGCAGCAATTGATATAGGAAGTAACGCTATTCGATTATTATTTTCGAGGGTATATATTGTTGATGGTAAGCCACATTTTAATAAAGAAGAGTTAATTCGTATGCCTATTCGATTAGGCGAAGATGTTTTTTTAAACGGAATAGTTTCTGAATTAAAGTGTACCCGATTAATTACAGCATTAAAGGGTTTTAGCGAATTAATTAAAGCTTACGAGGTTTCTGATTATAAAGCTGTGGCAACAAGCGCTTTGCGTGATGCCAGTAATGGCCCTGAAATAATCGAAAAAATTAAACGCGAAACCGAGTTAAACGTTGAAATAATTGACGGAAAACTTGAAGCCCAATTAGTTTTTTCTAACCATATAGAAGAATTTTTAAACCCTAAAAATGCTTATTTATACATTGATGTTGGCGGTGGAAGCACTGAATTAACGCTCTACTACGACAATAAATTAATTGCATCGCGCTCGTTTAATATTGGTACTGTGCGCATGCTATTAAATAAAGATTTAAAAGAGGAGTGGGAAGAGATGAAATCGTGGGTAAAACGAAATACCGCAGGCATACACCCATTAAATGCAATTGGTTCGGGAGGGAACATAAACAAGCTTTTTAAAATGAGTGGAAAAAAAGAAACGAAGCACTTAAATTACGATAAACTAAAAGGTCTTTCTGAAATGCTAAATAGTTACACGCTTCAAGAAAGAATAGAACGTTTAGATTTGAAGCCCGACAGAGCTGATGTAATTATTCACGCATCAAAAATATTTTTATCAGTAATGAAATATGGTGATATTGATAAAGTTTTTGTGCCACAAGTTGGCTTGTCTGATGGATTAGTGCATTTATTATACGAACAACACCTAAAAAAAACCAGCTAATTTGCCTTTAAACGAGTTAATAGATTTTAGAATAATTGATGCCATTGATATTTTATTGGTTTCGTTTATTTTATACGTCGCGTATAACCTTGTAAAAGGCACGTCGGCTGTAAATATTTTTATTGGCTTAGCGTTTATTTATTTTGCATATATAATTTTCAAGGCCTTTGATTTTAAGCTGTTATCGCTGCTACTGAGCAAATTTGTAAATGTTGGAGTTATTGTTGTAATGATAATATTTCAACCTGAAATTCGAAAATTTTTACTTTATATTGGTTCAAGCGAATTTTTAAAAAAAGTAAGCATTCAATCTGTTTTAAAAATGAGTTTTAATCGCAACTCTGCAAATACTATTCCTCTAAATATTAGCGATATATTAAATGCATGCTTTATTTTATCTGCCTCTAAAACAGGCGCTCTAATAATCATTACACGGAAAACTGATTTAAAATTTTATATTGATACGGGTGAAATTATTGATGCCGCTGTTACATCACGAATGCTAGAAAATATATTTTTTAAAAACTCCCCACTGCACGACGGCGCTGTTATAATTAATGACAATAAAATTATTGCTGCCCGTTGCATTTTACCGGTTACCGAAAACCCAAATTTTCCCTCACATTTTGGCATGCGACATAGAGCTGCTTTAGGAATTACTGAAAACACAGATGCTTTAGCTATTTCAGTAAGTGAACAAACGGGTGCCGTTTCGCTTTCAATTCATGGCGAAATAAATGCCGATTTAAGTAAAGAAAAATTAAATTATTTATTGGAAAAAAATTTGATTGTTGATTAGAAAAATCATTACCCTCCTGCCATTTTACATTTATAACCCAATTCACTCAAAATTTTAAAAATTTTTTCGCGATGGTTTCCTTGTATTAATATTTCACCTTCTTTGTAATTACCCCCCACACCACATTTTTGCTTTAATGACTTAGTTAATTGCTCTAAGTCTTTTTCAGAACCAATAAAACCAACTATCCTGCTTAATAATTTTCCGCCGCCAAGCCGGTCGAGATGAATTTTTAAATTTTGCTCGTGGTTTGCAATACTTGCGCGCTCATCTGTTTGCTCTTCCTCAAAACTAAAGTTAGGGTTTGTACTAAACACAAATGAATTATTATTATTACTTTTTTTACTCATCGTTTAAAATAAAACGTTATAAATGCAGCAAACAACGCTAATAAAAACAATACAATAAAAGGAATATAAGCTAAAGTTGCATTTGACGTGTAAACAGGAGTGTTTTTAGCAACGTGCTCATCTATAAATTGCTTTTGATTTTGTGCCAACTCATTTAATTTTAATAAACTATCTTTAATAATATTATTTTGTTTTAAGAGTAAAAACGCTTGTTTAAAATCGTTTTGTTTTTCTGCCAACACAATAGCAGCATCATTCCATTCTGTTTTTGCTTCTTGATAATCGAATTTTTTTATCATTGAATCGGATAAATTAAGATAATGCGCAGCCGATCTTAAATCGTTTTCTAATGCAAAACACTGCGCTAATGAAATATAGCTATCGGTTTTTTCAACTTCATTACCCATCATTTCTTTTACCTTTAGCGAATTAAACAAATTAGCTTTTGCATCTTCTGTTTTTTTATCCTTAATGTTTACTGCGGCTAAATTATTATAGCCCATAGCTTCGCTTTCGTAGTCATTGTTTTGCCTGGCCTGCATAACAACCATGTTAAAATAACGACGGGCAGCATTAAAATCGTTTAAGTTATAGTTTAAAACGCCAAGGTTGATTAAACTTTTTATAGTTTGTTTATGATTTTGCTTTGCATTAAATACGGCAAGCGCATCTAAATAATAAAGCTCGGCTTTTTTAAAATTTTGGATTTCAGAAAGCACATTACCCAAGTTCAATTTACTAAAGGCAATACCTATTGTATCTAAAAACTGTTCGCGAATTTTTAATGCTTGTTGATGATAATTAATAGCGGTAGTATAATCACCTTTTTTGTAATATAAAATACCAAGTAAGTTATATGCTTGAGCGCTCAACAAATCATCTTTTGCCTTATTTAATTTTAATGCCGTTATAGCGCAATCAAAACTATATTGCGGATTTTTTGATCGGTTAGCAAAGCCCTCACGGTACAATACATTAATTTTAATCGAATCATGTTTTAAATTAGCAATTACTACTTCTAATGAATCAATAGATTGAGAAAAACATTTAATAAAAATTAAACAAAAAAATATAATAGCTTTGGTTTTCACTTTTCAAATTTATACATTTAACTTAAATTTTATACTATGCTTCATTATTTATTCTATCAAAAAAATTCTGCCTCCCACTATGTTTATATCGACCTTATTATTTCTGAAATAAATTCTGAAACAACAACCCTGTCCCTTGCTGCATGGCGACCCGGCAGATATGAGTTAGGAAATTTTTCAAAAAATATTAAAAAAGTAGAGGTGTTTAACGAAAAAAACGAAGCTCTACCTTACACCAAAACCGACAAAGACACTTGGCAAATAGCAAACAAAAATGCCAAACAACTAAAAGTAAGTTACAGTTATTTTTGTGCCGAATTAAATGCGGGCGCTTGCTTTGCCGATGTTTCGCAAATTTATATTAATCCCGTGCATTGTTGCATGAGAGTAATTGGCAGAGAACATGAACAACATAAAATTGAATTAAAAATCCCTGATGATTATAAAATTGCAACATCGCTAAGTGTAGAAAGAAACACCTTAACCGCAGCTAATTACGAAGAGTTGGTAGACTCGCCATTTATTGCCTCGCCTAATTTACAGTACATTAATTATCAATCACATAATATTACTTTTCATTTGCACTTTAACGGCATTTGCCGCCCCGACGAAAAACTTTACAAACAACACTTTGAATCCTTTACAAATAAAATGATTGATTTTTGGGGGGGCGCACCTATGAATGACTACCATTTTTTATTTCAAGTATTATCACAAAAATTTTACCATGGCGTAGAGCATCAAAAAAACACTGTAATTGCTATTGGACCGGGTTACTCAATTAACTCAGGAGAAACCTACGAAGATGTATTAGGAGTCAGCTGCCACGAATTATTTCATGCCTGGAATATTAAATACATTCGTCCTTACGAAATGTTGCCTTACAATTATGCAAAAGAAAATTATGCGCGCACCGGCTATGTTTACGAAGGTTTCACAACCTATTACGGCGATAAATTATTGCTAAGCAGCAATGTTTTTACAACACAACAATATTTTAATACACTTGAAGAGCGATTAACAAAACACTTTCACAACTACGGACGCTACAATTTAAGCGTGGCGGCAAGCAGCTGGGAAACTTGGCTAGACGGATATGTACCCGGCGTGCCTTATCGCAAAACAAGTATTTACGACGAAGGCTGCCTTATTGCTTTTATGCTAGATACCATGATTTTAAAAGCAAGCAGCAATAAAAAAAGTTTACGAGACGTGTGCGTGCTCCTTTACGAAAATTTTGGAAAGAAACAGATAGGCTATAAAGAAGAGGATATTATTAAAATTGTAAACGAAGTTGCAGGAAACAATTTTGCCGGTTTTTTTGAAAAATATGTTTACGGCACCACTGATTTTGAAGAAGCTTTACAGCCTTGTTTTGAGTATTTAGGAATTGATTTTTTAAAAACACACAATCCACATACAAGCGACCATTACTATGGATTTAAAGTAAGCGATCACAACAATGCAGCAAAAGTAACATTGGTTGCCCCCTACTCGCCTGCATGGAAAGCAGGTTTATTTGCAGGTGATGAAATTATTGCAATTAATAGTATTGTGCTAAAAAACAATTTAAATAATTGGCTGCATTATTTTTTACATAACGAAAGCGTTGAATTGCTAGTGAATAGCAACGAGCACATAAAACACATAATACTCGAAAAAGATAAAAAGCAAAACACTTATTTCTTTTTGCCAAAACTAACTTTAAAAAATAGCGACAATAAAAACTTTAAAGAGTGGCTGCAATTTTAAAGAGCCTTTAAAATAAATAGTATATTTGCACTTCGGTTTTTTGCTAAAATGTTGAAACATAAAAATAAATGGGGGATTAGCTCAGCTGGCTAGAGCGCTACCATGGCATGGTAGAGGTCATCGGTTCGACTCCGATATTCTCCACAAATTCTACATAATTATGGCATGTAACTAATTAAATAGTTTATTTCATGCCAAGTTCAAATATATTGTAGCCTAATCTATTTGTTATTTTTCGTTTATACTTCCTCAAAAAAATATTTCCGTAGCCCTTGCTAGGCAAATATTTTTTTTCGTTATCTAAATAAAAACTATCTAAGCATCTTTAGAGTAAAATATATTTGTACTTGATATCAGAGAGTCAACACCCGCTTCTCTAATTCTCAATAGGCTTCTTCTTTTTTTAACTCGTTTTATATAGTTTAGTATAATCTAAGCATTATTTCGATTTATCATCTCACTGAATGAGATAAGAAAGCTTTTTTTGCTACTTTTATAGAGTTCAAAAAATATTAAGATGAACAGGATTAAAGAAGTATTGGACGAGAAAGGATTAACTCAAACTTGGTTATCAGGAAATTTGGGTAAGAGTTACAATATGGTAAACTCTTATGCTCAAAACAGAAGGCAACCAAGCCTAGAAGTTTTATTTGAAATAGGTAAGCTTTTAAAGGTTGATCCAAAGGAATTAATTAATTCAAAATTGAAAACTAAATGACACCAGAACAATTAAAAGAGTTAGAAGATAACCTGTGGGCGGCAGCCGATAAGCTTCGTGCAGATAGTGGTTTAAAATCTACTCAATACTCTGCGCCTATACTAGGTTTAATATTTTTACGTTTTGCTTCTATTAAATACAAAAAAGCTAAGCCCGAAATTGAAAAAGAATTCAATGCTAAAAAAGGAAAGCGTAACGAAGAAAAAATAGAAGACATTGCTATTCGTTTGTGTGGTTTTTACTTGCCCGCAGAGGCAGAATACGATTACCTGTTAAACCTTCCGGAAAAAGAGAACATTGCGAAAAAAATTAAAGATGCAATGATTGCTATTGAGAAGTATAAACCTGAGTTAGCGGGCTGTTTACCAAAGGATGAATACTTCAGTTTAATTTTAAAAGATAAAAACGACTCTAAGAAAGAAGATTTTAGTTTGCCTAAATCTTTACTTAAAACATTTAAAGATGTTCCTGAAGATGTTACCGGAGATGTGTTTGGTAAAGTGTATGAATATTTTTTAAGTGAGTTTGCATTAGCCGAAGGACAAGGTGGTGGCCAATTCTTTACACCAACATCGGTTGTAAAACTAATGGTAGAGGTTATTGAACCTTACAGAGGAACCATCTTTGATCCTGCTTGTGGTAGCGGTGGTATGTTTGTGCAAAGCTCTAGTTTTATTGATAGACGCAGAGAAGAGTTACACGATACTGATACCAAAGATTTAATGGTGTATGGTGGCGAAAAAGATACCGAAACGGTAAAGATTGCAAAAATGAACATTGCGGTAAATGGATTAAGAGGACAGATTATAGCCTCAAATGCCTACTATGAAGATCCTTTTGAAAGTTATGGCAAGTTTGATTATGTAATGGCTAATCCTCCGTTTAATGTGGATGATGTAAACTTAGATAGAGTTAAAGATCAAAAGCGTTTTAACGAATACGGCATCCCACAAAATAAAAGTAAGAATACAGGTAAAAAGAAAAACGATGCCAACACAGTACCTAATGCAAATTATTTATGGATTAATTTGTTTGCTACTTCTTTAAAACCAACAGGGCGTGCAGCACTTGTAATGGCAAACTCTGCAAGCGATGCAAGAAACAGCGAAGCCGATATACGACAAAACTTAGTAAAGAGTGGCGTTATTGATATGATGCTAACCTTGCCTAAAAACATGTTTTACACGGTTACATTACCGGCTACACTTTGGTTTTTTGATAAAAACAATGTTGGCAAAAAAGATCATAAAATACTGTTTATTGATGCACGTAATATTTTTAAGCAAGTTACACGTGCACATCGTGTGTTTACCGATGAGCAGGTACAAAACATAACCAGTATTGTGCGCTTGTACCGTGGCGATACCAAGCAGTTTAAAGCCTTGCTTGATAAATACAAAAAACAGGCGACCGATTTTGAAAAGAAAGCTAAAGTAAAGAAAACGCAAATTGAAGTTGACAAAAATGCTTTATTAGGAATTGAAAAAAGTATTGCTAAAGAAAAAAATGCAACCGAAAAAGCGAAGCTCGAAAAGGAAAAAATAAAAGTCGAGAAATTAATTGAAACCAAGTTAAGCGAACATAAAACTTTGGTTGATCAACAGAATTATTTTCTTTTTCAAATTACATGGCTAAGTGAACGCTTCCCTAATAACAAATATGAAGATGTAACAGGCTTGTGTAAAGCTGCTTGCTTAAAAGAAATTGAAGAACAAGACTGGAGTCTTAATCCGGGACGCTATGTAGGTGTGGTAATTGAAGAAGATGGACTAACGAAAGAGGAGTTTCTTAATGAGATGAGTAATCTTCATAATTCACTAGATTCTTTGAATTCAAAATCAAAGCATTTGGAAAAAAAAATTAGTAGAAATCTAATAACTCTCTTGAATAATGAGTAATTGGAAAGAAACATATTTAAAAGATATTTCAGAGGTTATTACAAAAGGAACGACTCCTACTTCTGTTGGAGGAGCCTTTACCAGCTCAGGAATTAATTTTATTAAATCCGAAAGCTTAAATTACGAAGGTATAATTGATGATTCAAAATTTGTTTTTATTGATGAAGAGTCTAATAAGAAATTAAAGAGATCGGTACTAAAGGAGAATGATATACTTTTTTCTATTGCAGGTATTTATTTGGGGAAACTGGGAATCGTAAAAAAAGAATATCTACCAGCAAATACAAATCAAGCTTGCGCCATAATTAGACTTAATCATGGCATCGTTGACTACCGATTTATTAAACAACTCTTTGCAGAGAAAAGTTTCATTAACTATATCAATTCATTAACTGCACAATCTGCACAACCTAACATAAACCTAACTGATATTGGAAATTTAAAATTACTTATACCAACTTTAGATATTCAACAACGCATCGCTTCTATCCTTTCAGCTTACGATGATTTAATTGAGGTGAACAATCAACGCATAAAACTATTAGAAGAAACGGCACAGCAATTATACAAGGAGTGGTTTGTGCGTATGCGTTTTCCTAATTACAAAAAAACAAAATTCGAAAAGGGGATTCCTAAATCGTGGAAAGTTGAACGATTAGACAAACATATTTCAATTGTTAGGGGCAAGTCATACACAAGTGAAGAAATTGATGATAATAAAGGAGATTATCCATTCATTAATTTAAAGAACATAAAACGAGGCGGTGGTTTTAGATTAGATGGGACTAAATTTTTTACCGGGAAATTTAAGAAAGAACAAATAGTTTTACCTGGTGATATAGTTATGGCTGTTACCGACATGACTCAGGATAGATTAATAGTAGGGAGAGTAGCTAGGGTTCCACTAACTGAATTTAAAGAATATGTCATCTCTCTTGATATTTCAAAAATTGTCTCGTTGTCTTTGCCCAACGATTATATTTATTCTGCATTAAGGTTTAATTATTATGGTGAGAGTTTGGCCGAATTTGCTAATGGCACAAATGTTCTGCACCTTAACCCTGAGCTTTTAAAAAAGGAATCCATTCTTATTCCTGATGAACATTTAATAAATGATTTTGTATTAAAGGTTAAGCCGATGTATGAATTAATGGATGTGCTTGCTATTCAAAATGAGCAACTACGTCAAATAAGAGATCGATTATTACCGAGATTGATAAGTGGTAAATTACAGGTTAAAGAACAGAAAGCATTAAAGAAAACTGAATTAGTAAATAAAATTAATGGCTAAAAAAATAATACAAAAAGAGGGTGCAGCAAACCCCATTTCAAACAAGGGTAAGTCATTACCCTTATTTAAACAAGCTATTACCTTGGTGCATCAGGCTCGTGAGCACGTGGCTAAACAAACCAACAGCGTAATGGTGTTTACCTACTTTCAATTGGGGCGTTTAATTATTGAGCACGAACAGGGAGGCAAAACCAAAGCAGTGTATGGCAAAGAAACCATTAAAGAGTTGAGTAATAAACTTACCGAAAAATTTGGAGATGGTTTTTCAACTACAAATTTAGAATACATGCGTTTGTTTTTCCTTTGTTATCAGCAAAGAGAAAAGCATTTTTTAATTTCCCAGACAGTGTCTGGGAAATTGCCCCAAAAACAAAAAACGCAGACAGTGTCTGCGGAATTACAAAAAAATCAGACACTGTCTGGGAAATCGTTTACAGATGTTTTTCCTTTATCATGGTCGCATTATGTATTGCTTTGCCGTATCAAAAATGAAGAAGAGCGTAGCTTTTATGAAATAGAGAGTAAACAGGGTCATTGGGGTGTTCGTGAATTGCAACGTCAATTTGATAGTGGCTTATATGAACGATTAGCCCTTAGTAAAAACAAAAAGCAAGTAAAACAATTAGCCTCCAAAGGGCATATTGTTGAACATGCCGAAGATGTTATTAAATCGCCTTATGTGTTGGAATTTTTAGGCTTAGATGCTAAGACAAGCTATACCGAAAATGACTTAGAAACTGCCATTATTAATAAAATAGAACATTTTTTATTAGAGATGGGTAAAGGCTTTTTGTTTGGAGGCAGACAAGTAAGATTCTCTTTTGATGGAGAAGATTTTTATGTGGATTTAGTATTGTACAATCGTTTATTGCAATGCTTTGTATTAGTTGATTTAAAAATAGGAAAAATCAAACATCAAGATATTGGGCAAATGCAGATGTATGTTAATTACTACGACCGTTATGTAAAAACAAATGCCGAAAAACCAACCATCGGTATCATCGTCTGTAAAGATAAAAGCGATGCTGTTGTTGAAATAACTTTACCCAAAAACAACAAAACCATATTTGCAAAAGAATATCAATTGTACTTACCAAGCAAAGCGGATTTAGTTAAATTATTAAAAGAAAAGTAGCCAATGGCAAATTATATATCCGAAGATCAAATAGAAAAAGCAACTGTAGATGTTTTCGTGAAAAATCTAGGTTACCGCCATTTAAATTGTATGGACAAAGATATCACCGGACGTGAAGACGAAACCGATGTGGTAATAAAATCTTTGCTTAAAAAACAATTAAGTAAGCTAAATGAACAATTACCGGAAGGAGCCATTGAAGAAGCTTTTTCTATTTTAACAAAAACTAATTTGGCTGTAACATCCATTTCTGCAAACAGAGAAATGTATGGTTTAATTAAAAATGGTGTGCAGGTTGAGATAACTAATGCCGAGGGAAGAAAAGAGCCGGTAATGGTTAAAGTAATTGATTTTGAAAATGAATTAGAAAACGATTATTTAGTTGTATCTCAATTATGGGTTAAAGGCGAAATTCGTCAGCGACCTGATTTGATTGTTTTTGTAAATGGTTTGCCGCTTGTATTTATTGAGTTAAAAAACTCGAACATAGCTGTTAGAAATGCTTACGATGATAATTTAACGCGATACAAAAAAGTAATACCCAACTTATTTCATCATAATGGCATTTGTATTTTAAGTAACGGGCTAGAAACCAAAGTAGGTAATTCTTTTTCAGGCTACGAACACTTTTTTAATTGGCTGCGTATTGAAGATGAGAAACAAGTTCCGGATAAATTAAGAATTAAAGAATTTGGTGTAAGCTTAGATTACGCGGTTTTAGGTTTATGCGATAAAAAACGTTTATTAGATTACTACGAAAATTTTATTCTTTACTATAAAGAGACCGTAAAAATATGTGCAAAAAACCATCAATTTTTAGGTGTAAATAATGCCATAGAAAATTTTGAATTACGTTTACAGCATGATGCTGAAGGGACTGATACTGCTAACAAAGGTAAGCTGGGAGTGTTTTGGCATACACAAGGCAGTGGTAAAAGCTATAGTATGATTTTCTTTACCCGAAAAATATTTAGAAAATTTTCGGGCAACTATACGTTTTTAATTGTAACAGATAGAGATGATTTAGATGATCAGATTTATCGTAACTACTTAGGTGCCGGAGCATTCTCAAAAAGCGAACAATGTCGCCCGAAAAATAGCGAAGAGCTACGGCAAATGCTGCAAACAAATAAACGCTACATTTTCACCTTAATTCATAAGTTCAGATTTGACAAAGGGAAAACGTATCCATTGTTGTCTGATAGAAATGATATTATTGTAATAGTAGATGAAGCGCACAGAACGCAGTACAAAGATTTAGCAGAAAACATGCGCACCGGATTAAAAAATGCGCAATACATAGCGTTTACGGGAACACCATTATTGGGCAGTAAAAAAATGACTAATGATTGGTTTGGATCAACTGTATCAGAATATAACTTTAACCAATCTATTGAAGACGGTGCAACTGTTCCTTTGTTTTATCACAAACGTGTACCTGAAGTTTTATTACAAAACGATACCCTAGAAAACGATTTTGCAGAAATAATAGAAGAAGAAAATCTAACAGTAGAACAACAAGAAAAATTAGAAAAGGAATTTGCACAAGAGCTATCTGTATTAAAAGCGGATGACCGATTAGATACAATTGCTCAAGACATTGTTTATCATTTCCCACGCAGAGGTTATTTAGGAAAAGGAATGATAATATCTGTAGATAAGTTTACCACTGTGAGAATGTACAATAAAGTACAACACTTTTGGAAAGAAGAAATTCAAAAACTTAACACAGAAATTGCCAAAGCAAAAACAACCGAAGAAAAAGAAGAACTTACTTCTATAAGAAACTGGATGCGTAAGGTTGATATGGCAGTTATTATTAGCGAAGAAGCCGGAGAAGATGAGAAATTTTCCAGACATGAATTAAACATAAAACCGCATAGAAAACGCTTAGAGGAAGTTGATGAAAATGGTTATGAATTAGAAGATAAATTTAAAGACCCAAAAGATCCTTTACAATTAGTGTTTGTTTGTAGTATGTGGTTAACAGGATTTGATGCGCCTACCGTATCAACCTTGTATTTAGACAAACCGATGAAAGACCACACCCTTATGCAAACCATTGCAAGGGCAAATAGGGTAACTGATTATACAATTAATAATAAGCCAAAGAAAAACGGTTTAATTGTAGACTACTACAATGTATTTAGAAATCTTAAAAAAGCATTTGCTTCATATGGAGGTGGCTCAACTACAGATGTTAACGATAATATTCCGATAAAAGAAAAAGATTACCTATATGTTTTATTAACCAATGCTATTAAGGAATGCGTTGATTGGTGTACTACAATTAATGTTGATTTAGGTGCAATCGAAAAATCAAATACAGTATTTCAAAACCTAGGCTTATTTGATGATTACGCAGATGTAATCCTTCAAAACGATGAACATAAAAAGCAATTCATAGTGTATAACAATACAATAGATGGATTATATGAAGCTTGTAAACCTGAAATATGGACTCGAAAAAAAGAGTTTAATATGGCTTCGATTGTTCATTATTTAAGAGATGTTATTGATGGGAGAGCAGACAGAGGAGATTTAGATAGTGCGAAAAGAAAAATAAGCGCATTGCTGGATGAAAGTATTATTGCGCAAGAAGAAACAAAAAACGGTAATGACACTGTACATGTTTACGGTGTTCCGCATGCAGCCGAAGATAAAAAATACTACATCGCAGCTTGGAAAACAATTGATTTAAGCAAACTGAATATTGATAAGCTGCGTGAACAGTTTAAAGAAGCTAAACATAAGAATATAGAGATAAACGACGTAAGAGCATTTATAGCAGAGAAGTTGCAGCTAATGCTTCAGAAAAATAGTACACGTACAAATTTCGCTCAAAAACTTCAAGAGATAATTGATAAATACAATTCAGGTGGCGCATTAACTGAAAACTACTTTAATGACCTCATGGATTTTATTGACAATTTAAGAGAAGAAGAAGAAAGACATATTAAAGAAGGCTTAACAGAAGAAGAGTTGGAGTTGTTTGATTTATTGAAGAAAGAAAGTTTGACAAAAGATGAAGAACAAAAAGTTAAAAATGCGGCTAAGAATTTATTAAAACGATTGAAAGGAGAAAAGCCCACGGTATTAGTAAACGATTGGCATAAAGACACAGTAACCCGTTTACAAGTGCAATCAGCAATAAAAACGGTACTAGATAACTATTTACCGGAGAGTTATGACAAAACAGTTTACAGCAATAAATGCGATACGGTATTTGAACATTTAATTACTATGGCGGCAACAGGCGATAAAAGAGCGTTTGCTTGAAGCTATTTCCACTACTTAATTTTCCCTTTAATTATATTTGCCTTAGTAAAAAAATCCCGCAAAAAATATTTTTTTCATTATTTAAATTTAAATAGAGAAAAATAAAAAAGGGTAAGCTACTTTCATCGCACCGCTACAACCGCCTACCCTTGCTCCGTTCCCGACCTGGGGGATTTGACAGGAGCTGGTCGTGAAAGACTTACCCACCGCAAAAGTAATAATTATTTTAATATTTGGTTATCTTTACCTAAATTTTAAATAATTTGCATATTTGTAGCGTATGAATATTTCGGTTGTAATTCCATTATTTAACGAAAAAGATTCTTTAATTGAGCTTAGCGATTGGATTTGCAAGGTAATGAAAGAACACAATTTCTCTTTCGAAATTATTTTTATTGACGACGGCAGTACCGATGATTCTTGGCAGGTAATTGAACAATTAACACAACGCAACAAAAATATTAAAGCCTTAAAATTTCAACGAAATTATGGCAAATCACCTGCCTTACATGTTGGCTTTGCTGAAGCTAAAGGCGATGTAGTTATTACAATGGACGCTGATTTGCAAGATAGTCCCGATGAAATACCCGAACTATATAATATGATTACTAACAGAGGTTACGACCTAGTTAGTGGTTGGAAGCAAAAGCGTTATGATAATGCTTTTACTAAAAATTTACCGAGCAAATTATATAATTACACTAACCGCAAAATTAGCGGCATTAAACTGCACGATATGAATTGCGGATTAAAAGCCTACAAAAACAAAGTAATAAAAAGTATTGAAATTTATGGCGAAATGCACCGCTTTATACCGGTTATGGCAAAAGCGGCAGGCTTTACAAAAATAGGCGAAAAGGTTGTTCAGCACCGTGCGCGTAAATACGGCTACAGTAAATTTGGCTGGAACCGATTTATAAATGGCTTTTTAGATTTGCTTACTATTACGTTTTTAACTAAATTCGGTAAGCGTCCAATGCATTTTTTTGGCTTAGTGGGCACCTTATTATTTTTGTTTGGGCTTGGTTTTGCAGCTTATTTAGGGATTTATAAATTATACTGCGCCTTTAATCATTTGCATGCACGTTTAATCACAGATAGGCCTTCGTTTTATTTATCACTAACATGCATGATAATAGGAAGTATGATGTTTTTAGCCGGTTTTGTTGGTGAACTTATTTTAAGAAACAGTTCTATAAGAAACAGCTATTTAGTGGATCAAAAGCTGAATGTTGAATCGCAATGATAATAATAGAAGCGACAGGTTTAAGCTCAGCAATGAAGAAATTAAAGAGTTTAAGCGTATTAAATATTTACATCAAAAGTATAAATTACTAAAATTTAAAAGTACGCCTCTTTATAAATTCGGGAATCTCATTTGTGTACTTTCATTTTTAATATATTTTGAGTTGTTTTTTTGCTATTTATTCCCGCTATCATTTACTGAACATAAAATCTCTAGTGTTGACGCAGGCTACAAATTAGTTTTAAAAAACAACACTCGGTTAATTAACGAATTAAAAATTGTAGATTCTGACTCAAAATATTATGAATTTAGAACCTGTAAACTATTAAACAAACCAAATGTTGGTGATATTTTTTTAGTCTCTCACGATGTACTGCTCAGAAAAAAACTGAATGCTGTTTTTAATGAAGAGAGCGGCGCAGTATTAATTTGGGAATCGGGTTCCATTCTTTTTCTATCGGCATTTGTAGGAGTGCTTACATTAGTGTTATACATCTACAACTTAAACCAAGAGGCAATTACATTAAAAGCAATGTCAGTTATAAATTTAATTACAATTATTGCATTAATTTTTATTTAATCGTGTAAACTAATTTGGAATTACAACTTTGTAAGAGAGGTTATCAATAAAATTACTTCCTTTATCTACCATTGCAAAAATTTTAACTACAGTATTATCTTTTACTTTTGAAAAAGGAACTTCAATAATATTTACCATTTTTGCCCAACCTTCTTTGTCTTTTTTAAATTGTCCATAGCTAACGGTTTCCCACATTATTATTTCATTGTCGTCTCCTATTGATATAGCAAGGAGCAAATCTCTAACACTTACATCGCTCGTGGCTTTTGCATCGCACTCGGCAATTATGTAAAATGATTGTTTAATTTTTAAATCTTTCACATAAAAACCAAATCCTTTTGAATAAGTATTGCTGTATGTATCTGATTTTCCTACAAACGATGCTTTTTTGCTTTTATAGCCGCCTTCAAAGATTTGAGCATCGCTTATTGTTTCAAAATCATTAAATTCTGATTTAATAACATGTCCGCTTTTTAAAACCTTAGCTATTTTATTTTGCTTAACAGATGCTAAATCAGGATTTAGAAATATGTCCCAATATTTTTCTTTATCCATATAAGAGCCATCCATAATTTTAGATGAATATTGATACGCCATTATTTGGCTTACATATATAAATGGAATACATGATAATAAAACAATTTTTTGTTTTTTTTGATTTAAGCGGTTAAGCAAAAACACAGAAAATATAACAAACACAGGCAGTATATCAATTATTGGGCGAATGCTTAAACCCCCGCCATACCACCAACACCACCATGATGATGTAATGTATAAAAAAACAGCTAAAGTTATTGTAAAAACAAGTTTATTGTACCATATATTTTTTATAGTGAATGCTAAAGCTACTACAGCAAATAAAATTGGAACATAAAAGAACAGTCCTTTTCTAAAACCAAACAACACTTTCAATAATTCAGGGTTTGAAAAATTAAATGATTCGTTTTTATAAGCATCAATATAAAACACACCTGTTTGAAGGTAAAATAAATAATATTGAAAAGCTGCTGCTGCTAATACAATGGCTATTAATAAAATTATACCCGGCCAGCGCGTAAGGATAATATTTTTTAAAAACAAAAAATAGCTTTTAAAATTTTCGAAAAAAAATGGTGTAAATAATGCCACTACAACATTTACAGGGCGAATTAATACAATGAGCGATATACTCAAGCCTATATAAATTAAATTTTTTGTTGCTCCATTTTCAATAAGTTTTACAAACAAGTATAAAAACAAACTTACAGCAAAAAACGAGTAAACATGAGACATTGAAGGTTCTTGAATGGTATAATGAAATAAATTAGTTGAAAAGAAAAAAATAAGTGCTACTATAAATGAAATTTTTTCTGAAATTTTAAAGTAGCGCCCCACTTTAGTAAGTAAATAAACCGATAGCATAAAATAAATAAGCGCAGCAACACTTACCATCATTAAAAAAGTATCGGTATAGCCATTTATGGCTGTGCCTGCTATTGCAGAAATAATAACTCCTGTAACAAAAAATGGTAATAAGCAAATGGCAGTTCCGCAGTAGTATTTATTGTACTCTTTACCGTTATCATGTCCGTTTAAATATGGGCGGTAATATGGCTTTATATCATTTTCCGGTTTATTGTAGTAGGAATATGTAAAATCGTGATAAATAAAAATTGTTGGCAGGTAGGTGTAATACCCTGTTCCATCGTACATTATAGATGAGGCTAAACCGTGCTGACGTTCACTTAAAAAGCGTTGCGTAAGCAGTATTGTGAAAAGAGAAAAAAAAAGAAAAATATATTTCTTTTTCCAAATAAAGTGTTTTACGCCTAAGAACATACTTATACAGCAATTACCGGAACATCTCCTTCAATTACCAACTTGCCGGCTGTGGCTTTTTTAACATCGTCAATTGTTACACCGGGTGCTATTTCTAATAGTTTAAATCCTCCTTGAGGTAACACATCGTAAACACCAAACTCAGTAACAATTTTTTTTACGCATTTTACGCCGGTTAGCGGCAATTCACATTTTGAAAGCAATTTGCTTTGTCCGGCTTTGTTTACTTGCTGCATAGCAACAATAATGTTTTGAGCGCTTGCCACTAAATCCATTGCGCCGCCCATACCTTTTACCATTTTTCCGGGTATTTTCCAATTAGCAATATCACCATTTTCACTTACTTCCATAGCACCAAGTATTGTAAGGTCAACACGTTGCGCACGAATCATTCCAAAGCTTGTTGCACTATCAAAAATACTGGCGCCTTTTACTAAAGTAATAGTTTGTTTTCCGGCATTAATAATATCGGCATTTTCTTCTCCTTCAAAGGGAAATGGCCCCATGCCTAAAATTCCGTTTTCTGATTGTAAAACGATGTCATAATTTTCTGGAATGTAATTGCTCACTAATGTAGGAATTCCAATTCCTAAGTTAACAAACATGCCATCTCTTACTTCTTTTGCTATACGTTTTGCGATTCCGTTTTTATCTAACATAAAAATTATTTTTTTCTTACGGTTATTTGTTCAATTCGTTTTTCATATTTCTCTCCTTTAAATATTCTGTTTACGAATATGCCCGGTGTATGAATATGATCAGGATCTAGCTCTCCAAGTTCAACTATCTCTTCTACTTCGGCAATAGTAATTTTTCCGGCCATTGCCATAGGCTGATTAAAGTTTCTTGCCGTGCGGCGATAAACTAAGTTACCCGCCGAATCGCCTTTCCAGGCTTTTACTATTGCAAAATCACTTTCAAATGCTTTTTCAATAAGGTAATCTTTTGTTTGTCCGCGCCAAGTTATGCTTTTTACTTCTTTGCCTTGTGCTACTTCTGTACCAACACCGGCCGGAGTTGGAAAAAACGGAATGCCATAGCCGGCCATCATGCAGCGTGTTGCTAAAGTACCTTGTGGCACAAGTTCTACTTCTAATTCTCCACTTAACATTTGGCGTTCAAACTCATCGTTTTCGCCAACATACGATGCAATCATTTTTTTTATTTGGCGCGATTGTAAAAGTAAGCCAAGTCCAAAGTCATCAACACCGGCATTATTACTTATACAAGTTAAGTTTTTCACACCCATTTTTATTAATTGGGCAATACTGTTTTCGGGTATGCCGCATAAACCAAAGCCTCCAAGCATTATGGTAGATCCGTCTTTTACATCTTTTAAAGCCTCTTCGGCATTTTTTACAACTCTATTTATCATATTTTTTAAAATTCACTAAAGTCAATGTTATTATTATCTGATTCTGAACCATCGTATTTACTGCAATCCATTTCTAAATTAGGGTCTAAATTTTTTGGGCGTGAAAATTCTGCTTTACTCACTTTTATTTTTGGGTCAGAGTATAATTTGCTAAAAAACTTACCCCAAATTGGTAGGGCCATTGTGGCGCCTTGTCCTTCGGCCATTGAGTTAAAGTGTATGCTGCGATCTTCACCACCAACCCAAGCTCCGGCAACCAACTCAGGGGTTATTCCCATAAACCAACCATCGGCATTTTTTTGAGTAGTTCCGGTTTTACCTGCAATTTGATTCATTAATTTATATTTTGAACGCAATCTACTTCCTGTTCCTCCATCTACCACACCACGCATTAATTGTATAATTGCATAGGCTTTTTCTTCACTAAACACCTCATCACTTTTTGGGATAAATTCTTCTAACACCTTTCCATTTTTATCTTCAATGCGTGTGATAAACGTGGGCTGTATATACGTGCCCTTGTTTGCAAAAGTAGCATTTGCCGCAACCATTTCAAACACGTTAATATCGGCGGTACCAAGGCAGATAGATGGTACTTCGGGAATGTCGCTGGTAATCCCCAAACGTTTTGCAAGCTGCACTACTGCATGTGGCCCATATTGTTTCATTACCCAAGCAGTAATGTAGTTTACCGAGTTGGCCAATGCCCATTTTAGTGTTTTCATTTTGCCTATATTTTTGTCATTAGGGCCTTCTGAATTTTCGGGGCACCAATCTTTTCCATCGGGCAAGGCTATGCAGGTTTTTACGTTTGCCACTAAATGGCAGGGCGATAAACCATTGTCAATTGCTAAGGCATACACAAAAGGTTTGAATGTTGAGCCTACCTGCCTGCGACTAACTTTTACATGGTCGTATTTAAAGTGCTTGTGATTAATGCCTCCAACCCAAGCTTTAACATAGCCCGTTTGAGGCTCCATAGCCATAAAGCCTGTTTGTAAAAAGCCCTTGTAATATTTAATACTGTCAATGGGTGTCATCACTGTATCTATATCACCTCGCAAACTATAAACCTTCATTTCAGATGGCTTATTAAAAGCTTCAAGTATTTTCTCTTCTGATATGCCTTGTTTGTGCAATTGACGGTAACGGTCGCTTCGTTTAATAGAAGAGTTCATAATATTGTCTATCTCTGCTTTTGAAACATTCCAAGCAAAGGGGCGATTTTTTTTGTTTTTTAGATCTTTATCAAATACTCGTTGTAAATCAATCATGTGCTCATATACCGCTTCTTCGGCATAGCGTTGCATGCGCGAGTCAACCGTAGTATAAATTCTTAAGCCATCTTTATAAATGTTGTATGGTTCGTTAGTTTCGGGATTGATGTGTTTTTCACACCATTCTTTCATAAAATTGTCGCGCACATATTCACGAAAGTAAGGTGCCAAGCCATCGTTATGATCTTCGGGGTGAAATGATAAACCCAGCGGAAGTTTTTTTAAACTGTCGAATTTTTCTTTTGAAAGAAAGCCATATTTAACCATTTGCGATAGTACAACATTGCGGCGATGCATTGTTGTATCTTTTCGTTTTGGATTAACCGGATTAAAAAGTGCCGGGTTTTTTGCCATACCAATTAACATGGCCGCTTGCTCAATTTTTAAACTGTCTTGTGTGCGGTTAAAATAAATTTGTGCGGCAGATTTAATGCCAACAGCAAGGTTTAAAAAATCAAATTTATTAAGGTATAGCGCTAGTATTTCGTCTTTTGTATAAAGTTTTTCGAGTTGAGTAGCGATAATCCATTCTTTTATTTTTCTAATAACTAGTTCAAATTTATTTAGTTTTTCGCGGGGAAACATCATTTTAGCCAATTGCTGCGTTATGGTGCTGCCGCCGCCCTTACTGCCGCCGCCAAATATACCAAACACACTTCTTCCTAATGCTTTTATATCCACACCGCTGTGCTCATAAAATCTTGAATCTTCGGTTGCAATTAATGCATCGACCAGATCTTTATCTAATTGACTGAAATGAACATTAACACGGTTTTCACTGTAATATTTTCCCAATATTTTCATGTCGCCACTAAAAACAATAGTGGCTAAATTATTTTTTGGGTTTAATAGTTCATCTACTTTTGGCAGTTTTCCAAACGTACCAAAATCAACTAATAATACTAATAAAATTAGGCTAAATATAGGTGTAAGTGCTAAAATCCAAACCCACTTTATATATTTTTTTACATTTTCCAAATTAGGGATAAAAGTAATAAAAAATGCCGCTTAATGTTAATATATTTTTGACTGTCAAGGCCAAATGCAAATATATTATAGCCTTGTCTATCTGTTCTTTTTCATTTAGATGATGAAAAATGTGTTTACACTTACTACACTAAATTATTTCAATACATTTAATTCTTTTCCAATTTTTGTAAAGGCGGCAATTGCTTTATCTAAATGCTCTTTTGAGTGTGCTGCGCTTAATTGAACTCTAATGCGTGCTTTTTCTTTTGGCACAACGGGATAAAAGAATCCTATTACATATATTCCTTCTTGCAATAATTTATCGGCAAATGTTTGCGATAGCTTAGCGTCGTAGAGCATTACAGGTACAATGGCACTTTGTCCATCTTTAATTTCGAAGCCTGCTTGTTTAATGCCACTTTTAAAATAATTAACATTCCACTCTAATTTATCGCGAAGCTCTGTAGTTTCACTTAATAAATTTAACACTGCTAAGCTTGCTCCAACAATGCTTGGTGCTAAACTATTACTAAACAAATATGGGCGTGAGCGCTGACGCAATAATTCAATTATTTCTTTTCGGCCGGTTGTAAAACCTCCCATAGCACCGCCTAAGGCTTTACCTAATGTGCCTGTAATAATATCAACCCTACCCATAACATTGTTTGCTTCAATAGTTCCACGGCCTGTTTTGCCAATAAAACCGGTTGCGTGGCACTCATCAACCATCACTAAAGCGTTATATTTTTCTGCTAAGTCGCAAATTTTATTAAGTGGTGCCACAAAGCCGTCCATGCTAAATACACCATCGGTAACTATTATTCGGTTGCGTTGGGCTTGCGATTTTTTTAATTGTTCTTCTAAATCTACCATATCGCAATTTTTATAGCGATAGCGCTGTGCTTTGCTTAAGCGTACTCCGTCAATTATACTTGCGTGGTTTAACTCATCGCTAATGATAGCATCGTTTTCATCAAACAATGGCTCAAAAACTCCGCCGTTAGCATCAAATGCTGCGGCGTACAATATAGTATCTTCGGTGCCTAAAAATTGTGCTATTTTTTGTTCTAATTGTTTATGAATATCTTGAGTGCCGCAAATAAAACGAACGCTACTCATACCAAAGCCGTGTGTATCAAGTGCTTGTTTAGCGCCTTCAATAACTTTTGGGTGTGATGATAAGCCTAAATAATTATTAGCACAAAAAATTATAACATCTTTCCCATTTACTTTTACTACAGCATCCATGGGTGTTGTAATAATTCGCTCGCGCTTAAATAACCCGTTTTGCTCAATTTCGTTAAGGGTGCTTTGTAATTGATTTTTTAATTCTCCGTACATAATTTTTATTGTTTAATACTTAATAATTTTTCTAATTCTTGCGCAACGGCGTTTTTGATATCATTACTTATATTTTGGTAAGAATTTTTTACAAATAATTTGCCGGTAACTTTTTCAAAAAGTTCGATGTAACGATTACTTATTTCGGTTATCCACTCGTTGCTCATTGCAGGCACTTGCTGTCCCTCTTTGCCTTGAAAGCCATTGTTTATAAGCCACTGCCTAACAAATTCTTTACTAAGTTGTTTTTGCGGTAATTTTTGTTGTTGAAGTTCTTGGTAAGTGTTGGCGTAAAAATAACGACTGCTATCAGGTGTATGAATTTCATCCATCAATGTAATTTCGCCATTGTAGGTTCCAAATTCGTATTTTGTGTCAACTAAAATTAGCCCGTGTTTTAAAGCTATCTCACTTCCTCGTTTATATAATGCGAACGTGTATTGTTCAAGTTGAGTATATTCTTTTTCTGAAACAATGCCTTGTTTTATGATTTCTTCTCTGCTTATATCTTCATCATGACCCTCAGATGCTTTAGTAGTTGGGGTGATTATAGGCGTGGGTAATTTATCGTTTTCGATTAAGCCTTCGGGTAAAGTAACTCCACAGAGTGTTCTTAATCCGCTATTGTATGTACGAGCAGCGTGTCCCGCAAGGTACCCCCTTACCACCATTTCAACTTTAAAAGGTTTACATTGTTTGCCAATGCTTACATTTGGGTGTGGCGAAGCAATGAGCCAGTTTGGAATAATATCGCGTGTTGCATTTAAAAACTCGGCAGCAATTAAATTAAGTACCTGCCCCTTATATGGGATTGCCTTAGGCAAAACCACATCAAATGCGCTAATGCGATCAGAAGCTATCATTACCAATAAGTTATCTGAAATGGTGTAAACATCTCTTACTTTACCTTTATAGAGGTTAGTTTGGTTTTTGAACTGAAAGTCGGTTTTATCTAAAGCCATATTAAACGTGCTAAATTGCAAATAAAATTGCTATCATTAAACAAATAAAATAGAAAAAAGAAAAAAATTAGTTAAGAAAGGGGCAGCTATTTTTATAATTTCTAAAAACTTTTGCTTGGTTGTGTTTGCGCCATGGTATTCTAAGACTATGTGAAAATATTGTTCAAATCTATACAGCTGACCAGGAGAATAATTGGAGTGGTAGTCGGCTAATACGAAAGCTTTCACGTTTTATTGATCGTTGAATTTAAAGCCTAATGAAGTTTTTGAAGGCTTATCGTCACTGTACTTTAAATGCGCAACATCTTCAATCAATATTGTGTTTAAATCAAATTGGTTCCTTTCTTCAACGGGAATTGAAGCTACACGAAGATTTTGTTTAAAAATTATATCATCAACCATTTTACGAGCAAAGCGCGCATTGCCAAAAAAAGCATCGCGATGGTTGTAAATATCATTTAAATATTTTTTCAAATATTCTGCGGCACCCAATTCTACCTTTAGTTTTTCTTTTCCTAAAAATAATTCTACTATATCCCAAAGTTGCTCTGAAGTATAGCCTTCAAACAAAAATATTTTATCAAAGCGTGATTTTAAACCCGGATTACTTTCAATAAATTCTTTCATGTTTTGAGTGTATCCCGCAGCAATGATCCCAAACTTCCCTCTAAAGTCCTCCATTCTTTTTAAAATAATTTGAATTGCTTCTGAGCCAAAATTGTTGCCATCTGATGTTAACCCATAGGCCTCATCTATAAATAAAACTCCGCCCATGGCTTCGTCAATTTTTTGCGATGTTTTTATTGCTGTTTGTCCAATATAGCCTGCCACTAAATCCTCTCTATCAACTTCAATTAATTGTCCTTTTTCAACTATGCCAAGTGCCTTATATATTTTAGCTATTATCCTTGCAACCGTTGTTTTTCCTGTACCTGCGTTTCCGGTAAATATTGCATGTAATGAAATTTTATTTAATGCGTCTTTTCCGGTATCATTGTAAAAACGAATAAGTTTAACCAAGTCATTAATATTTTTTTTAACTGTTTCAATTCCTATTAAAGCATTTAGTTCATTGAGTGCTTCTGCTAAATCTTTTTCATTAATCAATAATGTAAGTTTCTTTTTTTGCTCAATGTCAAATACTTTTTGTAAATCACTAAGTGTTATCTGCGATAGCTCTTCATTTGACAATTCGTTAACGTTAGGGTTAGACATTAGTCGTAAAGCCATTTCATGCTTGGCATTTTCAATAATTCCATAAACAAAACGTGCGTTTCCAAAATCTTTTGAACGGGTACGATATAAATTAGTGAATTGTTCTAATAAAAAGTTTTGCGAATCGGTTGTAAAGTTTATCTTATTATGTGTAGCTGCAAAATTTGCAATTTTTAAAAGCTCCTCAGGCAAGTAATCTTCAAAATAAAAGCTTTGAGTAAAGCGTGATTTCAATCCTGGGTTACTATCAATAAAAGTTGTCATTTCTTTAGGATATCCCGCTACGATGATAGCTACATCATTTGTTCCCTCGCTCATTTCTTTTAATAAAATTTCAATTACTTCTTTACCAAAGTCTCTGCTATCATCGCCACTTCTGGCAAGTGAGTATGCTTCGTCAATAAATAAAATACCTCCTTTAGCTTGCTCAATTATTTTTTTTGTTTTTGGTGCAGTTTGTCCTATGTATTCTCCTACTAGCGAAGCCCTATCGGCTTCAATAACAGTATTGTTTTTTATAAGCCCCATTTTATAATAAATTTTTGACAACAATTTTACAATTGTTGTTTTTCCTGTACCGGGGTTGCCTGTAAATATTGAGTGTAGAGTTATTTTATTAGAATCATCGAAGCCTTTTTCTTTTCTTAATTTTACAAAATTTAAATAAGAAATATTTTCGCGAATAGATTTTTTTACGCTTTCAAGACCAATTAAATTTTCTAATTCAAGTAGCAATTCCTCTAGATTTTTTTCAGAGGTGCTCGCTTCATTGTTATTTGGTTTTTCACTGATTTGAGTATTCGTAAAAATTTGTTCGGCAGTACTGAGCAGAGGAGTTTCTCCTTTAACATCTTCCTCTCCGCATTCAAATGAAGCTGCTGCAATGCGTACATCGTTAAATACTATTTCTAAAAAGTACTTGTCGTCAACCCAAACACCCGGTTCTTGGCTACCCCAGCCACGTTCAAATGTATAAAGTAACTGCGCTTTATTTTGTTCTACATATCCATCTTGCATAATACTAGCTTTTTGAATACCGGCATCATCATAAAAATTCAACTGAAATTCGTAGTAGTAACTATTATTAGAAAGGTTTTCAAAAATTATTTCTGTCCATACATATTGCGTGTTTTTTTTGCTAAAAACAGATAAATACACTCTGTCGTTTTCATTTACGCCATTATAAGTACCGGTGTAAAATTTAACCGAATTAATTTTTAAGTATGGATTTACTTGATTAGTAACCAGGCCAACTTTATTAATATAAAATTTTTTATCGCAAATTTTAACACCTTCGGCATAAACCTCCCACAAATAGCTACCTTGTTTCCAGAAACTACCTTTTGCACTAGGTAATGTGCTACTTGGCGGCCAAATATTTCCCAATGCTTTAAGTTAGTTTCTGAAATATATGCGCTTACATTGTTGGTATCTAAATATGCGATCTGGTTTTGATTACCCGTTGGGTTTGTAGCCATATATATATTTAAATCAACTAAGTAAACCATAATGCCTGAAACCCACTGAGCGGTCAAATAAAATTTTTGATTATTTCCGGGATAGTTAAAAAAATAAAATTGACTTGCGCCTCCATAAGGCAAATTACAAGAGTTAGTGTAGCCAGATGCACTCACTAATTTAAATGCAGGAGATTGAGGTGCTGAAAGCATGTTTTCTTTTGGAAATACAACGGTTGAATTAAGAAAGCCAATTGAAGTGTTTGTAAAACTATGATAATTAACACTGTCGAACATTGCAGGGCGCTTAGTTAAACTATAGGGCGTATAGTCATAATAGCCCGAAAGTAAAGCGGTTGTATTAATTGTTATAATTGCATGAGTTCCATCTGTGAATATGTTCCTTACTGATTGTACGCTTGTTGAAGGGATAGGGGTAAAACCATAAAATCCAAAGCCATTAAAAGAACAAACGCCTTTATTTGTGCCTAATAAAGCAATAGAACCGTATTTTAGCACAGTGTTTATGGTGTCGCAATTTAAATTACTATTACCTGTGTTTAACAATAAAAACCCTGTGCCGTTATAAATTATTAAGCCTTTATTAGTAGCAAATAAAATACTCGAACCCTTAGCACCCATATAATTTATAGTATTGGTAGAATTTATTGTACCAATAAGCGCTAAGATATTTGAACTGTAATCGGTAAAAAACAATCCGTTAAAAAAAGAAACACTACCACTATTCTTGCTATAACACCAAACCCCTGAATTAGTTGCTAAAATGCCTGTATATGCAACTGCCGTAGTATATGTTGTAAAAGTTCCTCCTGAAAATTTACACAAACGAAAGTTACTTAAAAACCAAATATTACCCAAAGAATCTTGACTAGGGTTTTGAGCATTTAAATAAGTTGGCGGATTACCTATTCCATTATTTGTATAAGTAGTAATTCCCGTTGCTACTACCTAAGAGCGAGTGCTTAAAACAATAAGCATTGCTACTAAAAATGTAAAAATTGTTTTCATAATAAATGTTTTTAAATGGTTGGTTCATGAGTTCAATTTTAAATTATTTTACAGAATCAAAGTACGCCTTAGTTTTTTATAAGTATTTAATATTAAATGAGCCTTAATTAAACTAAAAGTAAATTTAATTACTCTAGTTTATTAATTATATTTATAAATTAACTCTTGGTGGTAGTTATTTTATATTTGGTTATTTTTTAAAAACAAGTGGTTAGCATTCAGCTATGTCATTTAATTTTTTTGTCGTTTGTTTATGAGAATATTAAATCCAAAGCCAAATGTAAAATAACTCATTAAATAATTATTACCTCGTGAGCGCACTTCATCAACTTGATTAAATCTTGGCATTTTAGGATCAAATTTTGTGAGCATGGTTGTATAACTTAAAAATATATTAAAACTTAAATGCTGATCAACAATAAAGTTTACCGACATTTCGGGTTGTAAATAAGGTGTAATAAAATTTGCAGCCGGATAGGGTGCATTTTTACTATTAGTATCATTTATTACATTGGTATATTTGCAATACATTAATCCTGCATTAAGTGAATAGGACATATAACCAATTTGCGAAAAAAATTTGTCGTAACCTAATTTTATAAACCCGGCGTTATTAATTAAATGCGTATTATATGATAAGGAGCCGTTGCCTGCCCTGTAATATACAAATACCTCTTGTTGATTTAAAAAATTAATGTTTTCATAACCAAGACCCACAAAAAAATTATCAAAAACTTTTGCGTTAATGCTCAGTCCTCCCTCGTAAACACCGTTAAATGCACCGTGAAACATGCTACTTGAAATGGTTCGGGGTATGCCGGCATTTCCTCTAATTGTAAATAATGCGTTTTCTTTTTTTGGAGCAGTGTTTTGCGCGGGTAAAAATACAACAACGATTAAAAATAATATGAGGTGAAAAATCTTTAGCATAATTAGTAAAGTTAGCTAAAAATGATTAAAAAATTATGGTGCTATCCGTTATTTTTACTACTAAGGTTTATTTTTGTTAAAATTTGTACGGGGTATAAAGCGGCAATAAATCCAATTACAAGTATAAGCAGTAATATTGAAACAAAATCCCCCACTTGCATTTCAATTGGGTAATAAGGTATAACAAACTCATCGCCAAATTTTACGATATGAAATTTAATTTGCAATACGCATATTATTAAACCCATTATTAATCCAATTAACGAACCAATAAGCGTAATTAAAAACCCTTCACCCATAAAAATTGAACGTATCATTTTTAAATTAGCGCCCAAGCAAAATAAAGTGATTAGGTCGTGCTGTTTTTCAATTATTAGCATGGTAAGTGCGCCAATAATGTTAAACATAGCAATGATTAAAATAAATGAAAGAATAATAAAGGTTGCCATTTTTTCAGTTTCGAGTGTTTTAAATAAAACATCGTTTAGCTGATATCTGTTTTTGATAATATAACTGTTGGGCAAACTAGAGCTTAATTCTTTTTGAACCTTATCTGTAGCTCCTTCGTTACATAAAATTTCTACTGAAGTACTTTTGTTTTGGCTGTCAAATAATTTTTGTGCAGTAGCAAGGCTTACAAAAACATATTGATAATCAAACTCATCGTTAAGTGAAAATATGCCTCCGGGCCAGCAATAAAGTTGATTTAAGTTATCGGCAGCGTTTAAAGTGTTTTCTTTTCCTTTTGAGGGACTTAATAAACTTAATTCGTAAACATATTCGCGAATATTAACGCCTAATTGCTCTGCTACACCACGCCCTAATATTATAAAATTAGTTTTTGAAGTATCATTTAATTTAAAGCTTCCGTCGTATATTGATTGTTCTATTTTTGTAATGTATTTAAAATTATTGTCAACCCCTTTTACTGTTACTAAGGTTTGATGGTCGCCATTCTTTATTAAAGCCTTGTCTGAAAAAGTGAATGAAATATTTTTAACGCCGCTTGTGTTTTTAATTGTTTTTATTTCCGCATCACTTAGCGTAAAATTTTTTCCTTTTTTAATACTTAACTTTAAATCGGGCTCAAAGGTATTGTACAGTGAAGCAACAGTACTGGTAAGGCCGTTCATTGCACTTAAAATTATTATGAGCGAAGCTGTGGTAACTGCAATAGCTGAAACGCTAATCCAACTTATGATATTAATTGCATTGTTACTTTTTTTTGAAATTAAGTAACGCTTAGCGATATAAAACGGGAAATTCAATACTATTTATTTTTTAATAACTCTTCAATTCGCATGGCATAATCTAATGAGTCATCAATATAGAAATTTAATTCAGGCACAACACGTAATTGTTTACCAACGGCGTAACCTAGTTTTTTTCGAATAAGATTGGTTTGTTGGTTAATGAGTTTAAAAACGGCCTCGCGATTTGCTTTTCCCATAATACTAACATAAACTTTGGCTAATGATAAATCAGGCGCTACTCGTACCATTGTAACGGTAATAAAACCCCCTTCAAAAAGTGAACGGCTTTCTGCTCTAAAAATTTCGGCTAATTCGTATTGTAATAATTTTGAAACCTTTTGTTGTCTAACGCTATCCATATCTATTTAGAAAGCTAAGTTACAAATTATACATGTTCTTTTAAAAAAATGCTTTAAAAAATTTTAAAAAGGATTAAACGCAAAAAATTTAATTGCTATTATTTACTTTTTTAATTGCTTGTATGGGAATAATCGCATTAATTATTGTTCCGGTATTATTTTTATTTAATAACCATTCAATCGTGCCTCCTATTGAAATAATTCTGTGTTTCATGTTTTTTAGGCCATTGCCTCCATCTTTTTGACTATCATTAATTGAAAATCCGCTGCCATTATCTATAAGGCAAATCATTAAATTATTGTTTGTAAACGAAATTTGCACAATTACCATTGATGCTTTAGCATGCTTAACAATATTGTGCGTAGCCTCTTTTATAACAAAGAAAATATTTCGTCCCGCTTCTTTTGTTATTTCTGTATCAGGAACATTATTACTTATTTGAATTTCAAAGTCAATTGAAAAATCATGTAAATAATCATGGCAATATTCGCGAATTCGCGCTATTAAGTTTAAAAGCGTTGTGTTTTCAGGATTTAAGGCCCAAATTAAATCGCGCATATTTTCAATAAGAATGTTTGCCGTTTCTGTAATGGATTTAGTATTAATTGTAACCTCGGGATTGTTTTTTGATTTAGTAGCTACTATTTCTGACAAAAATTTAATTTTTGATAAGCCCGACCCTAAATCGTCGTGTATGTCTTTTGCTATTCTTCGTCTTTCATTCTCTTCACTTTCTCTTATTGCCAATTCTTGTTTTTGTTTTAGATTGTATCTTTGAATTAAAAAGTATGAGTAGCCTCCAAATATAATTAGCAGCATAAGTATAATACTAACTGCAAGCAAATAATTTCTGTTTTTAACACTTAATTTTTCTTCTTCTAATTGCAGTAGGTTTATTTTTTTTTGTTGTGTTAAATTTTTTATTTCTACTTCTTTTTTTTCAGTTTCATATTTAGTTTGTTGGGCTATTAATTGCTCCATGTTTTTTTCATTAAATATTTCATGTTTTATTTCTGCATAAAGTTTATAGTATTCGTAGGCTTTTTCAAAATTCTTTTGTTGTGCAAAGGTTTCTGAAAGCATAAAATAATTGTCTCGCAACATATCTTTAGCGCCTACCTCTTTAGCATAACGTTGCCCTTCAAATAAGTATTTATAAGCTTCGCCGTATTGCCCCATTTTACCATATACACTGCCAATATTATTATTAGTGTTTATTAATCCCTTTTTATCATTTATTTCTTCCTTTATTTTTAAGGCTTTAAAAAAATAATCGAGTGCTTTTTTATATTGATGCGTGTATTTATACACTACACCAACATTGTTATACGACTCTCCTAAACCTTTTTTATTTCCAATTTCTTTTTTTATTTCAATTGATTTTAGGTGGTATTCAATGGCTTCGTTATATTTTTCTTGATCATCATACACCACGGCAATCTTATTATAACACTCGGCCATTTGCGCTTTTTGTTTGTTTTCTTTTGCAACATCTAGCGATTCAAAAAATAAGGCTAAAGCTTCTTTGTATTTTTTTTGATATCTATAAATATTTCCAATATTATTTAAAGCTATGGGCTGTGCCGTTTTATTGCCAATTTGTTTTAAAAGCGATGATGAATTTAAAAAACAAGGTAACGCTTCGGCATACATGCCTTTGTCGCTATAAATCCCTCCTAAATTATTCCATGAAAAGGCCATGCTTTTTTTATCTCCTATTTTAACTCTGTAATTCAGGGCTTCTTTGTGATAAACCAAAGCCGAGTCTAATTTGCCAGTACTCCACATTAAATTTCCTATATTGTTATAAGAATCGGCAATATCTTTTTTGTTTCCAATTTCTTTTCTGAGAGTTAACGAATACAAATAATGTTCTAAGGCTTTATCTAAATTAGACAGTTTTTTAAATGAAATAGCCAGATTATTATAGCCCGTAGCAATGCCGGCTTTATCATTTAATTGTTTTTTTAAATCAATTGATTTCTCATAAAACATAATTGCTTTATTATAATCACCCGTGTTGTTATATATATTTCCAAAATTATTATATGCGTTTGATAATCCTTTTTTAAAATTAATTTTTTCGGCTAAAGTTTGTGCCTTTTCGGCGTATTTGATAGCGCTATCAACAATTTTATCGGTAGTAAAAAAACTTAAATGGTTTAATGTGTTTACGGTATTAGTATCACTTTTTGATGATTTTAATACTAATAATAAGCTATCAATAGTAATAGAACTTTGGCCGCTAACAATTTGGCAAAATATAAGTATTGCCAAAAAGCAAAATAGTTTTTTCATAACAACACAGAAATAAATTTGTTATAGCACTAAATTACAGTATTATTTTGAGTCAACAATTTTATATTTAAGGCAGAATTACTTTAATAATAAGCCTTATTTATTCTGCAATTAAAAAAGTGTAAGAAAATTCACTGTTCTTATAAAGCTATACCTCGCGCTTTTTGCAACTAAAGCGGTTAAGGGTATAGTTATTATTTCATTAATGTAATTTTAAACACAGAGGTTTTGCCGTTATTTTCAACTATTACTTGAAAAATACCTGGCTCAAAATTACTCAAATCTAACTTGCCATTAAAGCTACTTAATTTTGTAGCAGGTAAAACTTCAGATCCGTTTGAGCTAAACACTCTTACAATAGCATTATTATACATTTCGTTAGCTTGTATATTTAATATGCCTGTGCTTGGGTTTGGATATAATGAAATTTTTAAATCACTGCTAAAATTAACTGCTTGAATATTTGAATACGTAAAGTTTCCTGTTTTGTCAAATTGCTTTAATCTGTAATACGAAATTCCTTTTAGTGGTTGAACGTCAATTGTGCTATATGATTGCTCGTATTGTGCATTTCCGTTTCCATAAGCGTTTACAGTTGCCACTTGAGTAAAATTAACAGCATCGGTACTGCGCTCTACTGCAAAGTAGGCATTGTTTCTTTCGGTTGCTGTTTGCCAGGTTACATTTACCTGAGAATTTAACGGACTTGCACTAAAACTTAAAAGCGTAATTGGCAATGGGTTTGTGCCATCTACTTTATTTCCTAATGTAAATCGGCTAAATGAATTAAACAGCGATGGCGCCGAAGTTGATTGCACGCTGCCTGTAATATTACTTGCGCCCGTGCCTCCAATATCAATCCAACTCGTAAGTGCTGTATAGGTATTTTTACAAATTGTTAAGTTTGTTGAATTGCTAACACCGTCGTTCGCGTCATAATACAATGTTATGGTTTGAGTACTGCTAAGTCCGGAGGTAGGTTGTGAGCTTGTGGTTCCTGTAGTGTAGCGTTTTATATCCCACCAATGTACTTTTGAAACATTCCAAACTGTTACGGGTAGTGCCCAGCCAAGCGCTTGCGCATTGGCATTAAACACTTCAGAGTTATAAGTAAATGGCGAAGAGTTGCTATGATTAACCGTTAGCACTGCAGGGCGCCAATCGGGTGATTTACCTAATGGCATATTAAGCGTGCGAGTACCGGTAAATAGCATGTCGTAATTTAAAGGTCCATTTACAAAGCTAGATGCGTTTCCAATATTTGTTAAGGCATTGTTATTCAAATTTAAAATATTTACTGAAGTTGTGTTTATTACTCCTTGTGTTAAAGTTAATGATTTAGCAATATTTACCATAGTTTGAAGATAAATAGAGTCTGCAGATTTATTTACTGATAGATATGTAAATACAGGATTTCCTGCACTACCGGTTTTACTAATATTTTGCGGATTTGAGTTTGTGAATGTAGCAACGCCGTTGGGTACATTTGCACCAAAGGTTATGGTAGATGAGTTGGTGGACCCAACCGTAACATTACCGGCATAAACACAATTAGTGTTATAGTTTGGATAAACTCGACTCGTACCATTTTGATTAAATATTACGTCTCCGAAGTAGCTGTCAGACATATTATTTGCAAACAATATATAACCTGCCGAGCAATTACTTGTAACTGAAAAGGTAGAGTTAAATGTATTTGCGCCATAAGAAACATCGTTAGTAGTACCGGTAGGTAATTTTGTTGCAGTAACGCTACTATTAAATACAGAAGTCTTATACGTAATGCCACCACTCGTAGTAGTTAAAGGCCCATTAAACTGAGAATTATAAAAATTAAATATACTTGTCCCCGTTGCTAATACGTTTTGTGCTGTAGTGCCACTTTGTGTAAAATTATTAACGCTTAAAACCCCATTTGCAAAACCTCCACTGCCTACCGAAATAGCGTTACCCGCTGTAAGCGTTGCTTGACCTGAACTAGCACAAAAATTTATACCGCCCCCATTATTGTTTGAAATTACAATATTTCCGTTAAATGTTGTGTTGTTTGCAGAATACGCCGAGCTATAAATCCAACCCGCCGTTGAGGTTGGAGAATTGCTAAATGTAGTGGTGCCATTAAAAGTGTTTCCTATACTATTGTATGCCACGTAAATGCTATTGCTACCTACGTTTACAAAGTTTGCATTTGCGTTAAACACATCTGAATTACCATTACCAAACATTAAATAACCACTTCCGGTATTCGTCATTAATGCATTGCCATTAAATATATTGTTGCCTATACTTTGGTCATTTGTAGCTCCGTTTTTTAAACAATTAGTTGTGCCTGAAAAATTACAGCCATTAAATAGTAAACCCGGACTAATAGATACTACATTACCACCAAAAGCGCTACTAGGTCCATATTGTAAAATGCTTGTCCCCGTAGTTGTAATGCTTTGTGGAGTGGAACCTAATTGCGTGAAATTTCTTAAAACCAAATAACCTGAATTAAATCCACCACTACCAACAGAAATTGTGTTTCCGGCACTTAGCGTAGAGGTACCCGTATTGTTTCCAAAAAATACGCCTCCACCATTATTATTCGATACAATTATATTCCCATTAAATGTAGCGTTATTTAATGCGTATGGCGCTGCATACATCCAAGCACCTAAGCTACTGGGCGAATTACTAAATGTAGTTACTGCGTTAAAAACATTACCTACGCTATTGTAGGCCACATAAAAGTTTGCAGAACCTGTGTTTACAAAATTAGCATTCGCATTAAAAATATCAGGATTACCGTTAGCTAACAATAAATAGCCGGCACCATTATCTGTTATTAAAGAATTACCGTTAAAAGTATTATTACCCATACTTATATCATTAGTGCCACCTGTTTTCAAACAATTAGTAGTGCCATTAAAAATACAGCCATTAAAATATAGACTAGAACTTGTTGATGTAACATTACCTCCTAAAATTGCGTTTGGCCCATAATATAAAGCAGAACCATTAATTGGTAAGTTAATAGGAACGCTTCCTAATTGTGTAATTTTTTGAATTTGCAAATAACCTACATTAAAGCCTCCACCTCCTACTGAAAAAGTTTTGCCGGCAACTAAGGTTGATGTCCCTGCAGGGGAATATCCAAAAACAGTTCCTATAGATGAGCCCATTTGATTAACAATGATATTGCCATTATAAGTATTTCCTATAGATGTATTAGCAAAAATGATTCGATCGCTTCCATTATTACTTACTATTAAATCTGAATTATATGTATCAGGCTGAGAGTTTGCAAAGCCAAAGTAGCCCGATGCAGTACTACTCATAGTAGTTACGCCTCCAAATAAATTCCCTCCATTGCTCCACTCGCCTGTTGCTCCTGTTTTGCAAAAATAATTAGTGCCCGAAAAAGTAGTGTTTGCTAATAAAATTCTTGGTGATACAGCCGTGAAGTTTCCTCCAAAATAGGAATTGCCATAGGTTTGTAAATACGTTAAACTACCAGTTAAAAACAAATTTATCGGCACATTACCTAATTGTGTAAAATAAGGTAAAATTAAATACCCTGTATTAAATCCGGCTGCGGTAATGGAAACCGTATGCCCCGCCGACATGGTAGCAGTTGGCGATCCGGAACCTCCGCCACAAAAGTTTATGCCGGATGCAGAGCCTGTATTTGATAAATAAATATTTCCATTAAATAAATTTCCGGCTGAATTCCATGCCGGTAAAATTCGTTCACTGCCATTATTAATAAAATAAACATCTGCGTTAAATACGTCGGGAGATGTGTTCCCTAAAAGAAAATAACCCGAGCCTGAATTTGTAAATGAGCTTACTGCATTAAAAGTATTAGAACCAACACATGCTGCACTAACTGCACCTTGTTGTATTGCTGAAATTGTCCCGTTAAATACGCCTCCATTAAAAAACATACCTTGGCTTACATTTACTAATCCCCCTCCTAAATTAATTCCTGGGCCAAACTGTGAATAATTAGTACCTGCTCCCATTACAATACTATTAGATGCGGTACCCAATTGCGTAATTCTTTGAGCTATTACATAACCTGCATTTAAGCCTAAACTTCCTGTTAATAGTGCTTTGGTGGCAGCAATTGTTGCATTTGAAGCAGGGGTTCCTGCACAAAAATTTATTCCTAAAGCACTGCCTGAGCTATTTAAAAATACATTTCCATTAAATAAATTTCCTGCAGAATTATATGCTGGTAAAATTCTTTCGCTTCCTGTAACATTAAAATTTACATCACTATTCCAAACATCAGGCGATCCATTACCAAACATCATGTATCCAGATCCGGCATTTTCAAAGAAACTAAGTCCATTAAAAGTATTCCCTCCAATTGATGCATCGCTGCCAGCTCCTGTTTTTTTAGCGCTCACTTTTCCTTGGTAGGTAGCTCCATTGAAATAAATATCAGGGGCAACTAAATTCAAATCTCCGCCAAAAATAGAACTGTTAGCTGCTACGTATGCCGCATTTGTTCCTGTAAAGGTTAAATTAACCGGTGCACTGCCTAATTGTGTAAACCTATTAAATTGTAAACTTCCGGCGCTAAAACCTCCACTTCCAACAAAAATTGATTTTCCTGCCGCTAAGCTTGGTGTTCCCGATGAGGAAGGCCAACCAAAAAATATGCCGCCGGTTCCGGTGCTGCTTACAATAATAGAATCATTAAACATATCTGCCGAGTTGTAGCCTAACATAAAATAGCCCGTACTGCTTTGTTGATTAACAGTGGTAGATGCATTAAACGTATTTAAATTACCACTGTTGTGATTACTGCTTCCGCCTGTTTTGGTAAAAATTGCACGTCCGTTAAAAACACTGCCTTGTATATAAATATCAGGCGAAGTAACATTAACAGCTCCGCCAAAATTACAAGGAGGTGTACTTTTTCCTGCTGTAAAACTTGCATTGCCTGTTAACGTTAAAGTTATAGCAGTGCTGCCTAATTGGTTTAAACCACAAAGTTGTAAATAACCGGTACTAAAACCAATTACGCCTACTGATATAGTTTTACCTGCTGCCAACACAGGAACTCCGCCACTACCGGGCCAACCAAGAGAAATACCTGTACCTGCCGTAGAACCGTTTGTATTTACTGTAATATTTCCGTTAAACTGATCGTTTGAATTATAGCTTAGTAACAAGTAACCACCGCCTCCTAAATTATCAAGTTCCAAAGTAGAATTAAAGGTATTTAAATTGCCACTGTTGTGATTGCCTGTTCCTCCACCTGTTTTAACAAAAACCGTAGGAGCATTGTAAGTCCCTCCTTGTGGGTACAAATCAGGTGCACTAGCACTAACCGGCCCATTGAAAGTATTGTTATTTAATATAATTGCGCTTGTGCCGGTAGTAGTTAAATTAATGGTAGTACTTGCTGCGGTTTGAACTTTTAATAATTGAATATAGCCAGAAGTAACACTACCATTTACAAGTACTGATTTGCCTGCTGCAAAATTGATAAGGGGAAAAGTACCGCTCCAGCCAATGGAAATACCCGATGCACTTGTTGTGCCATTTTGATTCACATAAACATTACCATTGAATTGTGATGTAGAATTGTTCCCAAAAATAATTCTGCCTCCCGTTGTAGAAGTGTTGTTGCAATAAACATCGGCATTGTAGGTATCGCCTGCACTACTTGCAAAACCAATAAAACCATTGCTAGCGTTATTTATCGTTAAGGTTCCATTATAAACATTTCCTCCATTTGACCAATTGTTTAAAATAGTGCCGCCTAAATTATAGGTAACTGTATTTGCAAAAGTTGATGTTTGAGCTGAAACAACACCTGCACTAACTGTTAATGAGCCATTTATAGTTGAAGAGTATATATTTACACCTCCTGAATTTCCAGGCGATATGTTTAAAGGCGCACTTCCTAATTGATTTAAATTAAATAAGTTTACTGCTCCTCCAAAAAAAGTTCCACACGTGATGCTAAGCCCTGTATTTAATGTTGACGTAGGTCCTCCGCTTCTTCCTATCTGAATATTACCAGAACCGGTGGGATTATTAAACAGCACGTTTCCATTAAAACTGCTTGCTCCTGAATAACCTATATAAAGCCCACCCGTATTAGTAGTTGCAAAAGTTGAGGTTGAATTAAATACATCGGTTCTAGCAGAACTATTTGTCATTAATAAATAACCGGTGCCTGCGTTAGTAATTGAAGTTGCACCGTTAAAAGTGTTATTTCCTGTTGATTGTATGCTGCTTGAATTATTTCGGGTTACGGTAAGGCTACCATTAAAAGTGCTGCCGTTAAAATACACATCGGTAACATTTGCAAAAACGTTTGCACCAAATGTGGTACCTGCAAAGGTTAAGCTAATAGCATTTGACACAAAGGAACCATTATTACAATTACCGCCATTACACGCCACCACGCTGTTTGTAGTTAAGGAAAATGTATTGAGATTTAAAACACCGGTAGTAATAGTTAAGCCCGATACTGTTGTGTTGCCGGCTAACAAGCAATTATTACCACCGGTTACAATTGTAACATTATCTGATACGCCTGGAACTCCGGAAGGAGTCCAGTTAGAAGGGGTGGTCCAGTTGGTTGATGTAGAGCCATTCCACACATAACTTACTTGCGAAAAAGATAGATTAATTGAAAATAAAAACAGTAATGCAAGTTTTTTCATAATTTAATTAATTGATTTTCAGGCAACGAAGATAAAAATTAAAAGCATTTAACTGATTAAAATCATTAAATAATCTCTTGCAAAAGAGAAATAAATATAAGTTTTTATTAAACAGACCTTTATAACGAGCAAATGCTATGTTTTAATGAGTAAAACGAAAGTGAAAATTGAAAATTGAAAAAGATCAAAAATGAAATGAGAAAATTAGGTCTGTTTTGTTTTTCACCATTGTATTAAAAACCTAAGTACTCAAGTACAGCAATTACAAACCGAACTAGCCCTGCTAAAAAAACAACAAGCACAAATAACTGCCCAAGCAAAAAATTGATTTAACAAAAACACATTTGCTTTAAAGCATAAATAATAGTTTATGTAATATTTATTTTAATAACAAATAGTTTTTATGGGCAAATGGTTTGGATTCAAAAAGCTAACTTCCCCGGTGCGCCTCGCGGCTATGCAGTAGCAGCTAGTGTAAACAACATGGGTTATGCGGGTTTAGGTTGGGCGAGTGGCGTTAGTGGAGGTTTTAGAGATTGGTATCAATATAACCCTATGACAGATACTTGGAT
>JAFDYB010000054.1 GCA_018267655.1 Bacteroidota bacterium
TCAAAGCATTCACGACTGGAGAACAACCTATAAAGAAAAAGGTTTAGAAGCCTTGCTTTACAATGGTAGAATTGGAAAAGTCGGAAAGCCCTCTGTATTCACTAAGCAAGAACATGAGAAAATAGGGAAAAAGCTAAAGGACCCAAGAAATGGAGTAGCTGGTTACATCGAGCTACAAGAATGGATAGAGCAAGAATTTAAAAAAGAGATAAAATATAATACCATACTTAAATATGCTATTCGCCATTTTAATACAAAAGTAAAGGTGGCTAGAAAAAGCCATGTAAAAAAGGACCCACAAGCGGTTGAAGCTTTTAAAAAACTTTACGCAAAAAATAGCTGAAATTGCCCTTGCTGCGCCTTTAATTACAGAAAAATGAAGAACTTCATTTCATGACAAAATAAAAATTACCAACTATTTTTATAAGCAGCTTTAAAGCTATTATAAAGTCGATCGTCTGTGCCTCTTATTTGCCCTACAAAATTTATATAACCTATTACTATTTTTTTAAATCGGCAAGCAAATGCAATATTAATTTCATTATCAGATTGTTCAGATTCAAAAATAGCAGTGTTTTTATTAGTTAATGAATTTGTTTTAATTGGTGGATTTTCAGATTTAAAATGTCGTTTGGCCGCTACCTCTATTCCATTCCGACTCATATCGTGCAGCATGGCTCTAATTTTTTTGAGCAATTTTCTATCGATGTTTACTTTTTCATTCACTACTAAACCCGTTACAACTTGCTTTCGATTTGATAAGCGTAAACGAAATTTATTTTTATTGAGTTCGAACCCATATTTGTTTATTAATAACGTGATTTCAGAAATTATCTCATCGGTAATTTTTTCGTTTGACGAAAATGTTAAATCGTCGGCATAACGCGAATAACTTATGTTTTTTTCATTACAAAAATTTTTCAAATCACGGTCTAATTGAAAACATATAAAATTTGAAATTACCGGCGATGTAGGCGCACCAATAGGAAGCACCCCTTTGTAAGTACATAAAAGTGTGAGGGCAGTTGCAACCTGCTCGTTGAAATTAAACAATTCCGACGTAAATATTTTTTTTACACGGTATGCCGAAATGCTGGGAAAAAAGTTTTTAATGTCAATATTTAATACGTGTTTTTTATTGACATGATATTTTGCATTCTCCGCAATATTACATTTTGCATCGAAAGGAAAAGGATTAATTACAAAGCCATTTACCTCGTTGGGTTTAATGCATAAATAATAGCCCTGTAAAAAATAATTCAACCGCTTTTGAACACGTTTTAATTCATAATTAGGAGCATAAATTTGTCTAAATTCTCCACTCTTTTTTTTTACTTTTAATTCAGTGTAAACAGGATTATTAATTAATACTTCTATGCCTGAAATTGAATTGGAAAGCGCTAAGCAAAGGTGTGTGGGTATTTTAATTGAAAGTAAAATTAATGCATTAATTTCATGCAATTTATACTTTTCGCTTTTATTTTGAGGTAAGCTATTCCAATTAAAATAACTATTAAAATTTTCTCTTACATTTTTTAGAGCAATTGATATGTCGGGAAGATTTTTCATTTACAAACGCTTACTGCATTTTTTGTTTTTATGTTTTTAACTTGTAATTATTTAAAAAAAGAACCGTTGTAATTTATCTTAATTTATTTCATTATAGCGAGCGAACGAAGCTTGCTTCGCAGAGCGAGGCTATAATGGTTTTATCAACCTTTCACTAATTCATGGGTTGCAGGAACACAACCACAATGTTATTTTATTTAACATCATAAATATTTAAACAACGGTTCAATTTTTTTAAAATGATAATCCTAAATCTAATTTATCTATCATATTTTTTATGTTGGGATTTTTCTCCACCATTTCATTTAACCTATCCTCTGAGAAATTAAAATCGTTTTTTGAATTGTCAAATTCACTAAATTTCGTAAAATGTTCGTCAACAAATAACTTAAATTCTCCTAAAGCACCCCTTCTATTTTTTGCGAAAATAACCTCCATACGGTTTTTTGTAGGCTCATTGTTTTCATCTACCTCAAATCCATAATACGCAGGGCGATATAAAAAAATAACTTTATCGGCAATATATTCTATTGAGCCACTTTCTCTTATATCCGAAAACATTGGGCGTTTTGCTCCTCCTGCTCTGTTTTCAAGCATTCTGTTCAACTGACTTGAAATAATTACACACACATTATTATGTTTTGCAATATTTTTTAACTCTCTACAAATAAAACTAACTTCAAATTCACGGTTATTATAATATTTACTTTGCCCCATCATTTGTATACAGTCAACAAAAATTACTTTAACGTTATTTGTTTTAATTTGTTTTTCGCATTCGGCTTTAAATGCCGAAATTATATGGTTGCACGAATCGTTTATAAATATTTTACTTTCTTTCAATTTTTCTTCTGCCAACAAAAGTTGTTGTTCTTCTTCAATTGAAAAGTTTAATTGTAACATCTTAGAGTTTGAGTAGCCAGAAAGTGCCGAAATAAAACGTGATGATAATGCCTCTTCCGGCAAATCAAATGTAAAATATAAAACGGGTTGTGTTTTAGAAATATTAAGTGCTAAATTAACCATAAACTGTGTTTTTCCCATGCCAGGGCGAGCAGCAATAACATTTAATTCGCCCAATAAAAATCCTCCAAAACTACTGTCAATAGCAAGAAAACCAGTTTTAATTACATTTTCTAAATTCTTTTTTAAGCTGATATTTTTAATCTTTTCCCTTGTAAGTTCAGCTATGCTTTTCGATTCTTTAACATGGGCATATTGCGACCTTACATCTTGCAATACTTTTTCTATACGATTAAAAATTTCTTTTTCATCGGCATTAGGATAATCGCTGAGTATTTTCTCGATTTTATTTTTTAGATTAGCTTGCATGTGTTTTTGAAATAGTATTACAAAGTTATTTTTAAATTAATTATTTTTTATTCTGTTGAAAATTATAGGTTAAACGATTTTAGATTGTAAAATTATTTTTCAGAAAGCTCTGATACATAGTATTATAACCTAGAAAATAAACAAAGGTTACTTTGAGTTTATAAAAAATAAAAAAAGTTGTGTTAAAATAGTTCAAATTTATTAATGAGCACATCTTTTTCACAATACTTACATGGTTTAAACCCAAGCTGTTCTAGCAAAAAGCCTTCAAACTTTAAATCTGGGTTGTACAAAACTTTATAATATTCAATTAATAATGCTTTTATAGGTCGCTTAAATTTTTGGTCGTATTGCATTAAAAAGCGTTTTAATTCTTCATCATTAAGTGGTGTATAATTATTATTAATCACTTCATTAATATAGGCTAAATAAGTGTGTTTTTGAAATTTTTTAATTACATTTTTGCGTTCTTCGGTAGAATTCTTATAAAAATTCCCAGCCTCGTAAATATGGTGGTTAATTCTTTTTTCAAGTTCATTAAGATTTAAATTTTCAATTTCTTCCACTCCTGAGTTTTCAATTTCAACCGAATTAGGGCTAACAGAAATTCCAAACATCATTTGCAGCCGTGCTATAAAAACATCTGGTTTCTCTAATAAGTATTGATTTTGTTTAAACCACTTTCTAAAATTTAATACTTCATTAGTCCCTCTTTCTTTTATCTCGTTTGGAATTTCGAAGTTTTTAAAATTTGAATTTAACCTTTCGCAGCAACTATTTGTGTGATATGACGGTACGCCTCCTTCATAAACATATTTAAAATTATCGGTGCGCTTTACTTTTAAATAAATTCCACTCTTTATGTTTCACTTTAGGGAAACTTTATTGTCTTTGTATTGTGAACAATAATCAAAAGTATAGAAAAATTACCTTTTATAAAAGTTATTTTCAGGACTTCTTTGGCAAGCAATCAAAAAAAGTAAAAGCAAAAATCGTTTGAACTTTTAATTTAATTGAAGACCTGCATAGAATTCCGGAAGTTTATCTAAAACACCTTGAAAACACAGACGGACTTTATGAAATTAGAGTTCAACAAGGCAGCGATATTTTTCGCATTTTTTGTTTTTTTGATCAAGGACAATTAGTTGTTTTAACGAATGGTTTCCAAAAAAAAAACTCAAAAGACACCGAAAAAAGAAATTGAATTAGCACTTAAAATAAAAACCGAATATGAAAACGAAAAATAAAAACTTGACAACTCTTGAAGAGTTTAAAGAGAGGAACTACGGAAAACGTGGAACAAAAAAACGTGACGATCTTGAAGCAGGTTATGAAAATTTCAAAATGGGCGCGTTAATTCATGATACTCGTATAGAAATGGGAATGACACAAGAACAGCTTGCTGAAAAAGTCGGTACAACTAAATCGTATATTTCTAAAATTGAAAACAATATCAAAGAGGCTCGAATTTCGACTCTTCAAAAAATAGTAGAACTCGGTTTTGGCGGACACTTAGAATTATCAATAAAACTCTAACAGCCGACTGAATACAAGAAATAAAAACCCGCATATAATAGCAAGCAAGCGCCAGTGGTGGGACAAGTATAATTTTAAAAACAACTTTACCTAAAAAAACTAAATACCAAGCCGCATTAGCTGCAAACAAAAGCATCAACTACCAAGAGTATTTCGAAGATGTTATTGGAGTAACAGTACCTGAAAAAAACAAAATAATTTCTATTCAATTACTTTTTACACCAACTGAAGCGCCTTACATTTTAACCAAACCTATTCATGGCTCGCAAAAGAAAAAGGAGCTAAATAAAAAAGGGTTACTAATTTCGGTAGATTTAATTCCAAACATTGAGTTTGAAAAACTTATACTATCCTTTGGTGAAAATGTAAAAGTAATTAGTCCGAAAAGTTTCTCTAATAAAATAAAAAATCGCATTGAAAAAATGAGGGGGCAGTATTAGTGCTTAATGCAAACTCTTCAAAAATCACTTCAACGCTCGTTTTTTTTGTGCCTTTTACCCTGTGCATTACTACAAAAGCCTTTAGATCCATTTTTTCGATTTCGGCGTTTAGTTTATTTACTTCTAGTCGAGTAAGTGCACTGTAAACAATTTCGATGTTTTCTTTTTCCCCCGTTCTTCCGTATCCGCTTTTACCGTTGTAACATGAAGGTAAATATTTAAACAGACCAAAAAAAAGATAAAAAAATATAGCTGAAAGCACAGGTTGATTTAACTGTAGATTCAGTAATGAAATTTATAGTATGAGTAAAAAACTCACTTATCTCGTTTAAGGACTTATAAAGTAAATTTTATTTATACGGTTAATGAAACACTACCATTTAATATCAAGTACAAATATTAACTAAACGCGCTTCTAATGCGTAATTTGAATTTAATTATATTATAACACGGCTATTATTTATAACCGTCGGTTAAAGTCATTAAAAAAGCAACTATTGCATTTTCTTCTGCTGCCGTTAATTTTAAATTTCCGAGTTCTTTATGATTTACATTCGCAGGAATTTCAGGATTATTAAATAACGAATCGCGTACATTATAAAAATGCACAACATCATTAAGTGTATTAAATAAACCATTGTGAAAATACGGTGCTGTTACTGCAATATTACGGAGCGTTGGCACTTTAAATGCGCCATTAAATAAAGCGTTTCCTACAGTTACACCTAAGCCTTTATCTAAATAATTAATGCCTGCGGGGTTAAAACCCGAAGGTATTGTATAAAAAGGATTAGCTGCGTTTTTAGGAATTCCTATATTATCATAAGTAAAATCGGTAAATAATATTTGTCCTGAATTAGGATCTTGTGTATCAGGGTGGCAATTAGCACAACGTCCTTTTAAAGTATCTTTAAATAAATTATAACCATTTAATTCTTGCGCCGTTAGTGTTGCTTGTCCTTTTAAATAGTAATCAAATTTAGATGTAAACCTGTTTGAAAACGAAGCTGAACGCTCAAAAGAAGCGATGGCGTCTGCTATATTATTAAACGCAGTATTTGCATCTGTAATTGAGCCATAAACTTTTTGATATAGTGCGTAATATTGTGCCATTTTTATTTTATTTATGAGTGCCTCAATGCTCACATTGCCCATCTCTAAAGGATTTAAAAATGGTCCTTTTGCTTGGTCTTCTAAAGTATTCGCTCTCCCATCAAGAAATTGACCTCCAACAAACGATCCGTCATCTATACTGTATTTTAAAGTTAATGGTGAGTACATTGAGTAAACAATGCTAGGCGCATTTCTACTCCCAAACAAACCCGTAACAGCGCCAGGCGACACTGTGTTATGACTTGAATCGCTGAATGCAGCTCCCGGCGAATGACAGCTTGCACAAGATTGCCCGGTAGGATTAGATAAATTTCTATCAAAAAATATTGATTTTCCTAAGGCTACTTTATCGTTAGGCGTGGCTAAAGAATTAGGAACAGATATTTGTTCTTTCTTACACGATAATAGCGTTAACATAAGGGTTAAACTAAAAAAATAAAATTTACTTTTTGTCATAATTATACTTTAAAATGTTGCTGTAATGCCTGCATAAATCATTCGCCCAATTGATGGAATAATACCTGGGCCAGGATACTCAGAAGTTCTTAACGTGAAATATTTTTCATTAGTTAAATTGTTTACACCGCATTTAATTTTATACTTATTTTTTATGAGATACGACGCCGATACATCTACTAGTTGATATGAAGGAATTATACCAATAAGAGCATCGGGTGAATATTTCGCATTTGATGCATCGCCAAAAGATGACGATGTATATGAATATTGAACATTAAATGAAAAATCTTTTACTTTATAATTCAACCCTACTCTATCAATATTTTTAGGAGCATACTCAACCATATTACCGGCATATTCGCCTGACACGTACCGTGCATAAATATATGCATACGAATTATACACACTTAGTTTGCCTGCATTACTGTTTGCATCTAATAAATTAGAAATGTTTAACTCAATATAAGATTCAACTCCTTTATGCTCTGAATTGCCTGTATTTGTGCGGTAAGGATAAATTGAAGTACCACTATTCACTAAAACAGTGCCAATCCTATTTTTATAATTAAGGTAAAAAATACTAATGTCATAGTTTAAAATATTTTTAAAAATCCCTCTAAACCCAAGGTCAATGTTATCTGCGCTCGCATCTTTTAAATTAGGATTAATTTTAGCGATTGTTCCAAATGGAGTAAGTTGATCGTATGTAATAGGTTTGTAGCTTTGACTGTAATTAGCATAAAAGCTTGCATTTTCACCTGCTTTAAATTGAATGCCTAAGCCCCCCACAATAAAATTTCGGGTTCTTAATTGCATATTGCTTATTACGTATGGCGAGGCTGTATTTGTGTCTGTATTTTCATCGTAACCATTAGCCAAAGAGCTTAAATATTCATACCTAACACCCGGTGTAAGCGATAGCCTTTTTCCTATACGAAATAAATGCTCTGCAAAAACTGCACTGTTTGTATTATAAAAATTCATGTTGCCGCCCCAAGGTGAGGTGGTTGTGTAATCTAAATTACTACCTGTAGTGCCATCTGCACCATGTTGGCGTTTAAGAAAATTATACGAAAAACGCACACCAAACGATAAGGCTTGTGTTTGTGCCCCAATTTGGTAGTGAGTTAAAAAGCGTAATTCGTTTGTTGTGTTTCTAAAATACTCGTGCTCAACTTCGCGTGGTACGTAGTTTAAATCGGGTGTAATTGTATCTTTTGCACCGGGGCCTCCGTCTTCATTACGCCAAACAAGGTCTCTTTGACTTAACATGAAAGATGATTTAAAATTAATAGTTGTATTATCTGAAATTTTATAATTGGCACTTAACGCTAAAATATTCCAAGGACTTTGTAACCAGTTTCGCGAACGAAGCGATTGTTGGGGGTTTACATTAAACAACGAATCAGTTAAACCACCCGGCATACGCACTGTATTTCTAAGTGCAGTGTACTCTACTCCAATTTGCAACTTGCTATTTGCATTATACTTAATACCGGCATAACCCGATAATTGATTTTGTTCTGAATTTTCTCTCCACCCGCCAAAATACCTATACTGTACAAAACCATAATACTGAATTTTTTTATATGTACCTCCGATTGATGTAAAACTATTTGACATGTTATAACTACCAAATGTTTGAGAGGCCGTAACTTCTATTGGTTTTTTTGCTCCCTCTTTTAATTCATAATTTATCATCCCTCCTATTTGCGGACCAAAAGCAAGCGATGATGCTCCCCGTAAAAAAGTAATACTTTTAACAGCTTCCATAGGTGGCAGATAATAAGCTTCATTATAGCCAAACACATCAGCTGAAATATTATAGCCATTTTGCCTTGTGTTGGTTTCAATACTTTGATAAGGATTTAAACCCCTAAAACCAATACCATTTGCCGTAAAGCCGCCGCTTTCAGTTTCAATAATATTTACGCCGGGTATGCGCCCAATAATTTGGCGCGTATTATTTATTGCCTTATTAGCATCTAAACTATCAATTAGCAATACTTCATTTTTTTTTCCGGAATAAATAATGCCTTTATCATCATCTTTCATGTGCCCTACTCCATTCATTGCTTTGTAAGATGTGATAATTACTTCGTTTAATTCGTGAAGTGACGTATCCTGCACTTGAGAAAAAGCCATGTGGGATAAAATACAAGGTATAAATATAAAAATACGTTTCATTTAATTTAGAATTATTCTTAATAAGGAGCGCAAAGAAAAAAGTTCTTCAAGTTTTTTACAATACCTAAAAAAAGGTATTTATACCAAGTACAAATATATTGTAGCCCAATCTGCTTGTTATTTTTCGTTTATACTTCCTCAAAAAATATTTCCGTAGCCATTGCCAGGCAAAGATTTTTTTCGTCATCTAAACAAAAACTACCTAAGTATCTTTAGAGTAAAATATATTTGAACTTAGTACTATGCTATAAAATAGGTTTTGTGCAGTAGCATATCTACGCAAATAGATGTTTAATTTTTTGAAAAAATTTATAAACAAATGAAGCTTTCAAAAAACAATCATTTACTTTTGGCAAAATAAATAACAAGAGTATGAAATTTTTTATTGATACTGCAAATCTAGCTCAAATAAAAGAAGCAAATGATTTAGGTGTTTTAGATGGAGTAACAACAAACCCAAGCTTAATGGCTAAAGAAGGCATTAAAGGAGATGATAAAATTAAACAACATTACAAAGACATTTGCGATATTGTAGATGGTGATGTAAGTGCAGAGGTATTTGGCATAGAATACAATGAAATGATTAAAGAAGGGGAAGCGCTAGCAGCTTTACACCCTCAAATAGTAGTAAAAATACCTATGATAAAAGACGGTATAAAAGCCATAAAGTATTTTTCTGCAAAAGGCATTAGAACTAATTGTACACTTGTTTTTAGTGCCGGCCAAGCACTTTTAGCTGCAAAAGCAGGTGCAACCTATGTTAGCCCGTTTATAGGGCGTTTAGATGATGTGAGCACAAATGGCCTAACACTGATAGAGGATATTAGACAGATTTATGACAATTTTGGGTACGAAACACAAATATTAGCGGCAAGTGTACGCCACCCAATGCATATTGTAGAATGTGCAAAAATAGGAGCAGATGTGGCAACATGCCCATTAAGCGCTATTTTAGCTTTATTAAAGCACCCACTTACCGACACGGGTTTGGCTCAATTTATTGCAGATTCAAAGAAGTAAGTGTTTTTTAAAGATTATTTGAAAAATAAAATAAAATTACTATATTTGCACCTTGAATAAAATTAATTTATAATGTATTTGACATCGAAAGTAAAGAAGGACATTTTCAAAAAACATGGAGAAAATGAAAAAAACACAGGTAGTTCTGAATCGCAAATAGCGTTATTTACCTTAAGAATAGACCATTTAACAGAGCATTTAAAAAGTAACAAAAAAGATTTTGGTACTCAACGCGCTCTTTTAAATTTAGTAGGTAAACGCCGCGCTTTGTTAGACTACTTAAAGCGTACAGATTTGATGCGTTACAGAGCTATTATTAAAACTTTGGATATCCGTAAATAAATTTTAGGATCCTCTAAAGTAATAAGGATAAAAAATTTAATGGGGCATTTCAATTAATTGAAATGCCTTTTTAATTACTACATAAATATAAACCCGAAGTGCTAAAAAGATGAAACACTTCACAACACACATAAATATGTCACAAACAGTAACAACACACACATTTGATGGAGGCAATGGGCACTCTATCACACTTGAAACCGGAAAATTAGCAAAACAAGCCGACGGTTCGGTTGTGGTTAAAACCGGCAATACAATGATTTTAGCAACCGTAGTTAGCTCAAAAGATGCGAAACCCGGTGTTGATTTTTTACCCCTTACAGTTGATTATCAAGAAAAATACGCTTCTACCGGAAGATTTCCGGGAGGTTTTTTAAAACGCGAAACACGCTTATCAGATCATGAAGTGCTTATTTCACGAATTGTTGACAGAGCTTTGCGCCCTCAATTTCCTGAAGACTATCACGCCGATATTCAACTAATGATACAATTAATTTCGAGTGATAAAGAAACAATGCCCGATGCGTTAGTTGGCTTAGCTGCTTGTGCAGCCATTGCAGTAAGCGATATTCCAATTAATAACTTAGTAAGTGAAGTTAGAGTTGGAAAAATTGATGGCAAATTAGTAATTAACCCAACGTGCAGCGAACTTCAGCATACAACCATTGATATGATTGTAGCCGCAAACGAAAAAGATATTGCCATGGTAGAAGGCGAAACTTTAGAAATTTCAGAAACAGAAATGCTTGAAGCCATACAGTTTGCACACGACGCTATTAAAAAACAAATAGTTGCTATAAAAGAATTTGCTGCAAAAGCAGGCGCAAAAGCTAAACGCGAGTACAACCACGAAACAAACGACGAAACACTTAAAGAAAAAGTTTTTAAAGAAACTTATGATAAAGTATATGCGGTAGCTAAAAAAAGAAATCCAAATAAAAACCAACGCAAAAATGATTTTAAGGAAGTTTTAGAGGAATTTAAAAAACAATACTCTGAAGAAGAGTTGGCAGAAAAAGAAGGCTTAATTAACAAATACTATCATGAAGTAGAATACGTTGCTGTACGCCGCATGGCTATTGATGAAAAAATGCGTTTAGATGGCCGCTCTACAAATCAAATACGTCCTATTTGGGCCGAAGTGTCTTATTTACCTGCCCCACATGGTAGCGCTGTGTTTACAAGAGGCGAAACACAATCATTAACAACAGTAACACTTGGCACCCCAATAGATGCGCAATTAATTGACGGTGCATTTTTCCAAAAAGAAGAAAAATTTATTTTACATTACAATTTTCCGGGCTTTAGCACAGGTGAAGTTAAACCAAATAGAGGCGCAGGCCGTCGCGAAATTGGTCATGGCAATCTTGCTTTGCGTGCCTTAAAGCCGGTAGTACCAACCGACACAGGTTACACAATTAGAGTTGTAAGCGATATATTAGAAAGTAATGGTTCTAGCTCAATGGCTACAGTATGTGCAGGAACATTGGCTTTAATGGATGCTGGTATAAAAATTAAAAAACCTGTTGCAGGTATTGCTATGGGTTTAATTACTGATGATAAGGGTAATTATAGTATCTTATCGGATATACTTGGTGATGAGGATCATTTAGGCGATATGGACTTTAAAGTTTGTGGAACAAAAGAAGGAATTACTGCCGTGCAAATGGATTTAAAAGTAAACGGACTTCCATTTAAAGTTATGGCAGAAGCCTTAGAACAAGCTAAACAAGGTAGGTTGCACATAATGGGCGAAATGCTAAAAGCAATAAGCGAAACACGCGAAGATTATAAACCACATGCACCTCGTTTCGAAAAAATAATGATTCCTTCTGAATTTATTGGCGCAGTAATAGGCCCCGGTGGAAAAGTTATTCAAGAAATGCAAAAAACAACTAATACAACAATTGTAATTTCTGAAGTTGAGGATAAAGGACAAGTTGAAATTTTTGGCACTAATTTAAATGATGTGCAAGCAGCATTAAAACGTATTAAAGGAATTGTTGCCTTACCTGAAGTGGGCGAAATTTACGAAGGGAAAATAAAATCAATAATGCCTTATGGTGCATTTGTTGAAATTTTACCCGGAAAAGATGCCTTGTTGCATGTTAGTGAATATGATTGGAAGAGAACAGAAACTTTAGAGGGCATTGTGAAAGTAGGAGAAATTATTCAAGTGAAATACATAGGAGACGATCCTAAAACTAAAAAAATGAAAATTAGCCGCAAGGTGTTAATAGAAAAACCTGTTACTGAAAATAAAGAATCGTAATTAAATTACTGTTATAGCCATTAAAGTTAAAAGCTCAGCGCCAACTTTAATGGCTTTTTCATCTACATTAAAAGTGGGTGTATGTACACCTGAAGTAATATTTTGAGCTTGATTAGCTGTTCCTAATCTAAAAAAACAAGAGGGAATTTTTTGAGAAATGAATGCAAAATCTTCAGCAGTCATTCGTTGAGGTATATCAATTGCATTGTTTTCTCCTAATAAATCAATAGCTATGCTTTTACACTGCTTGGTAAGTGTGCTATTGTTCACTAATACCGGATAGCCTTTTACCACTTTTAAATTAGGCATGTAACCGTATTTTTCTCCAATAGCTTTAACTATTAAATGTAATTTTTGGTGTATTGCACTTCTCCAATCTTCATCCATTGTACGAATAGTTCCTGCTAGTTCAACTTTTTGGGGAATAACATTAGTGGCTCCTTTAGCTTCTATTTTTCCGATGGCAACAACTGTTTTGTGGGCTTGTTCGTTTACCATAAAAGTGTTATTAATTGTTGTAATTAATTCAGATGCAATTATTATAGGGTTAACGTAATCAGCAGGCATTGCTGCATGCCCTGCTTTACCATTAACTGTAATGTACAACTCATCGGTGCTTGCCATGTATTTTCCTTCGCAAAATCCTGCTTTGCCGGCTTCTAAACTTGGAAATACGTGCAGTGCAATTGCTTTATCAACTTTTGGGTTTTCAAGTATTCCTTCATTTATCATTAAACTTGCACCTCCGGGTAGAGTTTCTTCGCCCGGCTGAAAAATAATTTTAATCGTTCCTTCAAAATTATTTTTTAATTCATTTAAAATAAATATTGCGCCCAAAACACATGTGGTGTGAACATCGTGCCCACATGCATGCATCACTCCTTTGTTGCACGATTTGTATGGTACATTATTTTCTTCTTCGATTGGTAATGCGTCAATATCTGCCCGCAATAAAACACACTTTTTTGTTGGATTTTTTCCTTCAATGATTACAATAATGCCTGTGTTTACAATACCTGACTGAAAGGAAATATTTTTTTTTGACAACTGCTCTGCAATAAATTTAGATGTTTTAAATTCTTTAAATGAAAGTTCGGGGTATTGGTGTAAATGCCGGCGAATAACTATTAATTCCGGTTCGATTTTAGTTGCTATATTTTGAATTTGCTGTTTTAAATTCATTTTTAATATTACTTAGAAATGTTGTGTTTTAAATTAAAAATCAGTTGCAAATGACAAGTAGGTAATTCTGTCTTGAAGTTTAAAATTATCAATTCCCCATGCAAAATCTAAGCGAACAAAATAGCCAAATAATTTAGAGCGAAAGCCAAATCCTGTTCCACCTACTAAAGGATTTTTAAGGTTTATAATGTTTATTATTGTACCTGTACCTTGCTGAACGTAGCTATTTACATTTTGTGTGTTTAATTCACTTATTGGATTTGAACCGTACCAAGCCATACCTAAATCAAAAAAACCAATGGTTTGAAAATTATTTAAAAATTCGGAGCGGAAAGGTGTACTAAATAAATAGCGAACTATAGGGACTCTTAATTCAGTGTTATACACTAAAAAGTTATTACCGTTTCTGATGTTTTGTGTAAAGCCACGCATATCTGTTGCAATTGTTTGAAAACCATACTGCTCAGGGTGAACAATGTTTATGTTTTGATTAAAGCGCGGTAAAAACCAATTATCAACACCTCCTAAATAAAAAATCAACCTATCTGTGCCTAATGAATTACCTCCGGCTAAGCGATTGCACCATGTAATTTGCCTATGCACTTTTTGATAGTGCCTTGCGTCAAATCCAAAGGTAATTAAGTCGTGGCGGTCGTATGGTGGGTAATAAATTTTCCAATATTCAGCCCATGTTTTAAATCGGAATCCGTTTAAAATATTTAGCATTATTTTTCTGGTGTTGTCAAAAATAAATTCGATGCGTGAGCCTACCATGTTTTGAAATGTACGGTTTAATGACAAGCCATAATCAGTGTTTGATAAAGGCATTAAACGATCGTTGCGATACAGCAATGAATATCTAACAGACATAACTTCATTAATTGGAAAACGAATAGAATAACGGGCAGAGTGAGTATTAAGCTTTGCTTGATATGCCCCGCCAACAGGATCGTAGCCGCCTAAATTTGAAAATGTTTGGCGGTCAACTAGTATTTGATGATCGAAACGGCGCTTACGTTGCTCCCACGAAAGCATAAACTCATTGTCAAGCGATGGGTTAATACGGAAACCACCTACTATTCTTTGATCTTCAAACAAATCGCTAGCACTTAGTTTAGTTAAAAAATTTATGCCTGGATTTAAAAAAACAGGGCTTTGACCTCCTGTAAATAATTGATATTGATTGTTTAAAAAAGAGTTATCAAATTGCGTTACTACTTGATCTGTATAGAATGATGTGTAATAATTTTTTTGAATAGGAAACTTTAAGAGAGAAGTGTTTTGTTTTTTTGGTATTATAGAATCTTTATGCTGTTGCTTTACAATGTTGTTGTTTTTAGGCTGATTTGAGGGATTGGTTTTTTCTCCGTCAAATTTATAATTATCAAAATCAATGCCTTTATTATCGGGTTGTTGCACTTTTTGAGGAGTAGTTGTTTCAACCGGTTTGGGAGTTTTATAATTTGATGGGTCAAATAAGTTAGTTCTTGATGAAGATTTAAACCATGTTAACTTTGGTTGTGTAATTTCTATTTCATTTAAATTTTTTGCAATTGGCGTAATTAATAACATGTCATTTCCATTTGCGTATATAACATCAGCGATGTGTGTAGCACTGTTATTAATGTTTTGTTCTAAAATATTTCTGTCAAAATTTGTAATTATTTTGTCTTTAAAAAAGTAGCGATAATGTTCTGTTGTGTCAACAAATGAAATTGTACTGTCAAATTCGGCAATATGCCTATTATAAATGCCGTTATTATCGCTTAAATAAACAATATAATTTTTTGTATAAGCTTGTGCTTGTGTTTCATTAATATTTGGCGTGTTTGTTACTCGCACTAAATTTTTTGTAGTAAACGGATACGGCGACATAAATAAATCCATGTTACGATTAAAATGATAAAAGTATTGAGCGTCATCATTTAATTTTATGGTATCATTTTCTCTGTTACTCTCAAACACAATTTGTTTTCCTCCTTTTACAAACACAGGATTGTTGTCGTCCCACACATCGTTAGTTAATTGCTCAATGGCACTAGTGTTTAGCCCAAATACAAAAATATCACTTTGCCCTTTTCCTTTTTTAACGGCACTTATGGCAATACGTTTGCCATCATTGCTATACGAAAAGCTATTAACTTTTTCGAAGCCCGGCAAGTTACGTTTGTTTACTTCTTTTGTTTCTAAATCAATTGTGTGAATTATTAATTGATCTTTCTTTTCGTAAATCATTGCAACTATATTTCCTTTTGGGTGCCATGCTATTAAGGGATAATTGTAATCAGGTATTCTTTCTACTTTTGGACCATATTTTAAAATTCTTTTTTGTTTACCTGTTTCAATATCTTTAACGTAAACACGTATTTGATTAAGTTCTGTGCGGGCATATACAGCCTGTTTTGCGTCAGGGCTAATTTTAAGCTGATAATAATGTCGTTCTTGTTTATATTTTTTTAATAGGCTGTTATTTTTAATGGGCGATTTTCGAGAAGTATCTCGTTGAAAAAGTAAGCGCTTATTGTAAGAGTCGCTCATATCATAAACCAAATTATCCATCGAAAGCCCTAGCACGTATTGCATGGCATTATCCGGACTTCGTCCAACTCTTGCCATGTATAATAAATTAGGAATTACTGCCTCTCCGTATGAATCAATAATATAAAACCAAAGTGCGTATCCTGCATTAATGGCTTGAGTACCGGTTAATTTATTTAAATTATTGAAGTGATCGTTTTTTAAAGCGTCGTAAAGCAGGTTGTCGCTGTATGAGTTCCAGCCTTCGGATAAATATTTTGCCAATCCCTTTGTAAACCAATCGGGAAGGTTTAGTAATGTAGAATTGCGAAGCATTTCACGGGCATTGCCTGTGTATAGGTATTGATTGATAAGTAATTCTGCTAAGGCATAGCGAATTTGCTGATTCATTTCAGCATGAGAACCGTTAAAAAACACACTCATTTTATCGCCAATTATTCGTGTAGTACCACCAATGTTTGTTTGGTCTTCGGAGCTTAATCCTAAATTGCTTTGTTTAAAATCGCCTTGGTTATTATAAACTAAAACATTGATTTTGTCATCTGCCTGAAAATCTAATTTTTTTTCTAAAATTGGTAACTGCGCCCTCATTGATACTGAGGCAAATTTTGCAATTTCGGCACCACCTTGGTAAGAATAAATGCGATAGCGTTCGTAATCAAAATAAGTCCAATTAAATATTTGGTATTGAATACGGTTTTTGCCAAAATCCATTTGATGCCCATAATAAAACTGGGCATTTGATTTATAAAAAATCAAAAGTAAAAATACCCAATATAATTTTCCTGTAAAGCGCATTAATATAAGGTTTAAATATAGTATAAAAATATTTAATCGAGTAACAAATCCTTATTATCTAATGTTAAATCAATGGTATTTTGTCCGGCAATTCCTTCTATTGAGCCTTTTATGTGGGCGGCGTTTAACAACACTTTTTCGAGTTGTTTTTCGCGAGCTTTCCATAATTTTTCCATTGTGTCGCGTTCTTTCTGAATCATTGTTTGCATGTTTAAAAAACCTTCGCGTATGGCTTGCCATTGCGATGAAAACTCGCTGCCAATTAAATAGTTGTATAACATGCTCATTTTTTCGCCTTTATTTTCGTTATTTTTTAAGGCGTTTGCTACTTTTATTAAACTTTCACGAAGTAAAAAAGCTAATGACTTCACTTCAGAGAATCTGCAAATCCAAACTCCGTCTTTAAATCCAAATTGATGTTGGTCTTTTGGTAAAGTTTCAGTAACAATAACTGCAATATCGGCTTGTTGTGACAACATGTCTGCCTTTAATTTTTCAATCCACTCGCCCGAAAATGCTTTAGTGCGTTTACTCTCGTATATTATTTTACCACAAACATCTGCAAAATTATTTTTTACTATTTGAACACAGTCGGCACCTCTAACGCCTTTAGCAACTTCTTCAATTGCGTCAAACGGAAAACTACTTCTCAGCAAATCCTCTAGTGCAAGCTCTTGCACCTCGCCTTGTAGCTGCATACTTCCTTGCTCGGCTTTTCGTTTCATTTCATCGGCTAGTTTTTTTTGATCGTCTAACTGTTTATTGAGTTCATTTATTTTTTGAATAAACTCGTTTTCGCGTAACGAAGTTTTCTCTTGCTCTTGTTTTTTTATTTGCTCCAAAATAGCTTGTCGCTCTGTTTGTAGTTTTTTTTGCAATGTGATTTCTAATTCCGCTTCTTTGTTTTTTAACTCGTTTTCTTTTTTAAGATATTCTAATTCTTTAGCTCTGGCTTCGCTTATTTTTTCTTCATTAACCTTAATGGTTTCATGCATTGTTTTTATTTGCAATTCGTATTTTTCGCTTAGTTGCTTTTGTAATTCTTGTTCAGTGTGTTGCTTTGTTTCAAAGGCAACTGTTTTTAATTGTTTTTGAAACTCAAGTTCTTTCTTTTCAAATTCGAGTGTTTTTTCTTTCTGCCAAGCTTGTGCTTTTGCATTAAATTCGCGTTTTAACTCTTCTCTAAAGGCTTCGGTTGCCTCAAATTCGTTTTTACAGTTTGGGCAAGTTATTTTTGAATTTACGTTCATTACTTGATTATTTTGACTATAAAATTAACATTAATTTAGTGCAAATAAATTTTAAATGTTAACTGCAACTTTTATTCGCCATGCTAAAAGCAATTGGGAATTTGATTTTATTAAAGATATTGACAGGCCATTGAATAAGCGGGGATATAAAGAGGCTTACGAACTTGCTAAAAAACTTGGCGAACAAATGTATTATCCGGATTTAATAATATCAAGCCCTGCAACCAGAGCAATAAGCACAGCCTTAATTATTGCAAAAGAAATTAAGTACGATCTAAGCAAAATTGAAATTGAACCTGCTTTGTATGAGTCAAACATTGCACAAATTTTTAATTTACTAAAAAAATTACCTTTAGTTAAAAAACATGTATTTCTTTTTGGGCACAATCCTTCGTTTACCGATAGTGTTAATTTATTACAAAACAATAAAACCATTGATAGCATGAGAACTTGCGGTTTAGTTTCAATAGGTTTTAACGTAGTTGATTGGAAGTTGGTTGAAACAGGAGGCTTAATAAAAATGTTATAAAAAGGGTAAAACATAAATTACTCTGCACAATTCCACAGAGTAATTTATACTATTATACTTTAATGCCTATAACTAACACATCGTCTGTTTGTTCGGTGTCTTGCTTCCAATTATTAAACGAGTATTCTAAAAAAGCTTCTTGTTCTTCTATCTCCATGTCATTCATAGTTTTTAGCAGTTCTTTAAAGTTTGATTTATTTAGTTTTTTATTTTTTTCACCTCCAAATTGGTCAACATATCCGTCGCTAAAAAGATAAATGCAATCGTTTTGTTTTAATTGAATTGTAGTGGCACAAAAATTTTTTTCTATGCCTGAGTAAAATCCTATAGGGTATCTGTCGCCTTTTAACTCAATTAACTCTTGGTTACTTAAAATTAAAATAGAGTTAAATGCTCCTGCATAGGTTAAGCAATTAGTTATTTTATCTATCCTAATTAAAGCAACATCCATACCGTCATTAAAAGTAGAATCGTTATTTTTATAAATAGATTTATCTAACTCTTCATCCAGTGCAGTTAATATTAAGTCGGGAGCTGTTATTTTTTTATTTATAAAAACCTCTTTAAACATTGCTTTTGCAACCATACTCATCATTGCACCGGGTACACCGTGCCCCGTACAGTCTGCAACCGCTGCATAACAATATTTTTCATCTTCATAAAACCAATAATAATCACCACTTACAATATCTTTAGGTTTATATATTAAAAATGAATGACTAAAAATAGACTTTAATTGCGCTTGTGTTTGCAATATAGCTTTTTGAATTCGCTGGGCATAATAAATGCTATCTGTAATGTCTTTGTTTTTATCTGATAATTTTGCATTGCTTTCTATTAACCGTTTTTCATTTAATTTGCTTTCGGTTACATCATACCCAATACCAATTAACTGCTCGTTGTTTAATGACGAGATATTCCAGCGCACCCATTTTTTACCGCCAATAGATGTTTTTAACTCGTGCTCAAATGTTTGAGTTGTGTTTTTATTTTGTTTAAAAACATGAACAATTTTATTTTTAATTAATTCTCCTTCAGGTTTACTGAAGCGTGTTTTTTCCCACCAGTTAAGTCCAAGCAAGTCTTGCGAATTATAACCAAGCATTTGCTGCGCTGATTTGCTTACAAAGTCGATACTCCCGTCGTTGTTTAAAACTACGATTAAAGTGTTAAGCTTATTGAGGATTTGATCCTGAAGTTCCAGTTCGAACATATTAAAAAATTAAAAAGATAAGTAAAAAGAAAAAATACGATTAGTGCATTGTAAAGCACGGCCATGAGTGATTATGGCTAATTCGGACAGAAAACGAATATGTAAATGTAAATTTCAAACTGCAAATATAAATAATTTTTAATACCCCATTGAAAAAATCACATCTATTTTTAAGGAGAGAATAAAGAGTATCAAAGATAATACATAAAAAAAGCCCATCTTATAAAAAGATGGGCTTTTAAAATTTAATTATTAAACTATTAATTGTTTAATACAACTCGTTTTACTGTTTTTTCAGTTCCATTGCTAATCGTTACAAAGTAAATTCCATTTACATTATTTCTTAAATCTAAATCAATTACACTATTAGTAATATTTGCATGCTTACTTTGACTAACAAGCTGTCCCAATGCATTTGTAACTGTTATGTCAATTGTTTGTGAATTAGGAAGTGTAACAATAACCGAGAGATTTCCTGAAGTAGGGTTTGGATATAAACTAATATTACTTTGAAAAATATTTTGATTTCCTATTGCTGTAACGGTACTACATTGTATTATAGGCAATAAAGCTAATTTATAGTTAGCACTCGAACCCCAGTTTGTGTACATGCTATACCAAGTATTGTTTGATGCCATTTCCCAAGCTGTGCTGGTAGCAGCATTTCGATCGTTAAACACAACTGCTGTGTCGCCCGCAACAGTAGGTAATACTAAGGAAGCAAAAAAGCCTCCTGAAGTAGGTGCATTTATAGGTGTTGAAAACACAAACTTATAAGGCTTTATAATTGCCGATGAGAATGCTAAAGAAGGATTTCCACAATAAGTTACGTTTGATTGAGAAGGACTTGCTATAATTGCGCTTAAAGGTGTGTTAACTAATCCCAATTGTGTTCCGGGAGCTGTAGCAGAATTACTACCTTGATAAATTTTCATGCCAACAGTTGCAGAAGGACTAGTGCCACCGGTGCCTTTATTACCTGAGTTATAAAAAAGCGCAATCACACCTGTAATTTGAGGCGATGTTATTGAGCTATAAGTTGAGTAATCAAAATAATCAGCTTTTTCTTTATCTCCATAACAGTTGTTACCGGCAACAAACCCTGCATTAGGAGAGCAACCTGGGGTTGCAGTATCAGTACCTGCTGTATAAACAGTTAATGTATCTATGTTAGCCATGCTTTTTAGCGTGTCGCTACAAGAACTTGATGATGTTGAACCACAAGTATTTACAACTACAGCCATGGTGCTAGTGTTTGCTCCAACTGAATTTGTTGCCACTAAGCTAATAACATAACTACCAGGGTTTACAAATGTTACGCTTGGGTTAATGGCTGTATTATTAGGTGAAAAACTAACGCCCGTGCTTGGCGACGAACTCCAAACATAAGTAGGTAATGGTACTCCGCTAGATGAATTGTTTATAGGCATAGCCGAGTTTGTACATGCAGTTCCCGGCATGCTAAAGTTTGCAGTAGGTGTTGATGAAGCTAAATTGCACAGTGTTACAGCACTTGCTGCTAATTGATTACGGTATATACCGTAAGCCATTGCTGTTTGAATACGCGAGTTTTGATCGTTAGTAAAAAGACTCATACAATTATCATCGGTATAGTCCATAAAGTTTTGAAACATTTCGCCTGTAGTGTTACCGGCACAAACGCCTAAATTGTGGGGGTGTGTAGGGCAACCGTAATTTGCTTGTTGAGCAGGAGGAGTGTCATTGCAAAAATCAGTAGCGCAAGTTCCATCACCCCAAACGTGCCTTAGTCCTACCCAATGTCCAATTTCATGCGATGCAGTTCTGCCCATATTGTATGTAGGATCGTAGGTGCCACTAGGATATATGTTAACCGAGCCAAATGATTTTGCCCAGCACCACAAACCATCAGTAGCACCATCGCCTCCGGGCGTAACATTACCAATAAGCGTTGTTCCTGTTAAAACCGGAAAAGTTCCAAAACCTAATAAACCAACACTACCATTTTCGTCAGTTAGCCAGATATTCATATAGCGAGTTGGATTCCAAATAGTGTTTGGCTTTATGTACCCGTCGATAAATGATTGAAATGTTGAAGGCGAATTATAAGAAGAGTTTGAAGGATCTTTTGAAGGAAAGCTTCCTAATGATGCAGTAATATTATTCGCATTTACCCTATCAATGCCAGGCTCTGTTAATACATTGCCTAAAGAGTCTTTTAACGCTAAACAAAAGTTTAAACCCGTATTAGCCTTTGCAGGTGCAAATACAGCAGGAAGAGAACCTACGCCATAACCGTTACCGGCATAATCTTGGTTTAAAACCGTAATTTGAGAGTTAATTTGTGCTTGCGATAAATTAGGAAAAGAGCCTACTGCCTGCCCTGTGTGGATAACGTGTACAATAACCGGTATTGTAACTGTAGGCGATTGTACTTTTCCATTTTGCATAGCATTCTTATACTCTTGCATTTTTTTCTGAAAAAGTTGCTCCCATTGACTTGAAGGTATAGCAGTTGCACAACCTCTGTTTTTAAATTGATATGAAACTTTTGAAATTTGGTTTACCGGCATAGACTGAGTCTTTGCAATTTTGCGTGATGTTTGAGCTGATAAACCCAAAGAAAACGCCAAGGCTATAGCGCCATAGTGTAGTGTTTTTTTCATAGGAATAATAATTATATAATTAATTCTTTGCTAAGGTATGAATTAGATTGAGAAAAATTATAAAAGTTTAATTTTATTTGTTAAATAGCAATATAATTACCTAAAAATCTAAAAATAACATAACGTAATTTAATGCGCTATTGTTTCAATAAATAAGTAATTTAGAGGCTTTTTAAGCATTAAAATGAAACACCTAATTGCACCATCAATACTTTCTGCAAATTTTGCAGTGCTGCAAAGCGATATCGAAATGATAAACAACAGTAATGCCGACTGGTTTCATGTTGATGTTATGGATGGCGTTTTTGTACCGAATATATCATTTGGGTTTCCGGTAATAAAAGCTATACAACGCTTTGCCAAAAAACCGCTAGATGTTCATTTAATGATTGTTGAACCGGACAAGTACATACAGCCTTTTAAAGAAGTTGGGGCAAATATACTTACTGTTCATATTGAGGCTTGTACTCATTTACATCGCACAATACAAGCAATTAAAAACAGTGGCATGAAAGCAGGCGTTGCTATAAACCCACACACGCCGGTTCAAGCACTAAGCGAAATTATTTTTGATATTGATTTGGTTTGTGTAATGAGCGTTAATCCCGGTTTTGGTGGCCAAAAATTTATTGAAAATACTTATTCGAAAATAAGCCAACTTAAAACACTCATTGCAGAAAAAAATAGCAGCGCATTAATTGAAATAGACGGAGGGGTAGATTTAAACAATTATAAAAAATTACTTCAATTTGGGGCAAATGTACTTGTTGCTGGTAATACTGTATTTTCATCTAAATTACCTTCAGAAACAATTACTATTTTGAAAAATGGTTAATTTTATTAAAAATAATTTTTATTTACAATTTAGAGATGTACTTTTATAACGTTAATATTTAATTTGATATGGATTCACTTAAAGATAAATTTAAAGCTAAAGCTGATATTTTGGCTACCGAAATTAAAGACATTATTAAAAATAATGGTGATGTTAAATTAGGAGAAATTACAGTTGCACAAGTATATCAAGGAATGCGCGGTATGACGGGCATGGTTACCGAAACTTCGCGCCTTGACCCCGAAGAAGGAATTAGGTTTAGAGGGTACTCAATACCCGAGCTTAGAAAAATGTTGCCAAAAGCCGTTGACGGTGGAACAGAACCATTACCGGAAGGAATTTTTTATTTAATGTTAGTTGGAGAAATGCCAACTCAAGAAGAAATCTCAGGTATTACAAACGAGTGGCTTAAACGTAACAATGTGCCTAAGCACGTGTTTGATGTCATCGAAAGCCTCCCTGTTGATACACACCCAATGACACAGTTTGTTACGGCAATAATGGCTATGCAAACCGAAAGTGTTTTTGCAAAAGCATACGCAAAAGGGATGAATAAAAAACAATATTGGGATTATGCTTATGAAGACAGCATGAATCTTATTGCACGTTTACCAAGAATTGCAGCGTACATTTATAGAAGAAAATACAAAAATGGAAATCACATTGAACCAGATCATAAATTAGATTGGGCTGCAAATTTTGCGCACATGCTGGGTTTTGAAGGCAATGATATGAAACGATTAATGCGCCTATACCTTACAATACACGCCGATCATGAGGGAGGTAACGTTTCTGCCCATACAACCCATTTGGTGGGCTCTGCTTTAAGCGATCCTTATTTGGCCTTTGCTGCAGGTATGAATGGTTTAGCAGGGCCTTTGCATGGTTTAGCCAATCAAGAAGTATTGGCTTGGATAATGGAACTTAAAGAAAGCTTAGGTGGTGGATTACCAACCAAAGAGCAAATTGCCGAGTATATTAAAAAAACATTAACTGACGGTAAAGTAGTGCCAGGCTATGGACATGCAGTGCTTCGTAAAACAGACCCACGCTTTACAGCACAACAAGATTTTTATAAAACCTACATAAAACACGATGATATTTGTGAAATTGTGCAAATGATTTATGAGGTTGCTCCTCCTATTTTAGAAAGTACAGGAAAAATAAAAAATCCTTGGCCAAACGTTGATGCACACTCAGGAGCATTACTCGTTCATTATGGAATGCACGAACATGATTTTTACACAGTATTATTTGGAGTAAGCAGAGCATTAGGCGTTTTAGCAAGCTTGATATGGGATCGCGCAACCGGTTCACCGATCGAACGCCCAGGTTCATTAACTACCGAAAATATAAAAGCAAAAATTAAAGCTGCACAAAAAGAAACAGCAAAATAAAACACTAAGGTTAATTTAAAGCCACATGTATTTGTGGCTTTTTTATTTTATAAAACTTGGAAAAAACAGCAATCATACTTGCCGGAGGTTTTGGCACGCGTTTAAAAAATGTAGTATCAGATGTTCCAAAACCTATGGCACCAATAAATGAACAACCTTTTTTAAGTTATATTTTAAAATATCTTAAGCATTATAATGTTAAGCAAGTCGTTTTGTCAACAGGTTATTTATCTGATATAATAATAAATCATTTCCAAAATAATTACAAGGACATTTTAATAACATATTCAAACGAAATTTTGCCACTAGGCACGGGCGGAGGTGTAAGATTAGCAATGGAAAAATGTAATGCCAACGAAATTCTTGTGCTAAACGGAGATTCGTTTTTTGACATTGATTTAAATAAATTCTACAATCAACATCATCTTTCTAATTCCAATTTTACTTTAGCGCTTCGAAAAGTTGAAAATGCATCTCGGTATGGAACTATACACCTTGAAGATAATATAATAAAACAATTTAAAGAAAAAAACAACGAGCATACCCAAGGACTTATTAATGCCGGCATTTATATCTTAAATAAAAATTTATATTTAAATAATACAGCCAAAAATATTCCCTTTTCAATTGAAAAAGATTTTTTTGAAAAAAATACAAGTACTCTTAACATACATGGGTTTGAATACAACGATTACTTTATTGACATTGGAATTCCTGAAGATTATTTAAAAGCACAAAATGACTTTAAAAGATTTAAATATTAACGAAACATGGACATTGTTCCTAGACAGAGACGGCGTTATTAATACTAGAATTGTTGATGATTATGTAAAGCATTGGACTGACTTTAAATTTTGCGAAGGAGCGCTTAATGCATTAAAAATATTTAATAAAAAGTTTAAAACCATACTGGTTGTAACCAATCAACAAGGCATTGGAAAAGGTTTGTACACAAAAGAAGATTTAGAAATTATTCATAAAAACATGTGTTATGAAGTAAACTATTTTGGAGGTAAAATTCATAAAGTTTATTTTTCGCCTTATTTAGAAAAAGAAAATCATATTACACGAAAACCCTCAATAGGCATGGCATTGCAAGCAAAAAACGATTTTCCTGAAATTGATTTCAGTAAATCAATTATGGTTGGTGATAGTATAAGCGATATAGAATTTGGAAAAAATGCGGGCATGAAAACAGTCTTTATAAATGACAAGCTTACAGAAAAAAAAGTAATTGCAGACTTCCAATTTAACTCTCTTTTTGAATTTGCGAGTGAATTTGAAAGAAAAAATGCTTAACATAAGAATAAAAAAATTAATACTTACATCAAAAGTGTTTAGCTGAGGGAGCGGTGGCGTGAATTTATTTTTTTAAAAAACCGAGCATGTGTATCATCATAAATACGCCACCCAAAAAGAAGCAGCTATCTCTATTTTTGAATACATAGAAACATAGTACAACAAGCACAGGCGGCACAAACATCTAAATAATTTAACCATATTTGAATACGAACAATTAATAAAAATCAATAACCTAAAAAATGCTGCTTAATGTTAATAAAAAATTACCCACTAAAAGGGTGCAATTCCAAAATAGAAATGTTATAAAATTAACGACGCTTTATAATAATCACTAAAAAATATGGCCTATAGTGAAGAAAAATTGTTTGTCTTCTTTAGAAACGGCATAATCAAAGCGCAAAATAGTATTTATATTCCAGGCTATTCTAAGCCCCAAGCCTTCTGAAAACCTATAATTTTCAAAATGATTTATTCTTTTAATATTATTCCAAACACCGCCTGCATCAAAAAATGGAACCGCACTAAAGGCTAAGCTTTGTTTTAAGAAATTAAAATGTAAAAAGCGCCATCTTATTTCTGCATTAGCATAATCAACAACATTAGCAATAAAGCGGTTTTGTTTGTAGCCCCTCAATGAAAGTCCGCCGCCTAAGGCTGTAATATACGTTTCAGATGACCATTGCCCTTGATACTCTGAAAAAGGAGCACTTCCGTTTAAAACACCTATACCAAAGCGGGCAGCAAATGTTAAACGTTTAAAATAATTGTGAAATAAAGGTTGGTACAAGTTAAAATGAAAATAAAACTTATTAAAGTTGTATTGCGACCCAATTGCTTTTAACGACAGGCAATTTGTAATTTCTGAAAAGATACCTTTGCTAGGGTCGGCTTCTAAATCTCGGGTATCGTAAGTAATTCCAGCAATTGCAAATGATACAAAATTTTTAGTAAAGCCAAGTATTTTTTTGCCGTAAAAATCTTTAGCAAGCATTGAGCTGTCGTTTAAAGGACTTGTATAATTAAAAGCATCTATCTCATATCCCAACAAAACCCTTAATCTGCCCTGCATGTAGGATTTTTCAATAGTGGGGTTAAAAAAATATCCCTCTTCAGTGTAGGTGTTATAATCTGATTTTTTTCCGGTTAAACTATTTTCGTAATCATTATAGTTAACATTATTAATGTAGTTTGATGTGTTGTTTTGGTAGTAAGCAAGTCCGTTTAAAGTAGTTTCGCCGGTACCAAAATAGAGATAATTAGGATTCATGCCGTAGCCTATAATAGCTCGTAGTCGCCATTTTGTATTAAAGATGTAAGGCACATCAATTTTTGCATATAAAAGTTTTTGCAGCTTAGTGGTAATAAAAGCGCCAATATTTAATTGCATTCTGTAAGGCGTATATGGAAAAAAGGGATCGCTTCTTTTGCCATTGTAAAACACAGAACCATCAATACCTGCGCCAAATCCGTTAATTGGATCGGAGCTTAAATTAGGAATGCCCACAACATAAAAATTTTCTTTTTTATTTTTTAATTCAATTTCCGGAATTTTTTTTTGTTCAGATATTTCAAAGGGGAGTTTGGAGATAGAATCAGGAGTTTGGGCCGACAAGGTGCCGGTAAATAAAAGAGTTAAAATAAAAAAAGTAATTTTAAATGTAGAAGCGTTTTTAGCATGTTTATGTTTTGTTGTGAAGCGCACAAATTAGTTTTATTAATTCTGCTAAGATAGCGTAAGTATTAAAGGCAAAAATAAATAACAATAAATTTGAGAAATAGTTTTTAATATGTAATTTCATCATTATTTTTAAAACATGATTACACGACCTTTTAATTTTAAAAAATGGATTGATGAAAATCGCCATTTGCTAAAACCACCTGTAAATAATAAAGTAGTATATAAAAATGCCGAATTTATAATTATGGTAGTAGGTGGGCCAAACTCACGAAAAGATTACCATTATAATGAAAGCGAAGAGTTTTTTTATCAATTAGAAGGCGATGTTGTTGTTCAAATACAAGAAAATGGCAAAGCGGTTGATGTGCCTATTAAAGAAGGAGATATATTTTTATTGCCGCCAAAAGTGCCCCATAATCCAAAGCGAAAAGCAAATACAATTGGCTTAGTAATTGAAAGAACCCGAAAAGAAGGAGAAAAAGATGGCTTACTTTGGTTTTGTGAAAAATGCAATCACAAATTACATGAGGCTTATTTTAAATTAACCGATATTACCACGCAGTTTCAAGAAGAATTTAAAAACTTTTACCAAAATGCTGAAAAAAGAACTTGCAAAAAATGCGGCACGGTGATGGAACCACCTCCAGTAATTTCATAGTGTGCAATAAAAAATACATGCTGATAATCAAACGTTTATATTAAAAAAGGCAAAAACAAAGAAATTTTTGAAACAATTTTACTTTAAATCTGTTTTAATGATAGTAGCAAGTTTAAAAGTTTAATGCATTATTAAATTAATTGGTTTTAAATTTTGTAAATTTTCTTAAAAATTTTGGTTACTTGAAATTAAATTTTTAGATTTGTTGCACCAAAGATTTTGAAGATTTTTTGAAAAAACTATCTTTTTTATTTTTAAAAATAAAAAAGCAAAAGTAGGAAACTACTTAAAAAAATTGCGAAAGCAAAAACGAACGTTCTTTAAAAGGAAGAGACTACTGTTTAAAACTGCAAATTATTTTTTTCATGGGGATGTTTATAAATAATTCTTTTCATTTTGAAGCATTTTAGACACAAAAAGGTAGTCTCTTTTATATTTTAATTTTAATTACGTATGTAATTTCAAAATATAACTGTCATCGGTTCTTATAAGGTTAATTTTTTCATGGGGATGTTTTATTAATTTATATTTCGGTGACAGTTTCTTTTTTTTAGCCCCATCTTTTGGCTTACTTCTTAAAAAATCACTATATTTGCGCTCCTTTTTAAAATGGAAACACAGGTTCGATTATTTTCAGGCATTGCATCAGAAAATTTAGCAAAAAAAATTTCTGAATCGTATGGCTTAGCGCTTGGCAAAGTTGAGCACTTTCGCTTTAGTGATGGGGAATTACAAGCTTCGTATGAAGAGAGTATTAGAGGACAAAGTGTTTACATCATTCAAAGCACAATGCCACCCGCCGATAATTTAATGGAATTACTTTTATTAATTGATGCTGCCAAGCGTGCAAGCGCAAGGCACATAGTGGCTGTAATCCCATATTTTGGCTATGCACGTCAAGATAGGAAAGATAAACCAAGAGTAGCTATTGGCGCTAAATTAGTAGCAGACATGCTTGCAGTAGCAGGTGCAACGCGAGTAATGACAATGGATTTACACGCCGATCAAATACAAGGTTTTTTTAATGTGCCCGTTGATCATTTGTACGCATCTACTATTTTTTTGCCTTACATTAAATCTCTTAACCTCGAAAACCTTACAATAGCTGCACCCGATATGGGGGGCAGTAAGCGCGCTAATTCTTATGCCAAACATTTAAAATCAGAAATTGTAATATGTTATAAACAGCGCGCCAAAGCCAATGTTATTGAACACATGACTGCTATTGGAGACATTGAAGGAAGAAATATTGTGTTAGTTGATGATTTAGTTGATACAGGCGGAACTCTTTGTAAAGCTGCCGAAATGATGATGGAGCGTGGAGCAAAAAGCGTTAGGGCCTTGTGTACACATCCTGTACTTTCAGGAAAGGCTTACGAAAACATTAACAATAGTTGTTTAACCGAATTAGTTGTAACAGATACTATACCACTTACACAACAAAGCTCTAAAATAAAAGTGCTGAGTGTTGCAAGCTTATTTGCAAAAGTGATAAATAGTGTGCAAAATTACGAGTCAATAAGCAATAACTTTTTAATATAACTCCGCATTAATTAATAAATAATAACAGATTGCTAATAGTTGCAGCGGAACAATTAAAAGCAATCACAAAAAATAAAATAAAGATGAATACAGTACAATTGAGCGGTTCGTTACGCACGAACGTAGGGAAAGCAGAGGCAAACGCACTCCGCAAGCAAGGCAGAATACCTTGCGTACTATATGGAAACGGCAACCATGTTAATTTTCATGCCGATGAAAAACATTTTAAAGATGTTATTTATACACCTGAAACAAAAATTGTTGAATTAGAGTTAGATGGTAAAAAACATAAAACAGTTATTCAAGAAATACAATTTCATAGAATAAACGATAAATTAATGCATGTTGACTTTTTAGAAGTTGATGAGAAAAAACCGGTTACAGTAATGTTGCCCGTTAAAACAATTGGCCAAGCAGAGGGCGTAAAAGCAGGAGGAAAGCTTTCTATTAAAATGCGTAAATTGAAAGTGCGTGGTTTAATTTCGAAAATGCCAAAAAATATTGAATTAAATATTGAAAAATTAGGAATTGGTAAAACAATTGCTGTTGGAGATATTAATATTGATGGGTTAACAGTAGTACACCCTAAAAATATTTCAGTAGTTGGTGTTCAAACAACACGTAACGTTGCAGCTGAAGAAACTGCTGCTGCACCTGCTGCAGCAGCAGCACCTGCACCTGCTGCAAAAGCTGCACCTGCACCCGCAAAAAAATAATAATCTAATCAAAATAAAAAAAAAGCTGTTCCTTTGGAGCAGCTTTTTTGTTTAATGATTTTTTTTTAATGTGCTGAGGTTATTTTTTTAAAAATTTAAAAAACCTTCTATCTGTTGCAAGCACACTTTCATTTGAGATTCAATAAATAATAACTCCGTATCAAATTGTTTGGCAATTAAACTAATTGGTAATTTATTATAGTAAACATGCATTTTTAAATATTGCAACACAGAGGTAAAATGGTCCATACCCCTTAAATTACCTGCTCTTCCATCACTAACGCCAACTAAACAGGCTTTTTTATTTTCCCATAACCGCGGATGAACACTATCAATAAAAACTTTCATCACGCCTGGGTAGCTCCCATTATACTCAGGAAGTATAAAAATAAATTTTGTGTGATTAGCCACAAATCTATTTAATAATAACGTGTAATCATTTGAGCGATTGCCATATAATTCAGAAACCATGAAATTACTTGGCAGATTTTGTAAATCAAACAACTCGTTCTCAATGTTAAATGATTTTAAAATATTGCAATATAATTTAGCTGTTTTAAGAGAATAACTGTTTGGCCTATTTGTGCAACTAAAAACAATTACAGGCTCATTTTTTTTATCAACATTCAAAGTCATTTTATTAAAAGTATTGTTAAAAACTAACAAGCACGAAAATGCCTATTAAGTTTAACTTTACAAAATTAGTTTTTTTAAGTTTTATTAAAAAATGAAGATTACTTACTACGGACATTCGTGCTTTGGGATAGAAATAAACGGACGATTTTTGCTTTTCGATCCTTTTATTTCTCATAATTCACTTGCTAAAGCCGTAAACATTTCGTCAATAAAGGCTGATTATATCTTAATTTCACATGGTCATATTGATCATATTGCCGATGCCGAAGTAATTGCTAAAAGTACAAAAGCAAAGGTTATTTGCAATTGGGAAATAGGCAATTGGCTTGCCGGTAAAGGCGTTCAAAATATTCATCAAATGAATACCGGTGGCAAAATTAAACTTGATTTTGGTAATATTAAAGCTGTTGCAGCAGTCCACAGTAGCGGCTTACCCGATGGTACCTACGGCGGAACAGCAATGGGATTTGTAGTTGAAAGCAATCAGGGCAATTTTTATTATGCCGGCGATACTGCCTTAACTTACGATATGAAATTAATTGGCGACTACCGAAAAATAGATTTTGCATTTTTACCAATTGGCGATAATTTCACTATGGGGGTTGACAATGCCATTATTGCTTGCGATTTTATTAAATGTAACGATATTATAGGTATGCACTACAATACATTTGATGCCATAAAAATTAATGATAACGAAGCAATATCTAAATTTGAACGCAACGGAAAAAATTTAACATTAATACCTATTAACGAAACAATAATTAAAACATAAAGCACATGGGAAAAGTAATTGCAATAGCCAATCAAAAAGGTGGAGTAGGGAAAACAACCTCTGCAATTAATATTGCAGCGGCACTTGCCGTTTTAGAGTATAAAGTTCTTCTTGTAGATGCCGATCCTCAAGCTAACGCAACTTCAGGCGTAGGAATTGACCCCGCTAACGTTAGCGCAGGTTTATACGAGTGTGTTATCAATAGCCAAAATCCTAAAGATGTTATTGTTAAAACAGATACACCAAACCTTTGGCTACTACCCACAAATGCAAATTTAGCAGGGCTCGAAATTGAAATATCAAACCTCACTAACCGCGAGTACATGATGAAAAAAGCGATTGATAAGATAAAAGACAAATATGATTTTATCATTATTGACTGCTGTCCATCGCTTGGTTTAATTGTAATAAATTCACTTTGTGCTTCAGATAGCATAATAATTCCGGTTCAGTCAGAATACTACGCATTAGAAGGATTAGGCAAACTTTTGCAAACATTAAAAATAATTCAAACGCATTTAAATACGGGCTTGGACGTAGAAGGTGTTTTACTTACCATGTACGATGCCCGCTTACGCTTAGCAAACCAAGTTGTTGAAGAGGTAAAAGCACATTTTCAAGATATGGTTTTTGACACACTTATACAACGCAATACAAAATTAGCAGAAGCACCAAGTCATGGTAAAACCATTATTATGCATGATGCTAGTGGAAAAGCGAGTATCAGCTATTTAAATTTAGCTCGCGAAATTTTACAAAGAAATGGTTTAACAAAAATTTCGGATCGAGATAGAACAATAAAAATAGACACGCACGAAGAAGAAGAATTAAAAGAAGATTTTTAAATTATTTACTTTATTATGAGCAAAAAACCGGCATTAGGTAGAGGATTGAGCGCTTTGCTCGAAAATGCAAAAACAGATATTACAACCCGCCATGTAGGTGAAAATGCACCTGTTGTAAATAGCGTTTCAATTTTGAAAATCGAAAACATTGAAGTAAATCCTTTCAATCCACGTACTAATTTTGAAGAAAACGCTTTAAACGAGTTGAGCGAAAGCATTAAGCAACATGGCATCATACAACCACTTACTGTCCGCAAATTAGGCTACGATAAATACCAACTAATATCCGGCGAAAGACGATTTAGAGCATCGCAAATAGCAAATTTAGTAGAGGTACCCGCTTATATTCGTGTAGCCGACGATCAAGCTATGCTTGAAATGGCTTTAGTTGAAAATATTCAACGCGAAGACCTTGACCCTATCGAAGTAGCATTAAGTTATAAACGCTTAATTGACGAGTGTAGTTTGACGCAAGATCAAGTTGGTGAAAAAGTAAATAAACAACGCAGCACGGTTACCAATTTTTTAAGATTATTAAAGTTACCAGCTCCAATACAAAAAGCACTACAAGACAGAGAACTAAGCATGGGGCATGCTAAAGCTTTAGTGAGTATTGAAAATGAAGATCGCCAATTAGCAGTATTTGCACTTGCACTTGAACAAGATTTATCTGTTAGACAAATAGAAGATTTAGCCAGAGGTGAAAAAATACCTGCTTCTAAATCAAAATTTCAAAAATCAAATATTACCATTGAAGATAAAAAGATAAACGAAAAACTGGAAAAAATTTTTAATAAAGCCTACGCCTTTAAACGAAATAAAAATGGAAGTGGGTCTTTATCACTAAGTTTTAACAACGATACCGAGTTACAAAATATTTTAGACTTAATAGGATGCAATATTTAAATGGAATTGCAACCTTTTAGTGGACAATTTTTTATTAACATCAAGCAGCTAGCTTTAACAAAATGGAAAACAGAACAACCCGTTGCAGCAAAAAATATTTATCTACACTTGGCACAAAAAAAATCCCCCAAGCTATTGCCTGAGGGATTTCTCTCATGAAAAAACAATTACTACTATTATTGTTTCACTACTTTTAAAATTTGAGTTTTGCCATTACTGATGATGCGTGCAAAATAAA
>JAFDYB010000055.1 GCA_018267655.1 Bacteroidota bacterium
AAAAAATTATTAATGGTGGTGCTGTCGGCTTTTAAACTGCCGCTTATGTTTAAGCCACCATCGGTATTGAACCTTGCTCTCTCAATATTATTGGTTTTAAAAATTAAAGGGCGGGCATTGCTACTACCTATATAATCGCCACTACTTAGGTTATTGCCATTTACCTTCCACGTATTCTGTGCTTGCATATAATAGCAAAAGGCAAAGACGTTAATTATAAGTTTTGTTTTCATTATTTTATTTTTTAAGGTTTATAAAATTTATAGGTAGTATTGTTTGTTTTTAAAATATAAATTCCGATGGGAAATTGTTCTATATTAATACTGTTTTCTTCAAAATTTCCCTGCATTATAGCTTGCCCAAATGTGTTGTAAATACAGTATAATCCGGAGGCAATGCAAGCGATAAAAATCATGTTATTTTTATAACATACAGCATTTTGCTTGTTAATACAATTATTTTCGTTTTCTTTTAAATCAGTGGCAATTGTTAGCATGTACATATCGTTATGAAACACGTTTGAACTATCGTAACCAAATAAAACATATATGTTTCCAAATATTTCAAAACTACTTGCAGGTCCTCTCTTTCCGCCAGGATAATTGTTTAATTGGCTATAAGAATTTCCAAGCGTGTCAAATTGCCAAAAATCATCTAAAATATTTCCATTAGCTTCTTGACCAGTACCAATGTACACTTTGTTTGATGCAAAACTTCCGGTAGCACCATAGCGAGGATTTCCGGTTAAATTATTTTTTGCCACCCATTCATTTTGTGTTGGGAAATACTGCCAAACTTGTTGATTTTGACCATTTACACTATCTTGGCCACAGATTAAATAACCACTGTTATTTGCCGACACACCTGCTGGATTGCATCTTGCAGGTGCAGGTAGGTTAGCTTTTTGTACCCAGTTATCTGTTAAAGAGTTATATTGCCACAAATCGCGAAGCCAGGTATTTATAGCGCTCCAACCACAACTAATGTAGCCCATTCCGTTGACACTAAACGCGCCTAAAGCATAGCGTCCTACAGCAGGCAAACTTGTTTTTTGAGTCCATACATTTGCAATTGGGTCGTATTCCCATAAATCAGGTAGTGGCGTAAAAGAGCTATCATTACCGCAAGCAATAAAGATTTTATTATTTGCTAC
>JAFDYB010000056.1 GCA_018267655.1 Bacteroidota bacterium
AATTCATCGAGGGCGCTTGCGTTTTTTTAATGCGCTTTACTTGTTGAACCTTGGCGCATTAAAAATTACCTTGATTGAATTTGCGTAAAAAATTAAGAGCGCAGGGAAAGATCGAAAAGCCGATTTCTTTTGATTACTTTTCTTTTAAAAGAAAAGTAATGAAGAAAAAGGAATAATTTTTTTAAAACCTTGTTTGCTTTCTCCTTTCTTTTGGCTTGACCCAAAAGAAACAAAAAGTCAAGAAGCATAACCTTTCACTAAAAATCATCGTTCCTAAAGCCCGACGATTTGGAACTCGCTCTCCACCCACAAGCTTACGCCGAGCTTCAAACAACAAATCGTCTTTTCACAGCCCTGCACATTTCGACAGGCTCAATGTTCAGTTTTTTAATGCTGTATAAAAAAGCACAAGCCAAAGGCGTTTCGCTGAGGGTGTGAGAGAGTGAATTAATTTTTTACTGCAAATTCATCGAGGGCGCTTGCGTTTTTTTAATGCGCTTTACTTGTTGAACCTTGGCGCATTAAAATTTACCTTGATTGAATTTGCGTAAAAAATTAAGAGTGCAGGGAAAGATCGAAACGCCGATTTCTTTTGCTTACTTTTCTTTTAAAAGAAAAGTAATGAAGAAAAAGGAATAATTTTTTTAAAACCTTGTTTGCTTTTTCCATTTCTTTTGGCTTGCCTCAAAAGAAACAAAAAATCAAGCCTTTCGAAAAACAGATCGAAAATCTACAGTTTGATTTCCCAGCAAACAAAAAGTGCTTACTTGCGCATAACTTGCACACCGCTTTTACGTTTGCTTAGCTTGTTCCTTCACTAAAATCAATCCTCTTACCGTGGGCGTAAAATTGGTATAAAAAAATTGACAATAATATTTTACCCTTAATATAAACCTCTACCTCAACAAAGTAACGTGTCCAACATATTCACGCTTTTTGCTTTGTAAATCATACGCACTAATTTTGTAGGTGTAAACATCTTCTTTGGCAGAGTTCCCTTTTATTGTTCCGTCCCACCCCTTTTCAAAACTGTTCGAAGCAAAAATCAATTCGCCCCACCTATCATAAATTTCCATGGAATATCTATTTATATCTAAGCCGTAACCTTTAGGAAAAAACAAGTCGTTTAAGTCATCTCCGTTAGGTGTAAAGGCATTTGGTATATATATTGCCATATCTGTTGTAATTTCTACAAAATGTAAAACCGTATCTTTACACCCATTTGAATTAACTGCAACCAAGTACACATTGTAGGTGCCAATGTTATTGTATTGATATGAAGGGTTTGTTAAACTTGATGTATTTCCTGAAGGGTTTGTATAATCGCCAAAATCCCAGCTATAAGCATTTGCTCCCGTTGACTGATTTGTAAAATTTATAGTTGAATTTAATAAATCTGCACTCTGTGGATTAGCTACAAATTCTGCAACCGGCTTTGGCCAAACTTGTGCCGCCATTATATTATTTAAAAATGATTTACAACCCCATTGATTTATTGCAGATATGCTCATTGAATACGTTCCCGGCTGAGGAAACGTAATAGTAATTGGGTTTGAACTTGGATTATAATTTAATGCGCTTGATGGCGTAAAGCTATATTGAAATGTTGCTCCTGTCATAGCCGCGGCGCCATAATTTACTGTTAATGGAGCGCAACCTTGTTTTGGCGTTGATGTGTATGTTATTATTGGGCTATTTTGTGTAATTACAGTAAAAATAGCTATTGCAGCAGGTGCAGTACAATTTTGTTTATCATTAACAACAACAGAATACGTTGCCGGATTAGTAAGCGTACTGGCTGAAACACTTATGCTAGAAGATGCATTACCACCCTGCCATAAATAATTATAAGGCCCGCCATTGCCTATATAAACAGGTGACAAAGTTGGTGATAAGCTAATAGAACTTCCTTCACAAAGTGTATAAGAGGTTCCAAACGCTTGAAGCGAAGGTGTAATAATAACCGGAATACTTGCTGTTGACGTACATCCATTAGCATCGCTTGCTTCCACTGTATAATTTGTTGCTATTGTAAAACTATTATTAATTGATACACCTTGATTTACATTTAAACTAGTTGTAACAGCACTTGTTGATACATTAGTTAAGGAATAATTATATGGTGACGTCCCTCCTATTGCTTGCGCAAATATTGTAACATTTTGCCCAAAGCACGCTGCAACAGAAGGGGCCGTGATTGATAACGCTAATGGCTGTGATATTGTAGCTAAAGTAGATGATAAGCATCCTGCTGCATCTGTAAGTGTAATAGTATAAGCTTGTGCACTTAAAGAACTAAATATTCCCGTAGAGTTAATAGTGCCAACAGGACTGATTGTATAGCTGTATGGTAAATTTCCCCCTACGGCATTTGCTGTGATACCCCCATTATTTCCTCCATTACAACTAACATTAGTAGTACTTGCAATTGATAAAATTGGGCTACCCGTATTATTTATCGTAAAATTAGCTGTTAAAGTGCAATTATTTATATCTTTTATTACAACATTTTTAATTCCTGAAGATAATCCCAACACACTTGTTAAAGATGTAAAACTACCGCCATTGAATGAGTACATAAAAGCCGGCGAGCCTCCTAAAACATTTGTTACAGTAGCCGATCCGTTTGCGCCTCCACATGTTGCGTTTTGCGTTATAACACTTGCCGAAGTAATGCCACTCACCATTGCAACACTTGCAGTTGTTGAATATGTACACGCATTTACATCGCTTACTGTAAGTGTATAAGTCCCTAATCCTAACGAGTTCATAATACTTGAACTTGCTACGCCGTTTAAACTATATGAATATACTGGGGTTCCACCTGTAATACCTGTTATTCCTATTATACCTGTATTAGGGCTGCAGGCAGTTGGCGATACCGTATATGTTATACCCGTAGGCGCAGGGCTATCAGTAATTACTACTAATTTAAGTAAAGTGCATGCGTTTGCATCTTTTACGCCTATTGTATAACTTCCTGCATTTAACCCAGTTACCAAAGTAGCGCTTGAGTATGCTCCACCGTTTAAATTATATACATAAGGTGCCGTGCCACCGGTTGTAGTTCCTAATGTAAGCGAACCATTCGCATTACTGCACGTTGTGTTAGTTTGACTGGTTGCCGCCATATTTAACGCGGCAGGTTGATTTACATTTGCTGTAACAGTAGATATACAACCTGCAGCATCACCCACTACAATTGTATATATTTGTGCTGATAATGATGAGAAATTACCTGTACTATTACTGGCAGAGGTTGGATTAAGGGAGTAATTAAACGGCGCAATTCCACCGGAAGCACTTGCATTTATTATACCGTCACTTCCTCCGTTGCAGCTTACATTTGAAATACTTACAACTGATAGTGTAGGACTTCCTGTATTACTAATTGTAAAGTTTACGGTGAGTGTACAGCTGTTTGCATCTTTTACTGTTACACTCATTGGCCCTGCTAATAAACCAAGTGTTGATGAGGTTGCAGAATAAGCACCTCCATTAAACGAGTACATATATGCCGGTGTTCCGCCCGTTATATTTGTTACTGTTGCCGATCCATTTGCACTGCCACATGTTGCATTGCTTGTTTGCACTGTTGCCGAGCTTGGACCGGGAACATTACTTATGTTAGCTGTAGTTGAATACGTACAACCATTTGCATCTGCCACCAATATAGTTTGAGTGCCTTGTGCCAAACCACTTGTTGTTCCCGTAGAGCTTGAACCGTTTACACTATACGTGTACGCAGGGCTGCCTCCGGTTACACCCGTAATGCCAATAACTCCATTATTTAACGAACATGTTGCCGGTAATGTAGTATAAGATATTGCACTTGGCCCCGGTGAACTTGTTAACGATACCGTTTTAGTGTAAGTGCAACCATTGGCATCTTTTACTCCCACAGTGTAGGTTCCGGCTGATAAACCGCTTAATGGTGGTGAACTTGAATACACACCTCCATTTACATTGTACGTGTAAGGTGTTGTGCCACCAGTTGTAGCACCTAAAGAAATTGAACCGTTTGAATTGCCACAAGTAGGGTTTGTTTTTGATGGCGATGTCATAGTTAATAAAGGAGGTTCTGTAATTGAAAATGTAACGCTAGAAGTGCAACCCGCTGCATCTTTTAGTATAATGGTATATCCTTGCGCTGTGAGTGATGTAAAGTTACCGGTAGTATTTGTTGCCCCAAGTGGGTTTAATGTATAACTATAAGGCAATGTTCCACCGGAAGCAGAAGTGCTTACACTGCCATTATTCCCTCCGTTACAACTTACGTTTGTAGTACTCACAACTGATAATGTAGGACTTCCTGTGTTACTAATCGTAAAATTTACTGTGAGTGTGCAACTGTTTGCATCTTTTATTGTTACACTCATCGGTCCTGCTAACAAACCAAGTGTTGATGATGTTGCAGAATAAGCACCTCCATTAAACGAATACATATATACCGGAGTTCCGCCCGTTATATTTGTTACTGTGGCTGAACCATTTGCACTGCCACATGTTGCATTGCTTGTTTGTACTGTGGCTGAACTTGGGCCAGAAACATTACTTATGTTCGTTGTAGTTGAATACGTACAACCATTTGCATCTGCCACCAATATAGTTTGAGTGCCTTGTGCTAAACCACTTGTTGTTCCCGTAGAGCTTGAACCGTTTACACTATACGTGTACGCAGGACTGCCTCCGGTTACACCTGTAATGCCAATAACACCATTATTTAACGAACATGTTGCCGGTAATGTAGTATAGGATATTGCACTTGGTCCAGGTGAACTTGTTAATGATACCGTTTTTGTGTAAGTACAACCATTAGCATCTTTTACTCCCACAGTGTAGGTTCCGGCTGATAAACCGCTTAATGGTGGTGAACTTGAATACACACCTCCATTTACATTATACGTGTATGGTGCTGTGCCACCAGTTGTAGCACCTAAAGAAATTGAACCGTTTGAATTGCCACAAGTAGGGTTTGTTGGGGTGGTTGATAGCGCCGTAATAGGAGGAGTATTAGTTATAGTGGTTGATATTGTATAAGTACAACCAAAATTATTACTAATACCTAAAATGTAGGTTCCGGCAGAAAGCCCTGTAATTGTTTGTGAAGGTATTGAACTGCCATTACTTGTATATCCCGTAATAGTTTGTCCGCCGGAAGACACATTATTTATAATAATACATCCATTACTAGAACCGCATGTAGCATTAGTAAAGCTAGCAGTAATACTTGGAGTTGGATTAACAAGAACTACCGATGTTGCAGTTGAAGTGCAGCCTCCATTAGAGATTGTATGAGTTACTGTATAAGTTCCCGCTGCTGAAAAGCTGCCGGAATAATTAGCGCTACTACCAACTGCCGGTGCGCCGGCAGAAGGGTTAAACGAATAGGAATGTGTACCGGTTACTACTACTGCATTAAAATTAAAGCTATTTCCTACTAAACATTGCGTAGCTGTTGGCACTGTATATGCAGGATTAAGGGTGCTAGATACATTTATTACAGATGTAGAAGAAGCTGTACAGTTATTTGTATTAGTTATCACTTGAGTAATTGTGTATGAGCCTGAAGATGGAAAAACTACAGAACTTGAAGCAGCGGTAGTTGTATAGCCTGCGGGTGCGCCACTTCCTTGAAAAGAATACGATTGAACTGCGGGTGCCGAAGAGCCTGTATTTGTTATTGTATAATTACTACAAGCGTTTATAAGACTAAATCCTGCAGTTGGGCTTGACGATGGTAACAGTGTAACCGTTTTGGTAATTGAACTGCATGAGCCTAAAGGAGTCATAACTAAGGTGTAATTGCCACTAGTTGTTGTTGTAAATGTTTGGTTATGATTATTACTCACGCCAGAACCTGCCGGGCCATTCCAAGTATATGGTCCCATGCCCGGAGGAGCTGTAATTGTGGCTGTTGTACCGCAAGAGCTTACTGTTGAAGCTGAAGTACCGGCAGGAAATGAAGTACCGTTTACGGTAATGTTCATTGGCGAGCATAAACAATCAAAATAAGCCCAGCCCCGGTGAGAGCCTCCTGCACAATCAGCAACAGTTAATTGAATAGTAATGCAAGAACCAATATAAGGCGTTAAATCTAAAGCCATTGTTTTCCAACCCGACCAGTACGCAGAAAAACCTCCACTGCAAGCAGCTCCGCTTAAAATAGCTGTACCCGTTGTTACCGATAAATAAAGTGAAGTATAGTGTGGCCCTTGCGCAAAGGTATAAGTTGTAGGAGACGAATAATTCAGCGCGGTGCCAGATGTCCAGCCAGATGAAGCTGTATTAGTGCAGGCACTACTAGGAACATTGAATTGAACATAAGGGCAAGATAGTTTAGTACCCGAGCAATTTAATACACTTACATTTACGTAAGGTTGAGTTTTGCATGAATGCGAGGCTTGCTCTAACACCGCAAAATATGCAATTTGAAAAAGAGCATTTGCTGATGTAACAGCAAATGTTTTAGATAGGCGTGTAACCTCTTGGTTATTGCACCAATCATTTATTTTGCATACATAATTACCACCTAATGGGGAGGCTAAAGAAATACCCGTAGCAGGGTCAGACTGGGCCGCTGTAAAAAGAGAATAATTACCAAGCGAATTAACAGGACAACAACCACCCATTGTAGTAGAGTTTGTATTACTTCCTGCACTTAACGACCAACCTGAAATATTACCTAATTCAAAATCTTCATTATTACATGCCATCGTTAAAAGGGTGTTGCTTCCAACAGGCCTATAACTCCACTGCGAACTAGCAACCGGTTTTATTAAGTTGTATTTATTATCAAGAAAACGGCGCTTTGATTGCTGCATATAATTTACAAACTCTTCACCCAAAAAATTTTCTTCTCTGCAAATTTGTTTAACACTATCTTCATTAAAACCGATTAACGAATCGAGAGAAAATACTTTTTTTTGAGGAATATTAAAGCTTTTAAACCTTTGCTGTGAATATAAAATAACTTCTAATAAGCATAAGGTAAAAATTAAAACTTGTTTTTTCATGTTTGGTTTAATTATAAAATTTTTATACTGATAGCATTAATCCCTCCTTAAAATTATTTCAAATAAGATTTAAATTTAAAAAAACAATTATATTTTTAATGTTTCTAATTTTTAAAAAAAAATCATAACTATATGATTATTAATATTTTAAAATTTTATTTTTTATGCTTTCTAATGATTTTTTTAGCGAAAAAACTAAAATTTTAGTACGAAAGAATTAATATTACACCAAGTAGAAATGTTTATTTTTCACTTTACAATCTGCTCTAATAATGCAACGCTTCTGACAAAGAAATTGCTTGGCAGGTGCGCATATTTTTTAAGTTGATTATATTTTTTGAATATCCGTAATTACTCATAATTTCTTATATTTGTTTCAAAATCAATCAGATGAATTTATTTTCTTTTACAGCCAATTTTAGCAGCGAAGATAGTTGCCGCATTCACTTTAAATCGGA